>NZ_JAAMXB010000012.1:0-164876 GCF_011068225.1 Campylobacter sp. CFSAN093229 | reverse complement strand
AGTTTTTCTTGCTAAGGGTGAATTTATAGAATTTAAAATAAATTCCATAAATTCATCACTATCATTAGGGCAACTTATCAAATCATAATCACATTTTGCTAAATGTTTATACTCCATACCTAGTTCAAAAATCGTTTCAGAACAATCAATGCAAAAAGAAATAGGATAAATCAAAGCTTTATCGTTTAAATTTGCCAAAACATCGCTTGTATTTGGTTCAAGCCATTTTACAGGACCTAGTTTAGACTGATAAGCTAAAATAAATTTATCAAAATGATCTTTTAGCTTTTCTTTTAAAATTTCTACATGATCATTTACATGTTTTTCGTATAAATCACCTTTGTCAATAATGCTTTGTGGTAAAGAATGTGCTGAAAAAATCAAAATTTTGGCATCAAATTTACTTTTTTTATCCAAAATGTGCGAAACTATCATCTCATTATAAAGCTCATTTTTGTAAAAAATATCTATAGTTTTTACTTTTGCTTGAATTTTTTGCTTTGAAATTTCATTTTGCAGAACTTCTAAAGATGAAGTTACTGTGGTGCAAGAATGGTGCGGATAAAGTGGAAAAAGAATGATTTCATCACTTTCATTTAAAGTGTATTTTTGCAAAATTTCTGTGGCAAAAGGAGGCACATAAAGATTTACAAAATCAAATTTAAATTCATCTTGTTTTAAATTAAGCTTGTTACACAGGCTTTGAGTAAGTTCATTTAAAGGGGATTTTCCACCCATTTTTTTATAGTTTTCTTGCATGGCTTTAACGCGAGCCTTTGTTATGATCCATGCTACAAATTTTCTTAAAAATCGATTTTTGATTCCTAAAATATAAGGATCATTAAACATATTTTTTAAAAAAACTTCACAATCTTGTAAATTCGTAGCTCCGCCCATATTTAAAAATAAAACTAATTTCACGCAAACCTTTCTAAAATTTCTTGAACTTTGTAAGCATCGCTCGTACTGGCTAGATGATTGGGTTGATTATCGATAAGTTTTAACAAAGCCTCGTGTTCTGAAAAAAGTGGACTTTGTTGAGTAAGTTCTATAAAATTTCCATCTTTTAATAAAGAAAAGTCATTTAAATTGGCTTCATAAAAATGATTTTTAGTAATAAGATGAATTTTTCTTAGTTTTTGTGTGCTATTCCAACTTTGATGTATGCTAGCAATACATTTTTCAAGCTCACATAGAATAATGCTTTCACTTTCTCTTGTTTGATCTTGGGTGTATTTTTTAAGCAAATTGGTTTTTGTTATTTCTTGTTTGCTTAAAAAACAAAGCAAATCAAGATCATGCACAGCTAAATCTTGCAAAATCCCTACATCGCTGATTCTTTGCGGGTAGAGTGAAAATCTTTGTATGTTAATGCTGATAATTTCTTCATTTCTAAGCTCTTTTTTTAGGGCTAAAACCGCAGGATTAAATCTTTCACAAAAACCTACGCCTACTTTTACGCTGTATTCTTTAGCTAAATTTGAAATTTCGTCTATTTCTTTTAAATTTAGAGCTAAAGGCTTTTCGATTAAAACGCATTTGCATTGTTTAAAAATTTTTTTTGCTATTGCTAAATGTGAATTTGTAGGTGTTGCTATGATGATAATATCATTATTTTGATTTAAAAATTTATCCAAATCATCATAAAAAATAACATCAAAAATATTTAGATTTGGATTTTTGTAAAGATCAAAAAGTGCATTAAGCTTAAAATGAGAATTTTTACTAAGTTCATTTAAGTGGTTTTGCCCCATTTTTCCAAGGCCTATGATACCTATTTTCATGGAATTAATCTTTAAAAATACAAATAACTTGCTCTTGCTCTTCTTCACTTAAAAAAGGTGAAAAAGGCAAAGATAAGATGTGTTCGCTTGCGTATTCTGAATTTTTAAGTTCTAAATTTGAAAACTCACTAAAGCAAGGTTGTTTATGCAAAGGGGTTGGATAGTGTATAGCATAAGGTATATTAGCTTTTTCAAATTTTTGCAATACACTAGCTCTATCTTCAACTAAAACGCTGTATTGTGCATAAGCGCTAAAAGCATTTGGATCAATTTGCGGAATTTGGCAGTTTTTTAAATTTGCATTATAAGTTTGTGCTAATTTTTGTCTTTTGTCTAATTCTTTTTCTAGGTATTTTAACTTAACATTTAAAATCGCCGCTTGCAAGGTGTCAAGGCGTCCATTTATACCTATAAATTCATGTTTATAACGCTGAGTTTGTCCGTGATTGAGTAAAATTCTTATTTTTTTAGCAATTTCATCATCATGGCAAAAAATAGCCCCACCATCGCCATAAGCCCCCAAAGGCTTCGAAGGAAAAAAACTCGTACATGAAATTTTAGCTATAGAGCAGGATTTTTCTCCTTTGAAATTTGCACCAAAACTTTGTGCACCATCTTCGATCAAAGTGATATTTTTATCTTTTAAAATTTCTTCCAAAGCCCTTAAATCACTCATTTGTCCAAACATGCTTACTGCTATAACAGCTTTAGTTTTTGGGGTTATTGCTTTTTGCACTGCTTCAAAATCAAGATTGTAATTTGATAAATTTATATCTACAAAAACAGGTTTTGCGCCTACTAAGGCCACAACTTCAGCTGTTGCTATGAAAGTAAAACTAGGCACTATAACTTCATCATCTTTGCCAATATCTAAGGCTCTTAAGGCAAGATATAAAGCACTGGTTCCACTTGAACAACCTATAGCGTGTTTAACACCTAAAAAATGAGCTAAATTTTGCTCAAATTCGTTAAGCTTTGCACCGCCTATAAAAGAAGAGCTTGATAAAACGCTTTCAATTTCAGCATTGATTTCATCTTTGTATGCGAGATATTGGGCTTGAAGATTGATAAAATTCATAAAAAACCTTAGAGAAATAAAATTAAATAAAAATGTTTATTGTATTTTAGTTTTACTTAATTTAAAGTAATTTTGGTATGATATGTTTTTATAAAAATTTCTTTAGGAAAATTCATGGATATTAGAAAAGCTTATTTGGATTTTTTTGCATCAAAAGGACATGAGATAACCCCGTCAAGTCCTTTAGTTCCTGATGATGCAACTTTACTTTTTACTAATGCGGGTATGGTGCCTTTTAAAAGCATATTTACAGGAGAAATTCCACGCCCAAACCCTCCACGCAAAACAAGCTGTCAAACTTGTATAAGAGCGGGTGGAAAGCACAATGACTTAGATAATGTAGGATATACCGCACGCCATCATACTTTTTTTGAAATGCTTGGGAATTTTAGCTTTGGGGATTATTTTAAAGAACAAGCCATAGCTTATGCTTGGGAATTTGTAACTGAAGTTTTAAAACTACCTAAAGATAGACTTTATGTAACCGTGCATGAAAACGATGATGGAGCTTTTAATCTATGGCAAAAACACATTCAAAAAGAAAGAATTTACAAATTTGGCGATAAAGATAATTTCTGGCAAATGGGCGATACTGGTCCTTGTGGTCCTTGTAGTGAGATTTTTTATGACCAAGGAGAAGAGCATTTTAACTCAAGCGAAGATTATATGGGCGGAGATGGAGATAGATTTTTAGAAATCTGGAATCTTGTTTTTATGCAATACGAAAGAAGTGCTGATGGAGTGCTTAGCCCACTGCCAAAGCCAAGCATTGATACAGGAATGGGGCTTGAAAGAGTAACTGCAATTAAAGAAGGTAAATTCAGCAATTTTGATAGCTCGCTTTTTATGCCAATCATCAATGAAATTTCAAAACTTTGCAATAAAACTTATGTTTATGAAAGTGGAGCAAGTTTTAGAGTCATAGCTGATCATATAAGATCAAGTGTATTTTTACTTGCGCAAGGGGTAAGTTTTGATAAAGAAGGTAGAGGTTATGTTTTGCGTCGTATTTTGCGTCGTGCTTTAAGACATGGATATTTGCTAGGTTTTAAACAAGCTTTTATGTATAAACTAGTTGATATTGTATGCGATTTAATGGGCGGACATTATACCTATCTTAATGAGAAAAAAGACTTTATAAAAGAACAAATTCGCCTTGAAGAAGAAAGATTTTTAAGCACTATAGAAAATGGGATTGAAATTTTTAATGAAGAGCTTAAAAACACCAAAGAAATTTTTAGCGGAGAAGTAGCCTTTAAGCTTTATGATACTTATGGTTTTCCGCTTGATTTAACGGCTGATATGTTAAGGGAAAAAAATCTTAAAGTTGATGAAGAAAAATTTGAACTTTTAATGAATGAGCAAAAAGCACGCGCTAAGGCTTCTTGGAAAGGAAGTGGAGATAAAACTGCAAGCGGAGATTTTAAAAACTTGCTTGAAAAATTTGGAGAAAATCATTTCGTAGGTTATGAAAAAGCAGAATGCGAAAGTAAAATTTTAGCCCTTTTAGATGAAGATTTTAAAGAAGTTTTCACCCTTAAAGATGCGGGTTGGGTGATGCTTGAAAACACACCTTTTTATGCAACAAGTGGGGGGCAAAGTGCTGATAGTGGATTTATAATTAAGCGTGAAGTTTTAGATACGCAAAAGTTTTTTAATCTCAATCTTAGCTTTGTAAAAGCAGGCGAAGAACTAAAAGTTGGCGATATAGTTCATGCAAGAATCGATACAGAAAAAAGAGAGCAAATCGCACGCCACCACTCAGCCACTCATCTTTTACACCATGCTTTAAGAGAAATTTTAGGTTCTCATGTAAGTCAAGCAGGATCTTTGGTTGAAAGCAATAAACTAAGATTTGATTTTACTCATCATAAAGCTTTAAGCAAAGAAGAGCTAGAAAGCATTGAAAAAAGAGTCAATGAAATGATTATAAACTCAAGCGAAGCTATCTTAGAAAATATGCCTTTAGAAGAAGCTAAAAAAAGCGGTGCTATAGCATTGTTTAATGAAAAATACCAAGGCAATGTGCGTGTTTTGACTCTAGGTGAAAGCAAAGAACTTTGCGGGGGAACTCATGTTAAAAATACTGCTCAAATAGGAAGTTTTTACATAGTTAAAGAAAGTGGTGTGAGTGCTGGAGTTAGACGCATTGAAGCTGTGGTTTCTAAAGCGGCTTTAGAATTTGTAAAAAATCAACTTGAAGAACTTTCTAAAGTAAAAGATGAACTTAAAAATAATGATATTTTAAGCGGGGTTAAAAAGCTTAAAAATGAAATTTTAAGTTTAAAAAATGAGCTTAAAAATTCAAGTAAAACCGAGCTTGATTCTAAAAATATCCAAGGTGTTGAAATTTGCGTAAAACGCGTAGATAATGGCGATATTAAAGCTATGATTGATGATTTTAAAAATAAATTTGCTAAAGCGGTGATTTTACTTATTCAAGTAAAAGATGAAAAAATCACTTTAGCAGCTGGTGTTAAAGATGCACCTTTAAAAGCAGGAGCTTTGGTTAAAGAAGCGGCGCAAATTTTAGGTGGAAATGGTGGCGGAAGAGATGATTTTGCTACTGCAGGTGGAAAAGATTTAAGCAAAATCAATGAAGCTTTAAAACAAAGCTTAGAAACGATAGAAAAAGCACTTTAATGTTAATTCTTGCTTCAAGTTCCATTTCAAGAGCCAACTTGCTTAAAACCGCAAAGATTGATTTTAGGCAAGTTAGTTTTGATTATGATGAAAATTTAAATAAAAATATTTCACCTTTTTTATATGTTCAAAAAATAGTTCTTGAAAAAGAAAGACAATTTTTAAGTACTTTAGGCAAAGATTTTCAAAACCAAAATTTGCTTTTTGCAGATAGTATAGTTTGTATAGATGAAAAAATTCTTACCAAAGCAAAGGATAAAAAAGAAGCTTATGAAATGCTTGCCTTGCAAAATGGCAAGTATGCAAGTATTTTATCGGCTTTTTTGCTTGTAAAACCTGAAAAAAGAGTTTTTTCTCTTTCAAAAACTACGCTTTATTTTAAAAATTTTGATGAAAATGCTTTAAGAGATTATGTAGAAAATGATCTTTATAAAGGCAAGGCGGGTTGTATTATGTGTGAGGGTTTTCATCAAAATTTCATCACCCAACAAGTAGGAAATCTAAGCACTGCTTTAGGGCTTGATATCCAAACTTTAAAGGCTTATTTATGAAAATATTAAAATATATTTTTTCATTTTTTACTCTTTTGTTTATAGCTGGATTTATTTATGTGGCTTATCTTTTCACAAGTGCTGATACTGAGGGTTATACTTTTAAAGAATACAAACCTCCTCTTACAACACAAATTTACGATAGAAATGGCAAGCTTGTGGCTAATATTTTTGAACAGCATCGTTTTTACGCTCCTTATGAAGAGCTTCCTCCACGCCTTATAGAAGCTTTGGTTGCTATAGAAGATACAAGCTTTTTTGAACATAATGGAGTTAATATCGATGCCATTTTTAGAGCTGCTGTAAAAATCATAAAAAGCGGTGGAAAAACCATGGAAGGAGCTTCCACTCTTACCCAGCAATTTATTAAAAACACGGAATTAACCCCTGAAAGAACTATTACGCGTAAAATTCGCGAAGCTTTGCTTGCTTATAAAATGGAAACCATTTTAACTAAAGAGCAAATTTTAGAAAGGTATTTAAATTTTATCTTTTTTGGACATGGGTATTATGGAGTAAAAACCGCAGCTTTGGGGTATTTTCATAAAAATTTAAATGAATTAAGCCTTAAAGAGATTGCTATGCTAGTAGGTATGCCAAAAGCACCTAGCAGTTATGATCCTACAAAGCATTTAGATCTTTCCATCTCAAGAGCAAATAATGTTATTTCAAGAATGTATAATCTAGGTTGGATTTCAAAAGCAGATTATGATACAGCCATTAAAGAAATTCCGCAAGTTTATGATGATACGCTTACTCAAAATACTGCTCCTTATGTCGTAGATGAAGTGATTAAACAATTAAGCCCTAATATCAAAGACTTAAAAACAGGTGGATATAAAATCATTTTAAATATAGACTTAGATGTTCAAAATATGGCGCAGAATGCTTTGAAATTTGGTTATGATGAGATAGTAAAACGCGATAAAGATGCAAATTTAAGCACTTTAAACGGAGCTATGGTCGTGGTAAATCATCAAAGTGGCGATGTTTTAGCTTTGGTAGGTGGGGTTGATTATGAAAAAAGTAATTATAACCGTGCTACTCAAAGTATGCGTCAACCTGGAAGCTCTTTTAAACCTTTTGTGTATCAAGTGGCGATTAATTTAGGATATTCGCCTATGAGTGAAATTGCTGATATTTCTAGAATTTTTGAAGGTGGAGCGGGTAATAATGAGGATTGGAAACCTAAAAATGAAGGGGGTAAATTTTTAGGTTTAATTACCTTAAAAGAAGCTTTAACAAGATCAAGAAATTTAGCTACCATTAATCTCGCACTTGATATGGGGCTTGATGTTCTTTACTCTAAACTAATGGAATTTGGATTTAAAGATATACCGCCTAATTTATCAATCGTATTGGGAAGTTTTGGTATTTCTCCTTTGGAGTATTCGAAATTTTATACCATGTTTGGGAACTATGGTACGATTAAAGATCCTCAAATTATCAGACAAGTTCAGGATAAAACCGGTAAAACCATCATGGAATTTAACTCAAATGAGCGTAAAGTCAGCGATGAAGCGCAAAGTTTTCTGGTTTTAGATATGATGAGAAATGTTGTTGAAAAAGGCACAGGACGTAATGCAAGAGTAAAAGATATAGAAATAGCAGGAAAAACAGGAACAACGAATAAAAGTGTTGATGCTTGGTTTTGTGGACTTACGCCTGAAATAGAAGCAATCATTTGGTATGGAAATGATAATAACAAGCCTATGCGTTATACAGAAGGTGGGGCTAGAACAGCTGCTCCTGTGTTTAGAGAATTTTTAACTCAATATATAGAAAAATTCCCTGATACAACTAGAAAATTTAGCATTCCTAATGGGGTTTATCGTGGAAATTATAAAGGAGAAAGTGCTTATTATACCACCAAATCACCATTGCCAAAAGCAAATATGAAATTTAATGAAAGCGAGATTATATTTTGAAAGTAGAAAGATCTACTTTCAAAATGATTAAGCTTTTTTGATGATTATTTCATCATCTTTTGCATCAATGATAATGCTATCATTTTCATGAAGTTCATCAGCAAGTATCATATCGCTTAATTTATCTTCTATAAGATCATAAATAGCTCTTCTTAAAGGTCTAGCACCAAAATCAGGATCAAAACCATTTTTAGCGATTAAAAGGGCTGCATTTTCGCTTAAACTTGCTTTTATTCCCTTGTTTTCTAAGCTCATTTGTAAATCTTTAAATAAAAGCTTAACTATTTCATAAGCTTCATCTTTTCCAAGTGGATTAAAGGTGATAATATCATCTAAGCGGTTTAAAAACTCAGGTTTAAAGAAATTTTTTAACTCATTTTTTACCGCATCTTCTTGTTCTTTTCCGCTTAAATTCATAATAGCGCTTGAGGCAATATTAGAAGTTAAAATGATAATGGTATTTTTAAAATCCACTGTTACACCTTTGCTATCGGTTGCTCTACCATCATCTAAAATCCCTAAAAGCACATTAAATACATCTTTATGTGCTTTTTCAACTTCATCAAACAAAAGCACGCTATAAGGTTTTCTTCGCACAGCTTCAGTAAGCTCTCCACCTTCTTCATGTCCTATGTACCCTGGAGGTGCACCTAAGAGTCTTGAAACACTATGTTTTTCCATAAATTCACTCATATCAAAGCGAATCATTGCTTTTTCATCGTCAAATAAAAATTTTGCCAAAGCTTTAGCTGATTGTGTTTTTCCTACCCCTGTTGGCCCTAAAAATAAAAAGCTTCCTATAGGTTTATTGTCCGCATTAAGTCCTGCTTTGTTACGTTTAATGGCTCTAGCTAAAGCACTTAAGGCCTTATCTTGTCCTATGACACTTTCTTTTAAATGTTTTTCCACTTCTAAGAATTTTTGTTTTTCAGAAGTTAACATTTTTTGCACGCTAATACCCGTCCATTTGCTTAAAATTCCAGCAACCAAATCCTCATCTACTTGATTTTTAAGTAAAACTCCATTTTCACTCATTTTTTTCCATTTATCTTCTAAAATTTCTACTTCTTTTTCAAGACTTGGAATTTTTCCATACTCTAGCTCGGCTGCTTTTTGAAATTCACCTCTAGCTTTAGCTAAAGAAGCTTCATTTTTAAGCAAATCAATTTCTTTTTTCTTAGCGCTTATACCATCAAAAACACTTTTTTCATTTTCAAACTGCGAATTTAGGGCATTTTGTTTTTCTTTTAAATTGGCTAGTTCTTTTGCGATTTCATCGAGTCTTTTTTGATTTTTTTCATCATTTTCCATTTTTAAAGCTTCATTTTCAACTTCTAAAGTTTCTATATCTTTGCGTACTTTTCTTAAAGAACTTGGTTCACTTTCAATTTGCATTTTCAGTTCAGCTGCAGCTTCATCGATTAAATCAATGGCCTTATCAGGTAAAAAACGATCCGCTATATAACGCTTTGAAAGTTTAGCTGCAGCTACTAAAGCGCTATCATTTATAGTTACATTATGATGAATTTCAAGCTTTTCTTTTATACCCCTTAACATAGCCAAAGCCTCATTAACACTTGGCTCACCTACATTTACAGGTTGAAAACGGCGTTGCAAGGCTGCATCTTTTTCAAAATATTTACGATATTCTTTTAAAGTAGTTGCGCCTATGGTATGGAGTTCACCTCTTGCAAGAGCAGGTTTTAAAATATTTGCCGCATCCATGCTGCCTTCACTTGCTCCAGCCCCTACTATAGTGTGAATTTCATCGATAAAAAGAATGATATTTTCACTTTTTATCACTTCATTAACCACAGCTTTTAATCTATCTTCAAATTCTCCTCTGTATTTTGCACCTGCAATTAAAGCACTCATATCAAGAGCGATAACTTTTTTATTTTGCAAAGATTTTGGAACATCTTTTTTAATAATTCTTTGTGCTAAAGCTTCTACTATAGCTGTTTTTCCTACGCCTGGTTCGCCTAAAAGTATAGGGTTGTTTTTGGTTTTGCGTATTAAAATTTGCATCAAACGCTCGATTTCTTCTTCTCTGCCTATAACAGGATCAAGTTTACCCTCGCTTGCTTTTAAGGTTAAATCTATACCAAATTTATTTAAGCTATCTAAAGTTTCATCGCTTGTTTTGCTATCCATTTTGCGTCCCGCTCTTAGACTTTCAAGCTCTTTTTGAAATTCTCTTAAATCTAAAAATTGCGCCAAAATTTCTTTAATAGGACTTTTTTGACTTTCACTTATAAGCCAAGTATCCACACTTAAATAACTATCTCCATTGGCACTCATTAATCCTTTAGCATTTTCTAATGAATTTATAAGTTCATTGGAAAAGCGTATATTTTCACGGTTTACATTTGAACTCGTTGCAAGTTTTGAAATTCTGCTTTTAATTTCAAGTTCTAAGGCTTCTTTGGAAATATTTAATTTATTTAAAATTTGATTTAAAATACTTGTACTATCTACGCTTAAAGCCCATAAAAGATGTAAAGGTACAACTTCATTATTTTTAGAATGTATAGCTAAAGATGCTGCACTTTCAAGGTTTGAAAGCATATTATCAGTTAAAAAATCTTGTATATTTGCCATGTTTTATCCTTTATTTAGTTTATATACTTGACATTATATAACTTTAGTCATATAATGTCAAGTTAATTGAGTAAAATTTTTTAAATAATAGGACAAATGACTAATTTTAGATTATTTCATAAACATATCTATAGCCTTGTTTAATTCTTCTATACTTTGAATATCATTTTCTTCTACAGCATGTACCATACAATGAGCTAAATGTTCTTTTAAAACTACTTTTGCAGTATTGTTAACTTCGGCTTTTACGGCAGCAAGCTGGATTAAAATTTCACTACAATCTTTGTCATTTTCAACCATTCTTTTAATAGCGCTTAAATGCCCTATGGTTCTACTTAGACGATTGCAAACTGCTTTAAGATGTTTTTGAGAATGTGTATGAGTATGTTTTTCTTGGCACATTGTATTAACTTTCTTTTTGGAATTTTTAGTCTATTTTAACATATTTTTAAGAATTTAAATTTATTTACGAAGTTTTAAGCAATTTTTATTAAAATTTACTCTTTAAACTAAAACTCAATGATGGAGCTTATTTTGAAAACAAAACGATTTTTTGCGGGTCTTGCAGGCTTTGCCACTACTTTTATTTTATGTCTATTTTTAACAAGTCATTTACAAGCTAAAGTTGATCAAAAAGAAGAGCAGGTTCAAAAACGCCTAGAAGCTTTAGATAAGCTTACAAAAACTCTTGCTATAGTAGAGCAATACTATGTGGATGATCAAAATATCAGCGATTTGGTGGATAAATCTTTATCAGGACTTTTAAGCAATCTTGATGCGCATTCTTCTTTTTTAAATGAAAAAGATTTTAATGATATGAAAATTCAAACCAATGGTGAATTTGGCGGCCTTGGTATAACCGTAGGTATGAAAGATGGTGCTTTAACAGTTGTTTCTCCTATAGAAGGAACACCAGCAGATAAAGCAGGGATAAAATCAGGAGATATTATTTTAAAAATTAATGATGAGGCCACTTTAGGAATTAATCTCAATGATGCTGTAGATAAAATGCGTGGTAAGCCAAAAACTCAAATCACTTTAACCATTTTTAGAAAAGGTGCAACAAAACCTTTTGATGTTACACTTACAAGAGAAATTATTAAGATAGAAAGTGTTTATGCAAAAATGATAGAAAATGAAAACATTCTTTATCTTAGGGTTACAAATTTTGATAAAAATGTTGTAGATGTGGCAAGTAAAGAACTTAAAAAATATCCTAATGTTAAAGGAGTTATTTTAGATCTTAGAAATAATCCTGGTGGACTTTTAAATCAAGCCATAGGACTTGTAAATTTATTTGTAGATAAAGGTGTTATTGTTTCTCAAAAAGGACGCATCGCAAGTGAAAATCAAGAATATAAAGCCGATCCTAAAAACAAAATTTCTAATGCTTCTTTGGTTGTGCTTGTAAATGGTGGAAGTGCTAGTGCAAGTGAAATTGTAAGTGGAGCTTTACAAGATCTTAAACGCGGTGTTATTGTGGGTGAAAATACTTTTGGAAAAGGTAGTGTTCAGCAAATCATACCTATTAATAAAACTGAAGCTTTAAGGCTTACTATTGCAAGATATTATCTTCCAAGCGGGCGTACTATTCAAGCAGTGGGTGTAAAACCTGATATTGAAGTTTTTCCAGGTAAAGTAAATACTCAAGAAGATGGTTTTTCTATAAAAGAAAGCGACTTAAAACAACATTTAGAAAGTGAGCTTGAAAAAATAGATAAAAATAAAAAAGAAGATAAACAAGAAAATAAAGACAATAAAAATCTAATCAGTCAAAAACAAATCAATGATGACGCACAGTTAAAATCAGCTATTGATACTATTAAAATTTTAAATATCAAACAAGGACAATAAAATGACAAAAAAAGAAATGCTTTACGAAGGAAAAGGTAAAAAACTTTTCAAAACTGATAATGAAAATTTACTAATTAGTGAGTTTAAAGATGATTTAACTGCTTTTAATGCAGAAAAAAGAGGCAATGAAAGTGGAAAAGGCGCATTAAACTGTAAAATCAGTACTGAAATTTTTCATTTGCTCGAAAAAAATGGGATTAAAACTCATTTGGTAGAAACTATAAGCGATACAGAACAAGTGGTTAAAAAATGTAAAATTGTTCCTATTGAAGTTATAGTACGCAATGTTGCAACAGGTTCTCTTATAAAAAGACTGGGCATTAAAGATGGCACTGTGCTACCTTTTGCTTTGGTGGAATTTTGTCTTAAAGATGATGCCTTAGGCGATCCTTTTATCAATGATGAGCATTGTTTGATTTTAAATTTAGTGCAAAATGAAGCTCAAATTAGTGAAATTAAAAATATGGCTAGAAAGATTAACTCTATTTTAACTCCATTTTTTGACAATAAAAATTTAAGGCTGATTGACTTTAAAATCGAACTAGGTTTAACTAAAGATAATGAACTTGTTTTAGCCGATGAAATAAGCCCTGATAGTTGTAGATTTTGGGATAAATTTAGCAATGAAAAATTAGATAAAGATAGATTTCGTCAAGATCTAGGTAATGTAAAAATGGCTTATGAAGAAGTTTTAAAAAGAATATTAAATTAAGGAAAAATATGGAAGTTATTGTAAATATTTCTTTAAAAAATGGGGTTTTAGATCCACAAGGCAAAGCGGTGGAAAAAGCTTTGCATTCTTTAAATTTTAATAGTGTTAAAGAAGTAAAAATAGCAAAACAAATCAAAATTTCTCTTGATGAGAAAGATGAAAAATTAGCCAAAGAACAAGTAAAAAAAATGTGTGAAGAGTTGTTGGTAAATGGCGTCATTGAAGATTATGAGCTTATAATTGAGAAAGAGTAAAATGAAAGTTGCTATTATTAGATTTCCAGGGACAAATTGTGAATTTGATACAGCTTATGCCTTTGAAAAACTTGGAGTAAAAACGCAGATTGTTTGGCATGAAGAAAAAGAATTTGATACAGATTTAGTTGTTTTGCCAGGCGGATTTTCTTATGGAGATTATCTAAGATGTGCAGCTATTGCAAAACTTGCTCCTGCTATGCAAGGTGTTTTTAATCATGCAAAAAAGGGAGGATATATCTTAGGCATTTGCAATGGTTTTCAAATTTTACTTGAAAGCGGTCTTTTAAAAGGTGCAATGAAGCATAACAACAATCTTAGTTTTATCTCAAAAAACCAAAATTTAAGAGTAGTTTCTAATGATAATGCCTTTTTGAAAAATTTCAAAAAAGATGAAATTATTAATTTACCAATTGCCCATGGAGAGGGAAATTATTACGCTGATGAGACTACTTTAAAAGAATTACAAGATAAAGATCTTATTACTCTAAAATACGAGCCAAATCCAAATGGTTCTGTATTTGATATCGCAGGAATTTGTGATGAAAACAAAAAAATCTTTGGACTCATGCCACATCCTGAGCGTGCTTGTGAAAAAGTCCTAGGTAATGATGTAGGTTTAAAAATGCTTAAAGGCTTTTTATTTTGAAAATTTTATTAACTTTAATTTTTAGTGTTGTTGTATTGTTTGGCAGGGGTGAAATTTCTGTATTTAGTGGCCAAGATGAAAATATGCAAAAAGAATTACAAAAATTACCCCAAGAAGAACAAAAAATTTATCAAAATATTCCGCCAAGTGATGAAAACAATGACTTTGAAAGCAATGTAGACGATCCTTTTGTAGCCAAAGGGAGTTTGGTTCTTACAAATGATGAATATCCAAGTAGGGTATATGTTGGAGAAGTTTTTCCTATTACGATCTATGCTCGCACTACGGAAAATACAAAATTTGATTTTAACATAAGCGTAGAAAAAACTAATTTATCTTTTTTAAATCCAGATGCAAAATGGGAATTTATCAATAACGAATATAAAACAACTTTATGGTTTGAAGCCAAAAATTCAAATGCTAGTTTGAGTAAAATTTCTATCAAACTTCTTAGAAATAATGAAGCTTTTCAAGAGGCCGATATCAATCTTAATCCTATCAAATTTGAAAATACTTTATCCAATAAAGATTTTTCACACCTTGTGGCAAGTTCTTTGGAAATTAAAAAAGTTAAAGCGAGTTATTTTGATGATGCTAATATCATTATGATGGTAGAACTAAACGCAACCAATACAAATCTTAAAAGCTTTTTTATAGAAGGAATTCAAAAGCAAGGTATTGAAAATTTAAAAGGGGATTTTAATGCTTCTAGTGCTTTTTATTATGCTATTTTGCCATTAAGTAAAACAAATTTTGAATTTTCGTATTTCAATAAGGACAGTAAAAAGCTTGAAAATATAAATTTAAAACTAAAAATTAGTGACGATGAAATCAGCACTCAGAGTGATTTAAATCCAGTAAATAAAGACTTAAATATTTATAAACAATATACCTTATGGTTTTTAGCGGTTTTATTTGGAGCTTTATTTGTATGGAGAAAAAATTACATTATTCTGGCTTTGGCAGTTGTTTGTTTTGCACTTAGTTTTCTTGTAGATACCAATACTCAAAATGCAATTATCAAGGCTGGTTCTAGGGCTAAAATTTTACCTACAGAGCCTTCAACTTATTTTTATACGGCAAATGCAGATGAAAAAGTAGAAGTTTTAGGCAAAAGACAAAATTATATTAAAGTACTGTTTTCTGATGGAAAAATAGGTTGGGTTAATAAAGATGATTTACAAAAAAATTAAAGCTCTTTATTTTTGGATTTTTTTTGTTTTAAGCGTTGCTTTGGTGGTTTTTTGTTTTTGCTTTACAAAATCTCAAAACACACTTTGGAAAATCCGCAAAATTTGGGCTAAATTTCAAAGATATACCATCTCTTATAAACAAGAAATCATCGGCACTTTTAATCCGCAAGCTCAGATGATTTTAATGAATCATCAAAGTGCTTTAGATATTATCGCTTTAGAAGAATTATATCCTAAAAATTTATGCTGGATTGCCAAAAAAGAATTAGGAGAAATTCCTATTTTCAAAGTTGCTATGAAAAAACCAAAACTTCTTTGTATAGATAGAAAAAATCCGCGTGATTTAGTACGAGTTTTAAAAGAAGCAAAAGAAAGAATTAGCGAAGATAGGGTTTTGGCTATTTTTCCAGAAGGAACTAGATCTAAAAATGAAAAAATGCTTAAATTTCAAAGTGGAGCAAAAATTTTAAGTGAAAAATTAAATCTTAAAGTTCAACCCATTTTAATTGTGGATTCTGCAAAAATTTTAGACACAAAAAGTTTTAGTGCAAGCAGCGGAGTGCTTAAAATCATTTGTATGGATTTAGTCGATACAAATGATGACAAATGGCTTGAAAACACTAGAAAAAAAATGCAAGAATTACTCGATCAAGAAAGAGCTAAGCTTTGCTAAATACCCTTTTAGTTGTTGGTTTTGGGGGATTTATAGGAGCAATCTTAAGAATGTTTTCTATTAATTTAGTGAATAAATTTTTTCCTTATTCTATCAGCCTTGGAACTCTTTTTGTTAATGTTTTGGGTTCTTTTATCATAGGACTTTTGTTTTCTTATGCACAAAATAAAGGTTTATCTCCTTTACTTAAAAGCTTTATAAGTACAGGTTTTTTAGGAGCTTTTACAACTTTTTCTACTTTTTCTTATCAAAATTTACTTCTCTTGCAAAGTGGAAATTATCTTCATTTTGCGTTAAATATTATCTTAAATGTCTTTCTTTGCTTATTTGCCGCATGGCTTGGTTTTATAATTTTCAAATAAATCTTTAAATTTACTTTAGAATTTGTATTTTTTGCTAAAATACCACTTTAAAAAAATTACAAAGGAGAATAAAATGCAATTTCAAACCGAAGTAAATCAGCTTTTACAGCTTATGATACATTCTTTATATTCTAATAAAGAAATTTTTTTAAGAGAACTTATTTCAAACGCAAGTGATGCTTTAGACAAACTTAATTTTTTAAGCGTAAGTGATGATAAATATAAAAGCTTAAAATTCGAACCTAAAATTGAAATCAAAATTGACAAAGATAAAAAAACTTTAAGTATTAGTGATAATGGTATAGGTATGGATAAAGATGATCTTATCAACAACCTTGGAACCATAGCAAAAAGCGGCACTAAAAGCTTTTTAGAAAATTTGAGCGGTGATGCTAAAAAAGATTCTCAACTCATAGGACAATTTGGAGTAGGTTTTTATTCTGCTTTTATGGTGGCTAGTAAAATCGAAGTTTTAAGCAAAAAAGCTTTAGATGATAAAGCTTATCTTTGGAGTTCTGATGCAAATGGTTATGAGATTGATGACGCAAACAAAGAAGAACAAGGAACAAGCATTACTTTATACTTAAAAGATGATGAGTTTGCTAATACTTATAAAATCGAAAGCATTATAGAAAAATACTCTAATCACATTCAATTTCCAATTTTCATGGAAAAAGAAGAATTTACTCCTGCTAAAGAAGGCGAAGAAGAAGGGAAAACTGAACTTAAAATTTCTCAAATCAATAAAGCCAATGCTTTATGGAGAATGCAAAAATCAAGCCTTAAAGCAGAAGATTATGAAAGATTTTATGAGCAAAATTTTCATGATTCAAACAAACCTTTACTTTATCTTCACACTAAAAGTGAAGGAAAATTAGAATACAATTCTTTATTTTTCATACCACAAAATGCACCTTTTGATTTATTCCGTGTGGATTATCAAAGTGGCTTAAAACTTTATGTAAAACGCGTATTTATCAGCGATGACGATAAAGAACTTTTACCAACTTATTTGCGTTTTGTGCGAGGGATTATCGATGTAGAAGATTTACCACTTAATGTAAGTCGTGAAATTTTACAAGAAAATCAAATTTTAAAAGGTGTTAAAGAAGCTAGCGTTAAAAAGATTTTAGGTGAACTTGAAAAACTCAAAAACAATGATAAAGAAAAATACTTATCTTTCTTTAAAACCTTTGGTAAGGTATTAAAAGAAGGACTTTATGGTTTTGGCGGAGAAAAAGACAGTCTTTTAAAACTCATGCTTTATAAAAGTACCAAAGGTGAAAATTTACGCTCTTTAGAAGAGTATAAAAATGACCTTCAGGGCGAGCAAAAGGAAATTTTTTATATAGCAGGAAATAATGAAAGTTTATTAAGAACCTCTCCTTTACTTGAAGAATATAAGCAAAAAAATATAGAAGTTTTACTCATGGATGATGAGATTGATTCTTTAGTAACTCCTATGCTAGAATTTGAAGGTTTGAAATTTGTAGCCATTAATCAAGTAGAAGATAAAAATGAACTAAGCGATGAAGAAAAAAATACTTTTGCTCCACTTGTGGCTAAATTTAAAGAACTTCTAAAAGATCAAGTTGAAGATGTAAGACTAACCAGTCGCTTGAAAGATAGCCCAAGTTGTATAGTTTATGATAAAAATAAACCTGATTTTGCTATGCAACAACTCTTAAAACAAATGGGTCAAGAACAAAATTTCAAACCTATTTTAGAAATCAATCCAAAACACGCTATTTTTATAGGTCTTAAAAACAACGAAAGTTTTAGTGCAGATATAGCAACCCTAGTTTTAAATATGGCAAAACTAAGCGAAGGTATGGGAGTGGATAATCCTGCTGAATTTAATGCAAGCCTTACAAAAATTATCAATAAGGCTTTTTCATGATAGAAAATATCCCTGCAAGTCTTTGGACAAAGCAAGATTTAAACGCATATCAAATTTTTGATGTGCGTACTCCTTTAGAATGGGAAGAAGGTATTTTACCTAATGCGCAATGTGTGGCTTTATATGATAATCAAGGGCTTTTAAATGCTAAATTTTTAGATGAATTTCAAAGCAAAAGAGATGAAAGTAAAAAACTTGCTTTTATTTGTCGTAGTGGCCATAGAAGCATGGTTGCAGCTGAATTTATAGCTGAAAAATTGGGACTTGAAAGCATCAATTTAGATGGCGGAATGCTAGCCCTTAAGGGTTATTAATGCTAGGAATTTATTTACTCATAGCAGCTTTGTCTTTTTTAGCTCTTTATTTTGCTGTTAAAAAGCTTACTTTAAATATAGACGAGCAAACCCTTTTAGAGCCTATTAAAATGGATATTTATCCGAAATTTTGCGATTTAATCGATGAAAAAATCAGAGAATTTAAAGAAAATGTCCAAAATGCTAATTTAGCATTAAAAAATTCTGATCAAAAAGATGAATTTTTAGAAAAACTTGGGGATTTAAGCAGAGAGTTGACTTTCATACAAACCATGAATTTAAGCAATAAAAACGATAGTATCTGGCAAAATGAACTTTTTTCTTTTTTAAAGGAATTAGAAAATTTATTGCTTGAGTATCTAGAAAAAGGCGAAGAAGAAGCCGAAAATTTAAGAGAATTTCTGATGAATGAATTTGAAAAACTAAAAGGTTAGGCATTGCAAGAGGAAAGAAATTCTTTAAAATATTTTAAATTTATTTCATGGAGTATTTTTACTTTAGTTCTGATTTTTATTTTAATTCGTTATGACGAGCTTGCCAATCTTTTAGCAGGAGTGGCAATACTTCTTATTGGAATGACTAATTTAGGTATAGGTTTTAAAGCTTTTAGTGGTGGTTTGCTTGAAAAAATTTTAGCGAAGTCAACCGATACAAAGATAAAAAGTATACTTTTTGGTACTTTAAGTACTTTAATTATGCAATCTTCAACTTTAGTTTCTATTATTGCGATTTCTTTTTTGAGTGCAGGGCTTATTTCTTTGGGTACGGGCATAGGGATTATTTTTGGAGCAAATTTAGGAAATACGGCAAGTTCTTGGCTGATTGTTGGTTTGACAAATATTAAAATTTCAATGCTAGCTATCCCACTTTTGATTATTGGAGTATTATTTTTCTTTCAAAAAGATAGTGTTTTAAAAGGTTTAGGTAATATTTTTATTGGTATAGGATTTTTCTTTTTGGGTGTGGATTATATTAAAAGTGGTTTTGAAAATTTTAAACATATAATTGATCTTTCTCGTTTTGATTTTGCTGGGTTTAAAGGAGTTTTTGTTTTTTTAGGATTAGGTGCTTTGCTTACAGGAGTTATACAATCAAGCACAGCTACAATGGCTATTATTGTCGCTGCTTTACTTGCAGGACAAATCAGTTTGGAAAATTCCTTAGCAGCAACTTTAGGTACTAGTGTTGGAGGAGTTGTAACGGCTGTTTTAGCTTCTTTAAGTACCAATATTGAAGGAAAGAAATTAGCGTTTGCAAATTGTATTTTTAATTTTGGTATAGCTTTTTTAATAGTGCTTATTTTTCCTTATTTTATATATTTTCTTAATTTTTTATTCATTGTATTAAACATAGAAGATATAGCTTTGAAAGTAGCATTATTTCACACTTTGTTTAATTTAATTGGTGTTGTGCTTTTTTCATTCTTTACTCCTCAAATTGTTCTTTTTTTAAATAAGATAGTAAAAGCTCCTAAAGATAAGAATAAAGACAAGCCTTTATATCTTGATAGTAGTTTGGTTAAGTTTAGTGACACAGCCATCGAAGCTTTAAGGAAAGAAAGCGAGCATCTTTATAACAATACCTATGCAATTGTTGCTCATGCTATAGGTTTTAGTCGTAAAGATATACAAAGTGATAAAAGTTTTAAAGAAATTTTAGAAAATAAAAAGTGGTTTAGTAAAAATGTGGATTTGGACTATTTGTATCAAACTAGGATAAAGGTTCTTTTTGAAGCTATTATCGATTTTTCAACTAAAGCACAAGTTTATATTAACGATGAAACAAAGAATCATAAAATTTTTACCTTTAAGATGGCAGCTAAAAATTTAGCCGAAACAACTAAAAATTTAAAAATTATCCAAGCAAATATTAAGAAATATTCTAGTTCTTCTAATGAATTTTTGGCTTTAGAGTACAATAAAATTAGATCGAATTTAGGAGAGCTTTTAAGAAGTATCGAAGAGCTTAGAGTGGTTGAAGATCGTGAAAAGCTTTATTTGATTATTAAAAATCTTCAAAAAGGAAAAGAAATTTTAAAAGAAATCGATACTTTAACCTTGAGCAATGTTGAACATCTTATTTCAGTAAGAAAAATCACAACAGCTGAAGGAATTTCAATACTTAATGATACAACTTTTGCTGCTAAGATTGCTGAAGAACTTATAGGTGCTGTTGAGGTGATATTTTCTAAAGATATATCAAACTAGTTGTTTGTGCTAGTTTGGTTATTGTCTTGTATAGGCGTTAGAAATTCTTCATTGATTAAAATATCAACAACATCTTTAAACATAGGCAAAGCACTTTGTGCAGCATAATAACTATAAGGTTTAGTAGGATGTCTTACGAGAACTCCTATGGTATAGGCGTGATTTAAATCATTTGCAAAACCAAAAAAGGAAGCATTGTAGCGATTTGAGGTGTAACCTTGTCTTTCGGCTATTCTTGCCGTTCCTGTTTTACCTCCTGCAATAATACCTTGTGTAATTGCCTTTTTTCCTGTTCCTTTTTCTATAACATTTATAAGAACATTTTGCATCGTTTTAGCGGCTTCGCTAGAAAGAATTTTTTCTTTTTTTACATCATCATCAAGATTTGTAAAGCGTCCATTTTGATAGAATTTTTCAGCTAAACGTGGTGTGATATAAAACCCATCATTGTTGAAAACATTATAAGCTGCAAGGAGTTGTATAAAGGTTGTTTTAAGTCCATAACCATAACTTAAAACAGATTTTTCTATATCTCTTAAGCGCTTAGGATTTGGAATTTCTCCTTTTTGTTCATAGGGTAGATCAATACCGCTTTTTTCGCCAAATTTAAATATTTTAAGCCCTGATACGATTTCTATATTGTTAAGCCTTTTAGCAATTTGTATCATGCCTATATTTGAAGAATATCTTATAACTTCCTCCATAGTCATTTTGTCCATTTTGTGATCGTCTTTGATGGTGAAACGTCCTAGCTTATAAGAACCGCCATAAGTATTAATCACTTCATCCATTTTTATTTTACCAAGTCTTAAGGCTGTTGTAAAGATAAAAGGTTTGATAACAGAACCTGCTTCATAACCGTATTCTATAGCGCTTGCATTAAGAACTGATAGATCCTTTCCGCGATTTTGTGGGTCATAACGCCTTGAGCTTGCTAGAGCTAAAATTCTTCCTGTTTTGCTTTCCATTACCCCAACGATGATTTCATTGGCTTTTAAATCCTCATTTCTTTGATCTATAGCTTTCTCTATACTTTTTTGCAGTTTTAAAGAAAGATTTAAATATAAATCACAACCATTGATCTTTTTTTGTTGTAGTGAATTTAGATTTAAAATAATATTTCCACCTATATCTTTAAGTCCTTGAATTTTTTCATTTTGAACAGGACTTAGACATTCATCGTAGTATTTTTCTAAACCTTTAACTCCTATATTTTTTAAAATTCCACTTTCTGGATCTAATATCATTTTGGTATAACCGATAATAGGAGTAAAAGAATCTTTTGACATGTAAATTCTATCTTCTTCATGTTCGATGATATTTAATCCTCTTGTTTCAACTCTTCCAGAGTTGTTTGTAAAAGCTTTGAAAAAACCTTGTATATAAAGTTTTTTAGCAAGGTCTTTAAGATAGCTTGCTTGCTTGGAATCTAAGTTTTGCAAAAGAACAAAATTATAAGAGCGTTTTTTTTGATTTTGCATTCTTTTTTTAATATCTGCTACTTGATCGTTACTTATCCCACTATAAATTTGAAAAAGCTTTAAAAATAGATCAAATTTATCTTTGTTAATACTTCTAAGATCAATTTCAGCACGATAAATTTGTTTAGAACTTGTGATAGTAAAATTATCTTTAGTTATAATCGATCCTCTTAGAGCAAGAGCGTATTGATCTTTTTCAGTGTTAGGTATATGACGTTTTGATGTAAGAAAAAAAGTAGAGCTGATAAAAATAATCATAAACAAAAGTGCCATGCAGTAGGCAAAGGCAACTTTTGAAACCCTATTTTTTTTATATTCTTGCATTAGGGTTTAAATTTGAGTTCTTGTGATTTCTTTATAAGCACTGATCGCTTTATTTCTTACTTCTAGCATAAATTTCATACTGCTTTCAGCTTTAGTGATAGCTATAGCTGCTTGATGTAAATCTTTTACTTGTCCTGTGGCAATGTCTGTCATTGCAGCTTCTCCACTTTCTTGTGCTTTATTTAAATCATCGATTTCATTTTTAAGCATCTTGGCAAATTCATCACCAATTCCTGTGGAATTTTGACTTTTGTTGGTATTTGAAATATTATTATTTAATCTTAAATCATTAATATTGTTCATTTTTTATTATCCTCTTAATAAATCAATCGCACTTTGAGCTATAGTTTTCGCACTTGTAAAAGCGCTTACATTGGCTTGATAAGCTCTTGTAGCTTCAATCAAATCTGCCATTTCAATGACAGGGTTTACATTTGGATACGCTACATAACCTTCAGCATTTGCATCAGGATGGCTTGGATCATACTTCATACGAAAATCTTTGTCATCTCTGACCACTTTATCCACTACAACACTTTGAATAGCAGGTTTAGCTTCTTCTGGCGAACTTGGATCATTTAAAGGATTTTCATATTTTAAAAAATTATTATCTTTGTTAATTTGCTCATTTAAAAGCTTATCAAAATCTGTTGCTTTAAAGATCACTTCGCGTCTTCTATAAGGTCCACCTTCAGCTGTTCTTGTAGTGTTTGCATTAGCTATATTAGAGCTAATAACATTCATTCTAAAACGTTGAGCACTTAAACCATAACCACTAATATCAAAATCACTTAAGTATGCCATAATTTACCTTTAACTTAATTTAGAGCTTGCATCAAGTATAGAACTAAAGATATTGCTTTGTCTTCTTAAAACTCCATCAAGAGCTGTTATCATAACTGTATTTTTACTCATTTCTGTGGTTTCTACATCTAGATCAACAGTATTTGCATCATTTCTTGCTAAATGACCATCTCTTAAGTAAATAGTAGATTTACTAGGATCAGGGAATTTCCAAGGTTTTTGATGTCCTTCTTCGGTTATGGCTAATTGCAATTCTTTATTATCATTTTTTTTAAAAATTTCATTTGCACGATTTACCAAAGCTGTTTCAAATTCAATATCTCTTGCTTTATAAAAAGGAGTATCAACATTTGCAAGATTGGCATTGATGAGTTGATTTCTTAGATTTCTACCCGCTAAAGCACCAGTGACCAGTTCTTTTGATTTAAATGGGTTAATCATTTTTTATCCTTTTTATAATTTTTAATATTAACAAGCAAATACTGTTCCAATTTAACTATTTTGTATAAAAATATCAAAATTATTTTCCTTTTTGTAAATTTATGGCTTTATTGTGATCATCTATATTTGTGCTAAAAATATGAACTCCAGTATTTTTATCACGCACAAAATATAAATAATCTGTCTTTAAAGGAAAAATAGCTGCACGAATAGCAGCTAAAGAAACATTGCAAACCGCTTCTTTAGGCAATCCTGTAAATTTATAGGTATTATAAGAGCTATTATCTTGTCTTATTCTTTGTGGGGTAACTTTTACATGGGAATAAATTCCATAATTTAAAGTTCCATCCATTTGAAGCTTCATACCTTTTTTAAGTCGATTATAAATTACGCTTGCAACTATAGGCATTTCATTGTCATTAGCAGCTTCTTTTTGTATTACAGAAGCGATGATGATATATTGGTGCCATTTTTTTGGATTATAATCACCAAAAATTTTCTCAGAAGTTTTTTTATTGGAAATTTCAGCATGGTTTAAAAGCATTTGGATGAGTAGATTTTCTGTAATGCCTTTTGGGATTTTATAAGTTTCTGGTAAAAAAACTCCTTCATCATAAGGAGCTTGAGCTTGAAATTCTTTTAAAAGCATATCTTTATCAAGTTCAAGTTGTTTGGCTGCTTGTTCTAAAAAGATTACGCTTGTTTCTCCTGGGATAAGAGTAATGGTTTGAAGTGCTGCTTTAGCAATAGTGAGTTTATGTAGAAATTCAGCCCTATTTAAATCTTTTGTGCCTATGTTGATCCAGCCTGATTGAGGGTGTCCTAAAAAAAATAAAATATATTTATCAATACTACTCATCTGATATTTATTTTGCTTTAAATATGTTATAATTTGAGAAATTGAACCTTGGGGAATAAATACCACAGAATTGCTTTTTAAAGGCTGAGTTAGATAATAAAAAATCCCCAAAATAAATATCAAAAAGAAGTTGCGTATGAAAAAGAAAATTTTATATATTGTTGTATTTTTTGTTGTGCTTATATTAGCTTTGTTTATAGTGCTTAAAAATGGGATTGTCATCTCTAGTATCCAATTTGATTTTTTAAAATTGGAACAATTATATATTAAATTAGATAAAAAATTAATTGTACGAGCAAAAAATATCACTATAAATGAGACTCAAAATTCCGAAATTTCATCACAAACTCACTCTTCTGATAATGCTTCAACAGAGATTTTAAAAATAACAAAAAATTTAAAATATCTATATACTTTTGTTGAAGAGATTGATATACAAAATTTAAATATCAAAGATAATCATGTGCGTATTTTATTTAAAGATAATGAATTTTTTATAGATAATGATTTGTTATTTTTAAAATTAACATTACAGCGTCAAAATAAAGAACTTATAGCTAATATTAAAAAACTTTTATTAAAAGATTATGATTTAAATATTGATGGAAATTTAAGTATCAATACTAAGAGTGAGTTTTATTATTTTCAAGGTAGAGCAAGTGGAGAATTGCTTGACTTTAACGCAAGTATCTCTTACAAAGATAAAAATTTAGCTTATAAAATAGAAGATTTAAACATTAGAAATATTACGGAAATTTTTAAAAGAGTTAATAAAAGAATAGAACTTCCGCAGAGTTTAAATCTTTGGGTAGCATATAGGGCTAAGGGAGAATTTTATCATTTAGATTATTTGCAGGGCTTTATAGATTTTACTAAAGATAATTATTATTTAGACAATATTAGCGCATCAGGTTATGTTAATAATGTCAAAGTTCGTTTGGATGATAAAATGAATGCTATTGAAATTCCAAAACTCGATTTAAATTTAAACAAACAAAAGCTTGATTTTGTCTTTAATAAAGCTTTCTATAATGGTGCTGATTTAAGTTCTAGTAAGGTTTATCTATATGATTTGTTTGATGAAAAAAAAGCTGGGATTTATTTGCGCATTAAGTCTGATAATCTAAAATTTGACGAAAAACTTGCTAAAGCTTTAGAGGATTATCATTTTTCATTACCTTTTTATCAAAAAAGCGGAAAAATTAAAAGTGATTTAGAGCTTAAAATTGATTTTCATGATAAGGGTGAAATTTCTTATAGTGGTATTTTAGCTTTAGAGAATGCTAGTATTTCTTTGGTTGATTTTAATATTACAAAAGCATTTGTAAAATTAAATCAAAATGATTTAAATATAGAAAATGCTAGTGTTAAAAATGGCTTTTTAGAGGCTGATTTTAATGCTAAATTTGACTTACAAAAACAACAAGGAAATTTCAATACTCAGATTTCAAGGCTTTATTTTGACAATGGGGAGCTTTTAGATTTAAAAAATCAAAATGTAGAAGTAAAATTAGATTATTCGCAAAATGTTAACATTAGCATTCCTCAGTGGAATTTGATTTTAAATTTTAAAGATGGACTTGAGGCTAATCTTAATAATCCTAAGATTTTATTTTCATTTTCTCCATTACTTAAAAAGTTTGGGTTTATTGATGCTAAAAATGTTTATTATAAAACTTTAAATTTTGAAGATTTTAATGTAAGCGTTAATGATGCTTATTTTAAAAATAATTTACTTATCAACGGTCAAACTCCTTATGAAAATGATAGCTTTGATATTGTAAAAAATAAGGGCATTATGGAAATTCATACTCAAAGTGATACAGCAAGTGCTAAAATAAGTTCTGATAATAAAGAAATTCATTTGAAAAATTTAAGTTATATTTATAAAAAAGATTCCAACTCTTCAAATTCAACATTTGATATTTCTACTAATACCCAAAATATTAGTTTTGGTGGAGCAAATGTAGCTTTAATTTTGCCAGATTCTAATAAAACTTTGGCTTTTGATAGGGTAGAGGCTGATTTAAAAGGTAATGCTTTGGATCTTAAAGGTTCTAGAGGAAATGCAAAATTTGATCTTTATTATTCTTCTAATGATTTAAATTTAAACGTTAGCAATATTGATGATAATTATTTAAATGAGTTTTTACAAAAACAAGCTGTTCAAGATGGAGTGTTTAACTTAAGTATAAAAGGAAGTGGATTGGAGTATTTTGATGGACAGATCGATTTTAAAAATACTTATGTGAAGGATTTAAGAGGTATAAATCAGCTTATTTCCTTTATTGATACTGTACCAAGTTTATTGATGTTTAAATCTCCAACTTTTAATCAAAAAGGTTTAAGCCTACATGATGGAAAGATTATTTTTAATAGAAAAAAAGATCTTTTAAGTGTTTCAGCTATTAATTTAAACGGCGATAGTGTAGATATATATGGTTTAGGATCAGCAAATTTAAGATTAAATACAGTGGATTTTAGTTTAGAGCTTAAAACTTTAAAATCAGCTTCAGAAGCTATATCCAAGGTTCCAATTTTAAATTATGTAATTTTAGGTAAAAATCAAGAAATTAGCACAAACTTAAAAATAGATGGAAGTATAGATGACCCTAAATTTCATACCGAAATTTTAACAGATACTCTAAAAACTCCTTTTAATCTTATTAAAAATATCATACAACTTCCTGCTAATTTACTTAATTAAAAATATTTAAAGTTTGTTTGAAAACTAAAACAAACTTTAAACTTACTCTTGCATTTTTTTTTATTTGTAATATACTTAAAAATGAAAATAAAAATAAGTATTTTAAAGGACTAAAAATGCAAATTACTTATACTTTAACAGATGAGTCTCCAGCTCTTGCGACTTATTCGTTTTTGCCTATAGTGAAAGCTTTTTTAAGTAGGGCACATATAGGAGTAAAAACCTCGGATATTTCTTTGTCTGGAAGGATTTTAGCTAGTTTTAGTGAGTATTTAAAAGAGGAACAAAGATGTGAAGATGCTTTAGAGCTTTTAGGCGAGCTTGTCAAAAGATCGGATGCAAATCTTATTAAAACCCCAAATATTTCAGCTTCTATTCCTCAGCTTAAGGCGGCGATTAAAGAATTGCAAGATAAGGGTTATATGTTACCAAATTACCCAGATGAGCCAAAAAATGATGAAGAATTGCAAATTAAAACAAAATATCAAAAAGTTTTAGGTTCAGCGGTTAATCCTGTATTAAGACAAGGAAATTCAGATCGTCGTTCAACAAAAGCGGTAAAAGACTATGCAAAAAACAATCCTTATCGTGTGGTTGAGTTTAATCCAAACTCAAAAACTCGTGTTTCTTACATGAAAGAAGGGGATTTTTTCTCTAATGAAAAAGCGGTTTTAATCGATCAAGATTGTGTGGCTAATATAGAATTTACAAGCGTTGATGGTAAAAAAGAAATTTTAAAAGAGGGCTTAAAACTTGAAAAAAATGAAATTTTAGACGCTACTTTTATGGATGTGCAAAAACTTCAGGAATTTTATGCAAAAGAAATTAAAGCAAGCAAAGATGATGATGTGCTTTTTTCTTTGCATTTAAAAGCTACAATGATGAAAGTAAGTGATCCTATACTTTTTGGTTATGCAGTAAAAGTATTTTTTAAAGAATTATTTATCGAATTTCAAGATGAATTTGAAAAATTAGGTATTAATCCAAATAATGGTTTAAGTGAACTTTTAAGTAAGATCGAAAATTCAAGCAAAAAAGATGAAATTTTAAAAAAATACAATGAAATTTTAGCTAAATCTGCAGATATTTCTATGGTAAATTCCGATAAAGGCATTACAAATCTTCATGTTCCAAGCGATGTTATCGTTGATGCTTCTATGCCTGCAATGCTTAAAAATGGCGCAAGATTGTGGGATAAGGAAGGTAAGGAAAAGGACACAAATGCCGTAATTCCTGATCAAACTTACGCAACTATTTATGAGGCGGTTATTGAAGATTTGCATAAAAATGGTACTTTAAATCCTTCAAAACTTGGCAGTGTATCTAATGTAGGTTTAATGGCTAAAAAGGCTCAAGAATATGGCTCGCACAATAAAACCTTTGTGGCTAAAGAAGAAGGAACTTTTAAAATAGTTTCTGAGGGTAAAGTTTTATTAGAACATAAGGTTAGAAAAGGTGATATTTATAGAGCCAATCAAGCTAAATTTGATGCGGTGTTAAATTGGATTGATTTAGGTATAGAAAGATCGGAACTTAGTGGAGCCGAAGCTATTTTTTGGTTAGATAGCAAAAGAGCTAGTAATAAAATCATGATAACTTTGGTACAAAATCGTTTAAAAGAAAAGGGTAAAAATATAGCCATTTTAACTCCAAAAGAAGCTTGTTTAAGAAGTTTAGAGTTAATCCGAGAAGGTAAAGATGTTATTTCTATCACGGGTAATGTTTTAAGGGATTATTTAACCGATCTTTTTCCTATTTTAGAGCTTGGAACAAGTGCAAAAATGCTTTCTGTTGTGCCTATGTTAAAGGGTGGAGCTATGTTTGAAACAGGAGCAGGGGGTTCAGCACCTAAACAAGTAGAACAATTAGTCGAAGAAAATCATCTGCGTTGGGATAGTTTGGGTGAATTTTTGGCTTTGCAAGCAAGTTTGGAATTTTATGCAAATAAGTGTAGTAATCATAAAGCTAAGGTTTTAGCAGAATGTCTTGATGAGGCTATAGGCGAATGGCTTGAAAATAATAAAGCTCCATCAAGAAAAGTTAAAGAAGATGACAATAGAACAAGTCATTTTTACTTAGCAATGTATTTTGCAAATCATTTAGCAAGACAGGCAAGTGATATGGAGCTTCAAAGCTTTTTTAAAGATATTGCCCTAGAGCTTTCTTCTAATGAAGAAAAAATCAGAGCCGAATTTAACGATGCGCAAGGTGTGAAAGTGGATTTGGGTGGGTATTATAAATTTGATGATGAAAAAGCAAATAAAATCATGCGTCCAAGTGCAACTTTTAACGCTATTTTAGAAAAAATAGGACAAAGATGAAAATCACTGTTATAGGGGCTGGCAATGTGGGCTCAAGCGTAGCTTATGCTTTGATTTTAAGAGAAATAGCAAATGAAATTGTTTTAGTAGATATTAATGAGGATTTGCTTTATGCAAAAGAACTAGAACTTACTCAAAGCATAGCTGCTTTAAATTTAAATATAGATTTACTTTGCACTAAAGATTATACTCATACCAAAAATTCAGATATAGTGTTTTTTAGTGCAGGTTTTGCTAGAAAAGATGGGCAAAGTAGAGAAGAATTGCTTCAGTTAAATACAAGCATTATGCTTGATTGTGCTAAAAAAATTAAAGATTTTACAGAAGATCCGCTTTTTATTATTTTAACTAATCCTGTGGATTTTCTACTTAATACTCTTTATGAAAGCGGGATTTTTTCATCAAAGAAAATTATAGCCATGGCGGGTGTTTTAGACAATGCAAGATTTAAGTATGAACTTGCCAAAAAACTTAATGTCAAAATGTCAAGCGTGGATACAAGACTTATTGGTTTTCATAATGATGATATGGTTTTGGTAAAATCTTACGCAAGTGTTAAAAATAAAAATATAAGCGAATTTTTAAATGAAGAAGAATTTGAGGATTTAGAAAATGAAGTTAAAACAGGTGGAGCTAAAGTAATCAAACATCTTAAAACTTCAGCTTATTTAGCCCCTGCTAGTGCTTGTATAAGAATGCTTGAGTCTATAAGAAGTGGCGAGTTTTTACCTATGAGTGTGATTTTACATGGAGAATTTGGAGTGCAAAACAAAGCCTTGGGAGTTATGGCAAGATTAGGACTTGAAGGTGTGATTGAAATCATGAAAATGGATCTTAGTTTGCAAGAAAAAGACAAATTAGAAAAATCTTTAATCAAATATCAATATAAAGGAGAATAAATGAACATACATGAGTATCAAGCAAAAGCAATTTTTGCAGACAATGGCATCCCTACCTTAAAGGGAAAAGTTGCATTTAGCGTAGATGAAGCTGTATCTAATGCTAAAGAATTAGGCGGTAGTGTTTGGGCAGTTAAAGCTCAAATTCACGCAGGAGGCCGTGGTCTTGGTGGTGGTGTTAAAATCGCTAAGAATTTAGATGAGGTAAAAGATTATGCAAGTAAAATTTTAGGAATGAATTTAGTAACTCATCAAACAGGACCTGAAGGTAAGCTCGTGCAAAAACTTTATATAGAAAGTGGCGCTAATATAGTAAAAGAGTATTATTTGGCTATTTTATTTAATAGAATGGCAGAGCAAATTACCATTATCGCTTCAAGTGAAGGAGGGATGGATATAGAAAAAGTAGCCAAAGAAAGCCCTGAAAAAATTGCAAAAGTAGGTATTGATCCACAAATTGGATTTAAAATGTTTCATGGACTTGAAGTAGCGAGAATTTTAGGACTTGATAAAGATGAAGGCAAAAAACTCATTTCTATGATAGCTAAACTTTATAAGCTTTACATGGATAAAGATATGAATATGCTTGAAATCAATCCTTTAATTAAAACTGCAGAAGGGGATTTTTATGCCCTTGATGCAAAATGCAGTTTTGATGATAGTGCGCTTTATCGTCATCCTGAAATTGCTGAACTTAGAGATATTACTGAAGAAAATCCTGCTGAAAGAGAAGCGGCTGAATTTGGCTTAAGCTACGTGAAATTAGATGGAGATGTAGCTTGTATGGTAAATGGTGCGGGTCTAGCAATGGCAACTATGGATATTATTAATTATAGTGGTGCAAAACCTGCAAATTTCTTAGATGTAGGTGGGGGAGCTTCTCCTGAAACTGTTGCAAAGGCTTTTGAAATCATTTTAAGAGATAAGAATGTAAAAGTTATATTTATCAATATCTTTGGCGGTATTGTTCGTTGTGATAGGATAGCAAATGGAATTTTAGAAGCTACTAAGAATGTTGAGGTAAATATTCCAATTGTAGTGCGTCTTGATGGTACTAACGCAGCAGAAGCAAAGACAATTTTAGATAATTCAAATCTTAAAAATATCAAAGCAGCAACCAATCTTAAAAACGGTGCAGAGCTTGTAAAAAGTTTAGTAGGATAAGGATGGAAAATGAGTATATTGGTTAATAAAAATACAAAAGTAATAGTTCAAGGTTTTACAGGTAAAGAAGCAACTTTTCACGCTGAGCAATGCATGGCTTATGGTACAAATATAGTTGGAGGTGTCACTCCTCATAAAGGTGGACAAACTCATTTAGGTAAACCAGTTTTTGATACTGTTGCAGATGCGGTTAAAGCAACAAAGGCTGATGTGAGCTTGATTTTTGTGCCTGCTTTTGCTGTGGGTGATAGCGTGGTTGAAGCAGCTGATGCTGGTATTAAGCTTGCAGTTGTAATCACAGAGCATACGCCTGTAAAGGATATGATGTTTGCTAAGCAATATGCTAATAAAAAGGGTATGAAAATCATTGGACCAAATTGTCCAGGTATTATCACTTCTGAAGAATGTAAGTTAGGTATTATGCCAGGTTTTATTTTTAAAAAAGGTTGCGTGGGGCTTATTTCAAAAAGTGGAACTTTAACTTATGAAGCTGCCAATCAGGTAGTTCAAGGTGGTTATGGAATTTCTACTGCAGTAGGAATTGGCGGTGATCCTATTATAGGTCTTGCTTATAAAGAGCTTTTAAGTGAATTCCAAAAAGATGATGAAACTAGGGCTATTGTAATGATAGGTGAAATTGGTGGTAGTTTGGAAGTGGAAGCAGCTAAATTTATTAAAGAAAATATTAGCAAACCTGTGGTAGCATTCATTGCAGGTGCAACTGCTCCAAAAGGTAAAAGAATGGGGCATGCAGGTGCCATAGTAGGAAGTGCTGATGAAAGCGCTGCAGCTAAAAAAGAAGCTTTAAAAAGCTATGGAATTCATGTGGTGGATTCTCCGGCTTTAATTGGTGAAGAAATTCAAAAAATATTAGGTTAATAAAGGAAAAAACATGAGTATGACAGCTCCAAAAGATACCCCTGTTTGGGTAGATGAGCATAGATGTAAAGCATGCAATATTTGTGTTAGCTATTGCCCCGCTGGGGTTTTAGCTATGCGCGATGATGTGCATGCGGTTTTAGGACAAATGATAGAGGTAGTACACCCTGAATCCTGTATAGGCTGTACCGAGTGTGAGACACATTGCCCTGATTTTGCTATTATGGTGGCAAAAAGAGATGAATTTAAATTTGCCAAACTTACTACTGAGTCTAAAGATAGAGCTGTAGCCGTAAAAAATAACAAATACAAAAAATTAGCATAGGAAAAATAATGAGAGAAGTTATAGCAACAGGTAATGTTTTAATCGCCAAAGCTGCGATTGATTGTGGATGTAAATTTTTTGGAGGTTATCCTATTACTCCTAGTAGTGAGATAGCTCATGAATTAAGCCATATGCTTCCTGCAAATGATGGAACTTTTATACAAATGGAAGATGAAATTTCAGGTATTAGCGTGGCTATTGGTGCGGCAATGAGTGGAGTAAAATCCATGACTGCAAGTAGCGGTCCCGGAATTTCTTTAAAAGCAGAGCAAATAGGACTTGCATTTATTGCTGAAATTCCACTTGTAATTGTAAATGTTATGAGAGGTGGTCCTTCGACAGGTCTTCCAACTCGTGTAGCACAAGGAGATTTGTTTCAAGCTAAAGCACCAACTCATGGGGATTTTGCAAGTATTGCTATTGCTCCTGCAAGTCTTGAAGAAGCTTATACAGAAACCATTAGAGCGTTTAATTTAGCTGAAAAATATATGACTCCAGTATTTTTACTTATGGATGAAACTGTAGGGCACATGAATGGTAAAGCGGTTTTACCTGATTTAAAAGATATTAAAGTGTATAACCGTAAAAAATTTGAAGGAGATAAAAAGGATTATAAACCTTATGCAGCAGGAGAAAATGAGCCTGCAACTTTAAATCCTTTCTTTACAGGTTATCGTTATCATGTTACAGGACTTCATCATGGAGATATAGGTTTTCCAACTGAAGATGGAGCTATAGTGAAAAAAAATATGGAAAGACTCATAGGTAAAATAAAAAACAATCAAGAAGATATTTGTGCTTATGAAGAGTATATGCTTAATGATGCTGAATTTTTAATCATTGCTTATGGAAGCGTAAGTCGTTCAGCAAAAGAAGCTATGCAAAGATTAAGAGAACAAGGGATTAAAGTGGGACTTTTCCGTCCAATTACTCTTTATCCAGTGGCTGAGAAAAAAATTGCTGAAGTTGTAAGCAAATTTAAAAAAGTAATGGTAAGCGAGCTTAATATGGGACAATATCTTGAAGAGATTGAAAGAGTAACTTCGCGTCGCGATTTTATTAGCTTGCACCGTGCAAATGGTCGTCCTATCGCTCCAAGTGAAATTATTGCTAAGGTAAAGGAGAATATATAAATGGCTTTTAATTATGATGAATATCTAAGAGTAGATAAAATGCCTACTCAGTGGTGCTGGGGATGTGGCGATGGTGTTGTTTTAAAATGTATTATCCGTGCGATAGAAAAACTTGGTTGGAATATGGATGATGTTTGTCTTGTTTCGGGTATAGGTTGTAGTGGTAGAATGAGTTCTTATGTAAATTGCAATACAGTTCATACTACTCATGGTAGAGCAATAGTTTATGCAACAGGTATTAAATTAGCCAATCCTAGCAAACATGTTATTGTAGTAAGCGGAGATGGCGATACTTTGGCAATTGGTGGAAATCATACCATACATGGTTGTCGTAGAAATATTGATTTAACCCACATTGTGATCAATAACTTTATCTATGGACTTACGAATTCTCAAACAAGTCCAACTACTCCAAAAGGTTTTTATACAGTAACAGCTCAATTTGGAAATATTGACCCTAATTTTGATGCGTGTGAATTAACTAAAGCTGCAGGAGCTTCTTTTGTGGCAAGGGGCAATGTGATTGAAGCTAATAAGCTTGAAAATTTAATTTACAAAGCTTTAGCACATAAAGGTTATAGTTTTGTAGATGTTTTTTCAAATTGTCATATCAATCTAGGCAGAAAAAACAAAATGGGTGAAGCTGTGGCTATGCTTGATTGGATTAAAAACCGTGTTGTAGATAAAGCTAAATTTGAAAGCATGGATTTTGAAGAAAGAAAAGATAAATTTCCAACAGGAATTTTACATGAGGATAATTCTCAGCCAGAATACTGCCACGCTTATGAAGAAGTACGTCGTGCAGCCAAAGAAAAAAGAATGGTGGATTTAGGAGCTTTAAAATGAAATATCAATTAAGATTTGGCGGTGAAGGCGGACAAGGTGTTATCACCGCAGGAGAAATTTTAGCAGAAGCAGCCATTAAAGAAGGTCGCCAAGCTTTTAAGGCTTCAACTTATACTTCACAAGTGCGTGGTGGCCCTACTAAGGTGGATATTATCATTGATGATAAAGAAATTTTATTTCCTTATGCTGTAGAAGGGGAGATAGACTTTATGCTTTCGACTGCAGATAAGGGCTATAAAGGTTTTCGTGGCGGTGTAAAAGAAGGAGGCATCATAGTTGTAGAGCCAAATTTGGTACATCCTGAAAGTGAAGATTATAAAAAATGGCAAATTTTTGAAATTCCTATTATTACCATAGCTAAAGATGAGGTAGGAAATGTGGCTACTCAATCAGTTGTAGCACTTGCAATTGCTGCTTATATGAGCAAATGTATAGATTTAGATGTTTTAAAGGAAACTATGCTTCATATGGTTCCTGCAAAAACTCGTGACGCAAATGCTAAAGCTTTTGATTTGGGTGTAAAATACGCTACTCAAGCAAAACTACATTCATAATAAATTCCGCACCATGCGGAATTTAACTTCTAAAATTTTACATATTGCAAATAAAATTTAAATTTTAATTATTTTAATTTAGCTACTTTTAACGATTAAAATTTTATAATCAAAAACTTATATTTTCAAGGAAAATTAATGGATTTTTTTGATGAAATGTTTAATAAAACTCCAAAAGAAAAATTTATAGAAATTATACAAAATGGAAATTTAGGAGCCTTAGAAAAAGTTTTTGAGGAATTTTTTGCTGATCATATTGCTATGGTGGAACTTTTGGAAAAACAAGGTTTAACAGAAATGGATGTAAAAAATTTCATATTAGAAAATGGTGATTTTATAGAAGAAAGGCAAAATGATATTTATATAGAATTAGGCGCAAAAATTTTAGGACACGAAGGCTAAAATTGTTTAAAATAAGCCCTTGTTTAATTTGTATTTTTTTTATTTTTAGCAATGTTTTAGCATCTGAACCAACTTTTGATTATACTTATAAATTTATACTTAAAAAAGATGAGAGAGCTAGTGTGCAGATTAAAGAAATAGGCTATGAAGATAAGGTGCAAAATTTTGATTTTTATTGGACTTTGTTTGATAATACTAATATCATCGTACATTCGAAATTTCGCAAATATCCGCGTCAATTTGTGATGAGTTTAAGAAGAAATTTAGATTGGGTAACTCAAACTTTAATACCTGATTATACCAATCCACATATTGATAGAGCAAGACTGATTTTAGAATTTAGTGGTTATAATAAAGGTTTGGCAACTTTTACAGTTTATATAGAAGATAAGGAATCTCGTTTAATGGTAGAATTTTTAGATCCGAGAAAAAAAGCTTTACAAAATCCACCGCAAAACAATCAGGTTGTTCCTATGATTAATTTTAACGAACCTCAGGTAAAACCATTAACAAACAAAGAAAATAATAATAGCAATTAACAAGGAAAAGATAGTGCAAAAAATAGATGAATTAATAAAACAGTTTTTACAAGAGCTTGACTATGAACCTATTTTAAATATGCTTTCAAATGTAAAATCAGGAAAGAAATTACGTTCTAAATTATTATTAGCTATCGCAGATGAGAGTGAGATTGCTTTTAAAATTTGTGCAACTATAGAATTGATACATCTTGCTAGTTTGTTACATGATGATATTATCGATGAGAGTGAATTAAGGCGTGGAGCAAGATCTGTCAATGCTGAATTTGGTACAAAAAATGCTCTTATGTTGGGTGATATTTTGTATTCAAAAGCCTTTTATGAATTGAGCAAAATGGATGCTAGATTTGCAAGTATTATTTCAGATGCTGTTGTAAAGCTTGCTATAGGTGAACTTATGGATGTTGATTTGGGAGAGAAATTTAATATCAATAAAGAAGCTTATTTGAAAATGATTTATAATAAAACAGCTGTTTTGATCGAAGCAAGTGCGAGATGCGGAGCTATTTTGGCTGGGTTATATGAAAAAGATTTTGCAGAATATGGTAAAAATTTAGGACTCGCTTTTCAGATGATTGATGATATTTTAGATATTAAGAGTGATGAAAAAATTCTTGGAAAACCTGCTATGAATGATTTTAAAGAGGGTAAGACTACCTTACCTTATATTTATCTTTATGAAAATTTACAAGAACAAGATAGGATATATTTGCAGACTTTATTTAAAAAAGATTTAAATGAAAATGAAAAAGAGTGGCTAAAAACTAAATTTGAAGAACAAAAAGCTTTGGAAAAAGCTATTTTAGAAGCTAAAACTTATGCAAAAAAGGCTAGCAAAGCGATTGAAAAATATGATAATAACAAGCTTAATGATACTATTAAAGCTATGATAGATAGGGAATTTTAATGTATTATTGTATATCTTTTACTCATAAAAATACAGATATTGCCTTAAGGGAAAAGTTAAGCTTTTCCAATGAAGCTAAAAAAAGTGAGTTTTTAAAAATTATCAGTACTCATAAAAATATTGAAGAATGTTTGGTTATAAGTACTTGCAATCGTGTTGAAATTGTTGCTTTTGTAAAAATGGCCTGTGCGGAGTTTATTGTTAAATCTTTGGCTTTGCTTTGTGATGTGGATAAAGATATTTTACTTGAAAAAGTTGATATTTTTGAAGATAGTGGAGCAATTCACCATCTTTTTTCTGTAGCAAGTTCTTTGGATAGTTTGGTGGTTGGAGAAACTCAGATAGCAGGACAATTAAAAGATGCTTTTACTTTTGCTGTAAAAAATAGCTTTTGTGGAGTACACCTTTCAAGAGCAGTGCATAGTGCTTTTAAATGCGCTGCTAAGGTACGTAATGAAACTCAAATTTCTAAAAATCCTATTTCTGTAGCTAGCGTTGCTGTAGCAAAAGCAAAAGAACTTGCAGATTTAACGCAAAAAAAAGCTGTTGTTATTGGAGCTGGAGAGATGGGAGAACTTGCGGCAAAACATTTAATTGCTGCGGGTGCTAAAGTGATTATTTTAAATCGTGACTTGCAAAAAGCTAAAGATTTGTGTGAGAGACTTGGTGTTTTAAGCGAATATGATAGTTTAGAAAATTTAAAAAAATATTTAAATCAATATGAGTTTTTTTTCTCTGCTACTAATGCACCAAATGCTATTATTATAAATTCTTTAATAGAAGAACTTCCTTACAAAAGGTATTTTTTTGATATTGCAGTTCCAAGGGATATTGATATTAATGAAAATGAAAATATATCTGTTTTTGCTGTAGATGATCTTGAGATTGTAGTTCAAAAAAATTTAGCACTAAGAGAACAAGAAGCTCGCATGGCTTATGGGATAATAGGTCGTGAAACAAGTGAATTTTTTAGGTATTTAAACGATTTGGCTTTGATGCCTATTATCAAAGCTATACGCTTGCAAGCTAAAGAATATGCAGATAAACAACTTGAAATTGCGTTAAAAAAAGGATATTTGAAAAAATCCGATAAAGAAGAGGCTAGAAAGTTGATTCATCAAGTTTTTAAGGCTTTTTTACACACGCCTACTGTAAATTTGAAACATTTACAAGGTAAAATGCAAAGTGATACAGTAATTAATGCTATGCGTTATGTTTTTGATTTACAAAATAATCTTGAAGGTTTAAATCAATATAAATGTGAATTTGATATGGAGAATAATGATGAGATTTACTAAATTTTATGCACCAAGTTTAAAAGAAGCGCCAAAAGATGCGAGTTTGCCTAGTCATATTTTTTTAACACGTGCGGGTTTTGTAGAACAAATTGGTAGCGGACTTTATAATTTCTTGCCTTTAGGAAAAAGAGTTTTGGACAAAATTAAAAATATAGTTAAAGAAGAAATGGATAAGGCTGGAGCACAAGAAGTAAATCTTAGTTTTATTACTCCTGCAAGTTTGTGGCAAGAAAGTGGGCGTTATAATGTTTTTGGAAAAGAACTTTTGCGTTTTAAAGACAGAAAAGAAAATGAATTTGTTTTAGGTCCAACACATGAAGAAGCTATGCTTTCTTTGGTAAAAAACAAAATCACAAGTTATAAACAACTTCCTTTGCATTTATATCAAATCGGACTTAAATTTCGTGATGAAGCGAGGCCTAGATTTGGACTTTTAAGATGTCGTGAATTTTTGATGAAAGATGGATATAGTTTTCATGCTAATGAAGAAGATTTAGGGCGTGAGTTTGAGCTTATGTATAAAACTTATTCTCAAATTTTACAAAGAATGGGACTTGATTTTAGAGCAGTTGAAGCTGATAGTGGGGCTATTGGTGGAAGCGGTTCTAAGGAATTTATGGTTTTGGCAAAAAATGGGGAAGATGATATTTTAATTTGTGAAAATTGTGATTATGCGGCTAATGTTGAAGCTGCAAAAAGAGCTAAAAAAATTTGTCAAGATGAGCGTCCTGAAGCAAATTATGCAAGTAAATTTCACACTCCAAATATTAAAACTATAGATTCTTTAGCGCAATTTTTTAAAATTAATGCTTTTTATACGATTAAAGCAGTGGTAAAAAAAGCTATTTATGAAAATGAAAGCAAATTAGTTGTGTTTTTTATAAGAGGAAGTGATGATTTACAAGAAATCAAGGCTCAAAATGCTTGCAATGCCCTTGAACTAGTCGATGCAAGCGAAGAAGAATTAGAAAAAGCTGGTTTAGTAGCTGGTTTTATAGGTTTTGTGGGATTAAAAGATATAGATTTTTATATAGATTTTGAGCTTGAAAACGAAAAACAAATGATTATGGGTGCGAATGAAAAAGATTATCATTTGATCGGCATTGATGTTGTAAATTTAAACAAAGATCGTTTTAAAGATTTGATTGAAGTTAAAGAAGGGGATTGCTGTGCTAAATGTGGAGCAAAATTAAAACAAAGCAAAGGTATAGAAGTAGGGCATATTTTTAAACTAGGACAAAAATATTCTAAAGCGATGAATACAAATTTTTTAGATGAAAATGGCAAAAGCCAAGCTTTTTATATGGGATGTTACGGCATAGGTGTTTCACGCTTGTTGGCTGTAGCTATTGAAGCAAGTCATGATGAAAAAGGATGTATTTGGAATAAAACTTTAGCTCCTTTTGTGCTTGAAATTATTGTTTCAAATCTCAAAGATGAAAAGGTTTTAGAATTTGCTAATAAGCTTTATGAGGATTTAACTAATCTTGGATTAGAGGTATTGCTTGATGATAGAAATGAGCGTTTTGGGGTTAAAATGAATGATTTTGAACTTATGGGTTTTCCTTATGCGCTAGTTGTTGGCAAAGGATTAGAAAATAATGAAATAGAGTTTATCCAAAGAGAAGGTTTGATAAAAGAACTTATAAAAACTGATGAACTTATGGAAATTCTTAAAAAGAAAGTGTTATGAATTATAAATTAAGCTTAAGTCCTTTATTTGTACTTGAAATTATTGCAAGTGTGCTTTTTATAGTTTTTTTTGGTTTTGGTAATTTTTTATTTTTCATACTTTTGAGTATGATTTTTGGTGCGGTTTTATTGGGAATTTTTTGGAAAAATATGCTTGAATTTCAAATGGGTGGCTTAAAGGATATGTTGACGCAGTTTTCTTTTGTTATCGCAGGGTTTTTACTTGTTTTTCCAGGGATTATTACAAGCGTTTTTGGAATTTTTGTATTTTTCTTTGGTATTGCTTTGAAATTAATAACTAAATCAAAATATCAATACACTAAGCAAGAGTATCAAAATTCTAATGAAGAAATCATTGATGTTGAAATTATAGAGGATGGAAAATGAAGCTTATTATCGCAACAAGAAAAAGTCAATTAGCTCTTTGGCAAAGTGAACATGTAGCCCAAATTTTAAAAAATACACATCAAATTGAAGTGTTTTTAGAAGGTTTTAAAACAAAAGGCGATGTTTTACTGGATTCTCCTTTGGCAAAAATTGGCGGCAAAGGACTTTTTACAAAAGAACTTGAAGAAAGTATGTTAAGAAAAGAAGCACACTTAGCGGTGCATAGTTTAAAAGATGTGCCTAGTTTTTTTCCTCAAGGTTTAGTTTTGGCAGCGGTAAGCAAAAGAGAGCAAAGCAATGATGCTATGCTAAGTCAAAATTATAAAGATTTTCTTTCTTTGCCAAAAGGTGCAAAAATAGGCACTACTAGTCTTAGACGCAAGATGCAGCTTTTGTTATTAAGACCCGATTTAGAAATTGTTTCTTTGCGTGGTAATGTTAATTCTCGTATAGAGAAATTAAAAAATAATGATTTTGATGCGATTATTTTAGCTATGGCGGGAATTAAACGCTTAAATTTAGATAAGCAAGTGAATTTTGTTTATGAATTTAGCAAAGATGAGCTTATTCCTGCAGCTTCTCAAGGAGCTTTAGGTATAGAAAGCATAAATGATGAAAAAATTTTAAAACTTTTAAAATGTTTAAATGATGAAAATGCTTTGATTGAAACAAGCATTGAAAGAGAATTTATTGCTACTTTAGAAGGGGGTTGCCAAGTTCCTATAGGTATTAACGCAGAGCTTTTAGGAGACGAAATTTGTGTGCGTGCAGTACTTGGACTACCCGATGGAAGTGAAATTTTAAAAGATAAAAGAATGATTAAAAAGAATGATTTTAAAGGTTTTGGAGAGAGTTTGGCTAAGGAGTTTATTGCTAAAGGTGCTAAAGAACTTTTAAAAAAAGCTGAGAGTATGATATGAAAGAATTTATTCAAATTTTAAAAGAAAATGATCTTTTAAGGGTAATTGAAGAGCCTGTAGATGTAGATCTTGAAATCGCTCATTTAGCTTATATAGAAGCTAAAAAAGGAGAAAAAGGTAAGGCTTTATTGTTTAAAAATCCTATAGATAAAAAATTAAATAAACAATATAAATTTCCTGTTTTGATGAATACTTTTTGCAATGAAAAGGCTTTAAATTTAGCTTTTGGGCGTGATTATGAAGAGGTGGCTGAAGAAATTTCAAAACTCACCAAGCTTCATATTCCTACGAGTTTTAAAGCAAAAATGGATTTTTTTATGAATTTGTTAAGTTTTAAAAATGTTCCTCCTAAAAGACTGAAAAAAAATAAAGCCTTGTATGATTATGAAATTTTAAACTCACTTGAAGAACTTCCAGTGCTTAAAACTTGGGAAGATGATGCGGGTAAATTTATCACCATGGGGCAAGTTTATACACAAAATTTAGATAAAACTCAAAATAATCTTGGAATGTATCGTTTGCAAATGAGTGATAAAAATGAACTTTTAATGCATTGGCAAATTCATAAAGATGGAGCAAATTTTTATCACGAATACAAAAATGCTGGTTTTAAAAAAATGCCTGTAAGTATAGCCATAGGTGGAGATCCGCTTTATATTTGGTGTTCTCAAGCACCTTTACCTAAGGGAATTTTTGAACTTTTGCTTTATGGTTTTATTAAAAAAACTCCTGTAAAACTTACTCCTTGTGAAAATGGTATTTTTGTGCCTTATGATAGCGATATAGTCATTGAAGGTTATGTGGATTTAGAAGAGTTTAAAATCGAAGGTCCTTTTGGAGATCATACAGGTTTTTATACTCCTGCTGAACTTTTTCCTGTGATGAAAGTAGAAAAAATTTATGCTAAAAAAGATGCGATCTATCAAGCAACGGTTGTAGGGAAACCTCCTTTAGAAGATAAGATCATGGGGCTTGGTACTGAAAGAATTTTTTTACCCTTGCTTCAAACTTCGGTGCCTGATTTACTTGATTATAATATGCCTGAAAATGGAGTCTTTCATAATCTTATCTTAGCAAAAATCGATGCAAAATATCCAGCTCATGCACAACAAATCATGCACGCATTTTGGGGAGTAGGACAAATGAGTTTTGTAAAACATGCAATTTTTGTGGATAAAAACGCACCTTCTTTGAAGAATTATGATGCTTTAATCTCGTATATTTTAAATCGTTTTGATACGAAAAAAATTTTAATTTCAGAAGGAATTTGTGATCAATTAGATCATGCTTCGCCTAATTCTTGTTTTGGGGGTAAAGCAGGACTTGATGCTTGTGAAGAAACACAAGTAGAAGAGCTTGAAATTTTAGAAGATGAAAAATTATTAGAACTTTTTAAAACTAGGGTAGAGCTTTTAAATTTAAAGCAATTTTATAAAGAAAGCAAAAGTCCTATAGTTTGCATTTTACTTGATAAAAAAGAAAAAATCGAACAAAGTTTTAATAAGCTTTTGGAATTTAAAAAGCATTTTAGGATTTTAGTATTTTTAGATACTGAAAATAAGCTTGAAAATCCTTATATGCTTGTATGGCGTGTGGTAAATAACATAGATGCTAAAAGAGATATTTTTATCAAAGAAAAAAGACTTGGGGTGGATGCAAGTGCTAAGGGTGAGGCTGAGGGTTATTTAAAAACTTGGCCTAAGCAAACAGATTGCACTAAAAGCGTGATAGAAGATTTAATCTTGCGTAATATTTTAGAAAATAATCCAGATCTTTTTAATAAATTTGAAATTTTTTAAGATAGTTGAGATTTTTTTTAAAATTTTGGCACAGTTTTTGCTTATTGTTTTTTTATATTGAAAAATAAATTTTTCTTTACTAGGTGTTCATAAATTTATAAATTTGTCGATATAAGCTTTTAACTAGCAATAGGAAATTTTAAAAAGGATTTTAAAATGGAAATATCGAAGGCAAATGGACAAATGGATACAGCTTTGGCAAACATTAGCCAAAGAACAAGTGAGACACAGGCTAGTTCAAACATTCAAACCGATAGAAGTCAAAGCCAAGGAGGCGATGATGGGCAACAACAAGGTGTGAATGAAAAGTTAGCTGATATTACAAAAAAGCTAAATGAACAAATGGATTCTTTAGATACTAATGTTCGTTTTGGTTATAGCGATAAAATTAATTCTATGTATATTAGCGTGACTGAAAAAAGTACTGGAAGGGAAATTCGTCAAATTCCTAGCGAAGAAGCTATGAGATTGGCTGAATATTTTAGAGATGTGATAGGAATGATATTTGATAAGGAGAGTTAAAAATGGCATTTGGTAGTTTATCTAGTTTAGGATTTGGTTCTGGAGTTTTAACTCAAGATACTTTAGATAAGTTGAAAGAAGCTGAACAAAAAGCTCGCATTGATCCTTATACTAAAAAAATCGAAGAAAATACAACAAAACAAAAAGATTTAACTGAGCTTAAAACTAAGCTTTCCACTTTTCAAGCGGCTGTATCGTCTTTAGGAGACTCTACGGCTTTTGCAAAAAGAAAAGTTATAGCAAGTATTACCGATAATCCTCCTGCAAGCCTTAGCGTAACTTCAGGCGTTGCTTTGCAAAGTATGAATATCAATGTAACTCAACTTGCCCAAAAAGATGTTTATCAAAGTAAGGGTTTGGTAAATGATACAGGAATTATCAATGCAAGTTTAAAAGAACCTACAAATTTAACTTTTTTTTCTAATGGAAAAGAATATAGCGTTACTATAGATAAAAATACAACCTATAGTGATTTAGTTGATAAGATTAATACTGCTACAGGCGGAGAGATTGTTGCTAAGATGGTAAATACAGGAGAAAAAGACGCACCTTATCGCTTAACCTTAACGAGCAAGGAAACAGGTGAAGATAGTGCTATAAGCTTTTATCCGGGTGCAAAAGATTCTAATGGTAAATACGAGGTTGATGAAAATGCTAAAAGTGTTTTTGAAAGTCTTGGTTGGAAACTCGATGAAGATGCTTTAAAAGATTTTGACCCTTCTAAAAGTAAAAAAGGCGTTGGTATTATCGATAGTGAAGATGATCCTTTGCATATACAAAAAGCCCAAGATGCTAAATTTACTATGGATGGTATTAAGATGACAAGATCGAGCAATACTATAACTGATCTTGGAGTAGGGATTACTTTAACCTTAAACAAAACAGGTGAAATCAATTTTGATGTTCAGCAAGATAGTGAGTCTGTTACTAAAGCTATGCAAGATATGGTTGATGCCTATAATGACTTAGTGTTAAATCTTAATGCTGCTACAGACTATAACAGCGAAACAGGAACTAAGGGTTCATTACAAGGTGTGACAGAGGTAAATTCTATACGATCTAGTATCATTTCTGTGCTTTTTAAAACCCAATCGGTTGATGGTACTGTAGAAGATGATAATGGTAATAAGGTAAATACTAAAGTAATGCTTTCTTTGCAAGATTATGGTCTAAGTATGACTGACTCAGGGACTTTAAATTTTGACTCTTCTACTTTTGAAAGCAAGATGAAGGAAAATCCTGATTTAACTGAAAGCTTTTTTTCAGGCATTACTCAATACAAGGATATAAACTATACTGGTGATTTGATTAAAGAAAATAGTCTTAGCAAATATGTGGGCGAAGGTGATGATAAAGGTATAAGTTTTTCTTCAGGTAAGTTTCAAATTGTTACGAATTTTGAAACTTATGATTTATCTAAAAATGCTGATGGAACTGATTTTAAATTAACAGGAAAAACAGAACAAGAAATGCTTCAAAATTTGGCTAATCATATCAATAGTAAAGGTATTGAAGGTTTAACAGTTAAAGTTGAATCTTATGATAAAGATGGAGAAAAAGGATATAAGCTTAATTTTAAAACCGATGGAAGTTCTGATTTTGCCATAAAAGGAGATAGTGAATTTCTTAAACAATTTGGCTTAAGCCAAACGAGCATTGCCGCTGAGGCAGTTGAAGGTGTGGGTGTTTTTGCTCAGCTTAAAACAACTTTACAAGGCATAACTGGCACAAATGGCTCTTTAACAAAATACGATGAGAGTTTAACAAATGATACTAAGTCTTTAACTCAAACCAAAGAATCAACTCAAACTTTGATTGATACAAGATATGAAACTATGGCAAATCAATGGTTGCAATATGAGAGCATCTTAAATAAACTTAATCAGCAATTAACAACTGTAACTAATATGATTAACGCAGCGAATAATTCTAATAATTAAGGATAAAAAAGATGCAAAATAGTTTAGCTTATAATGCTTATTCTCAAAATCAAGCGGGGATAGAATCTCCGCAAAAACTTATTGAAATGCTTTATGAGGGGATTTTGCGTTTTTGTGCAAGAGCTAAAGTAGCTATAAGAAATGAAGATATAGAGCAAAGAGTGTATTTTGTAAAAAGGACAACGGCTATTTTTATAGAACTTATTAATACTTTAGATTATGAAAAAGGTGGAGATGTAGCGCATTATTTAAGTGGGCTTTATACAAGAGAAATTCAACTTTTATCTTTGGCAAATTTAGAAAATAACGAAGAAAGAATTAATGAAGTTATAAATGTAACCAAAGGTTTACTAGAGGCTTGGAGAGAAGTGCATAGTAATGAAACAATGGCTCAATGATTTTAAACTCGCATTAATTCAAGAAGATGTTAACAAACTTAAAAATTTACTTGATGAACTTGATATGAAAGCTTTTGTTAAAAATTTAGCCAAAAAATCGCCTTCAGAAGATTTTTTAAAAGAAAATGCAAATGATGTATTTTATCAAATTCAAGCTCTTTTACAAGAAGCTGTTGTACTAATTGAGCAAAAGAAAAAAACAAAGGCTGTTGAAATTCAAAAATTTCAAAAAGCGTTGACATATTTTAAATCTTAAAAAGCATAGCGATAAGCCGAGTTCTGTCTTGAATGCTCATTTATCTAGTTTTGTTTTTGCAAACAAAATCAAGCGAAGGGTTAAAACAAAGACGCTAACCATCCCTTCTTGCTGCACATTGGGTTTACATAGCCGAAATTGTTGCCAAAATCGCTGGTGGGCTTTTACCCCGCCGTTTCACCTTTTCCACTTGTGTGGTAGTTTTCTTTCTGTTGCACTATCCCTTAGGTTACCCTAGCCATCTGTTAGATGGAATGCTTGTCTTTAGCAGCTCGGACTTTCCTCTTCTAAAAAGAAGCGAGCATTTACTATGCTTTAAATTTGGATTTTAACGTAATTTTACTTATTTTTTTATCAAATAAAATAATTTTATTGTGATATCAATCAAAATTTGATAAAATTATTTTTTATTTTTTAACAAAGGAAATTTATGGCATCTTATTCAATGGGTGATTTAAAAAAGGGACTTAAAATAGAAATTGATGGAATTCCTTTTAAAATAGTTGAGTATCAGCATGTAAAACCAGGTAAAGGCCCTGCTTTTGTGCGTATTAAAATCAAATCTTTTATTGATGGTAAAGTGCTTGAAAAAACTTTCCATGCAGGCGATAAATGCGAAGCTCCAAATCTAGAAGATAAAACCATGCAGTATCTTTATGATGATGGTGAAAATTGCCAGTTTATGGATACACAAACGTATGATCAAGTAGCTATAAGTGATGATGATGTGGGTGAGGCAAAAAAATGGATGCTTGATGGTATGATGGTAGATGTGCTTTTCCACAATGGTAAAGCTATCGGCGTAGAAGTTCCACAAGTTGTTGAACTCAAAATCATCGAAACGGCTCCAAATTTCAAAGGTGATACTCAAGGATCAAATAAAAAACCAGCTACATTAGAAACAGGTGCGGTAGTGCAAATTCCTTTTCATGTGTTAGAAGGTGAAGTTATACGTGTTGATACTGTGCGTGGTGAGTATATAGAAAGAGCGAACAAATAATACAAAAAAAGCTTTTGGACTATTCCAAGGCTTTTTTAAATTTATATAAAATTTATTTTGTTACTTAATTTCTCATTCCATTCTTAAAAATATTTTTTTAAACTTTTCTTCAATTTAAAATTTCTATAATATTTCTAATTTATATTGTGGAGATGGTTGATGGAATGGTTACTTCTTGCTTCTATACCTTTGATTGTTTTAGGTTTTGCTTTAAAGATTAATCCTTTTTTAGTGGTAACTTCAGTTGGAATTTATGCTGGAATTGTTTCAGGTTTTGATTTTGTTAAGGTTGTTAGTGATATAGGAAAATCTTTTGTAGATAATCGCTATGTTGCTATAATTTGGCTTATTTTACCTTTGCTTGCTGTTTTGGAACGCAAAGGCTTAAGAGAGCAGGCTAAAAATTTAATATCCAAAATAAAAGTTGCCAGTACGGGACGAATTTTAATGTGTTATTTTATTTTTAGACAAGTTACTGCAGCTTTAGGGCTTTTATCTTTAGGTGGACATGCGCAGATGATAAGACCTTTAATAGCCCCTATGGCAGAAGCTGCAGCTAAGCTTAAATTTAAAAACTTAACACATAAAGATAGTCAAAAAATCAAAGCTTTTTCTGCAGGAACGGATAATGTTGCTGTATTTTTTGGAGAGGATATTTTTATAGCCGTGCATTCTATTTTATTTATTAAAGCTTTTTATGAGAGCAATGGTATTATTGTTGAGCCATTGCATTTATCAGTTTGGGCTATACCAACTGGAATTTTGGCTTTAATTATCCATTGTTCTAGACTTTATTTATTTGATAAAAGATTAGAAAAAACTTATAAAGGGTTGAGTGATGATAAGTCTTGATTTGCTTTATTATATTGTAGGAATTTTATTTTTAATTTTTGGAATTTTAAGTTTTTCTAATCAAGCTAAAGATATAAAATCAAGAATAAGCGGCGGGGTATTTTGGATAAGTTATAGTTTTACTTTTTTACTAGCAGGAGTTTTGCCTCATTTTGTGATGGGTTGTATAGTGATTTTACTAGCACTTATAGCAGGGTTTAATTTATTAAAACCAGCAAAGATTGAAGTTAGCAAAGAAGAAAAAGAATACGAGATAAAACATGCAAATATTTATAAAAATAAACTTTTTATTCCTGCTTTAATGGTTCCTTTGATTACACTTATTGGGACTTTTTTATTTCCTTGTTTGAGTTTTTTTGAAAATAAAAATGCTACATTGATGGCTTTGATTATAGGTATAATTATTTCTTCAGTTGTTGCTTGTTTTATGTTTAAGGCTTCTCCTAAAAGAGCCGTTAAAGATGCAGCGCATACTATGGATCACATTAGTTGGGCGGCACTTTTACCGCAAATTTTGGCTACACTTGGAGTAGTTTTTGTTTCTACAGGAATGGGTGATCAAGTATCTAAACTTTTATCTAGTTATATTAGTTTAGATAATGCTTTTATTGCGGTAGCTGTGTATTGTATCGCTATGGCGTTTTTTACTATAGTAATGGGCAATGCTTTTGCAGCTTTTCCTGTGATTACTGCTGCCATTGCTTTGCCGGTTTTAATCATACAAATGCATGCAAATCCTGCTATTATAGGTGCGATTGGAATGCTTAGTGGATTTTGCGGAACTTTAATGACGCCTATGGCTGCAAATTTTAATATAATTCCTGCAGCACTTTTAAATTTAGATGATAAAAATGGCGTAATTAAAGCCCAGTTTATGTCAGGACTTGTTTTGCTTGTAGCTAATATCTTTTTAATGTATTTTTTAGCTTTTAGATTTTAAGGAGAAACAATGGAAAAATTTATAAAACAATTTAGCTTTATTGCGCTAGAAAATATTTTTAGAGAATTACCAAATAAAATTACACATTCTTTTAATGATATCAATGATATTAAACCACCAAAACTTATGTATCCTATATTTTATGGTTCTTATGATTGGCATTCTAGTGTGCATTCTCACTGGCTTTTGGTGAAAATTTTAAAAGATTTTTCTCATTTTGCTCCAAAGGATGAAATCATCAAAGCCCTAGATTCTCAATTTGCCAAAGAAAAAGCAGAAGGAGAGCTTAAGTATCTTCAAAACCCTGCGCACAAAGGTTTTGAAAGACCTTATGGATGGGGATGGTTTTTAAAACTGGCTTTGGAGATAAATTTACTTGCTAAGGAAAATGACAAAGCTGAAATTTGGGCTAAAAATTTAGAAGGTATAGCTGATTTTTTTGTTAAAGAATTTAAGGAGTTTTTGCCTAAGATGGATTATCCTATACGAGTTGGAACTCATTTTAATAGCTCTTTTGCTTTGTATTTTGCTTTAGAATATGCAAGATTTAAAAAAGATCAAGAATTGGAGTATTGCATCATCCAAAGTGCTAAAAAGTGGTTTTTAAATGATAAAAATATGCAAGCTTTAGAGCCTTGTGGAGATGAGTTTTTATCTCCTGTTTTGATGGAAGCGGTGCTTTTAAGTGCTGTTTTACCTAAAAATGATTTTGTAAAATTTTTTAAAGCATATTTGCCAAATTTAGAAACAAAAGAACCTGCAACTTTATTTACCCCTGTGAGTGTGAGTGATAGGAGCGATGGTAAAATAGCACATTTAGATGGGCTAAATTTAAGTCGTGCTTGGTGTTTTAAAATACTTTCAAATTTTTGCGATGAAAATTTAAAAATTCTTTTAAGAAACAATGCTACAGAGCATTTTGATAAAGCCATAGCTCATATAGAAGATGATTATCTTGGGTCGCATTGGCTAGGAAGCTTTGCTTTGCTTGCTATGGATGTGGATATTTTATAAAAAATTTTATAAGATGAGTAAATTTGTTACTAAATAGATATTTTTTAAATTTATATTTTGTTTTTATGCTTTGAAAAATATATTTTTTGATATTATAAACCCAATAATATTTCAAAGGATGACAATGGTTTTTTTAATCATCTCTAGTATTATAGTGGCTATTATTTTGGGCTATATTACTAGACATAATGTTGGAATTTTTGCTATGATTTTTGCTTATATTATAGGAGCCTTTTTTATGGATTTAGCTCCTAAAAAAATCATAGCTTTTTGGCCTATTTCTATATTTTTTGTTATTTTTGCTGTTTCATTGTTTTATAATTTTGCAACCGTAAATGGAACTCTTGAAAAATTAGCTGGACATTTGATGTATCGTTTTGCTAATCATCCTTATTTACTTCCTTTTGTTATTTTTGTGGTTAGTGCTATTATAGCTGCTTTAGGAGCGGGTTTTTATACGGTTTTGGCTTTTATGGCACCCCTTACTTTTTTACTTTGCGATAAAATCGGTTTAAGTAAAATTGCCGGAGCTATGGCCATAAACTATGGTGCTTTGGGAGGAGCAAATTTTATGACTTCTCAAAGTGGGATTATTTTTCGTGGATTGATGGAAAATTCAGGCATTGAAGCAAATGAAGCTTTTGTAAATTCTAGTATTATTTTTGCTTTTACTATAATTTTGCCTATTGTGGTATTATCTTTTTTTGTGTTTAATGCTTTTAAAAATAAGATGCAAATCAGTGTTATTTCAAAACCTGATTCATTTGATTATAAACAAAAAACTACTTTAATTCTCATGTTTATGATGATTGTTGTTGTTTTAATCTTTCCTGTGCTAAATATTATTTTTCCACATAATGAGACAATTAGTTATTTTAATAAAAAAATAGATATAGCCATGATAGCCATGATTTTTGTTGCCATTGCTTTATTTTTAAAATTGGCCGATGAGAAACAAGTTGTTGCTTTAATTCCTTGGGGAACCTTGATAATGATTTGTGGAGTAGGGATGTTAATTAGCATAGCGGTTGAAGCAGGGGCTATAAAATTATTTTCAGATCTTGTAGAAAATGAGATCAATGTGATTTTTATTCCGTTAATAATGTGTGCTATTGCAGCTTTTATGTCGCTTTTTTCAAGTACTTTGGGTGTGGTTACTCCAGCTCTTTTTCCTATAGTTCCAAGTATTGCTGCAAGCAGTGGGTTAAGCGAGGTATTGCTTTTTTCTTGTATTGTTGTAGGGGCTCAAGCTTCTGCTATTTCTCCTTTTTCTTCTGGAGGAAGTTTAATTTTAGGATCTTGTCCTGATAAATATAAGGAAAAATTATTTAAAGATTTGCTTATTAAAGCTGTGCCTATAGGATTTATGGCGGCGATTTTAGCCACTATTATAATGAGTTTTATTTTATAAGGATAATTTAGTGAAGATTGATACTCATGCACATATATTTTTGAAAAAGTTAAATACGGTTGCAAATGCAAGATATAAACCTGATTATGACGCTAGTTTTAAAGATTATAAAGCAAATTTAGATCATTATGATTTTGATAAAGGGGTTTTAGTTCAGCCAAGTTTTTTAGGTGTTGATAATGAATTTTTGCTTCAGAGTATCGAAAAAGATGAAAATATAAAAGCTATAGTTGTGGTTGATGAAGGTATTAAATTTGATGAGCTTAAAAAACTAAAACAAAGAAAAGCTTGTGGAGTTAGATTAAATTTAATTGGCAAAGAATTGCCAAATTTTAAAAGTACGGTTTGGACTCAATTTTTTGAAAATTTAAGTAAGCTTAAAATGCAAATAGAAATTCAAAGAGATTTAGACAATAATCTTGTTGATATTGTTGAAAATTTAATTCCTTATGGTTGTAATATTGTTATCGATCATTTAGCAAGAGCTAATACAAACTTAACAAATTTAGAGGATCTAATTTGTTTAAAAAACTCTAGAATATTTTTTAAAATTAGCGGTTTTTATAGGGCAAAAATAGATTATGCTAATAATGAACAAGCTGTAAAATTTGCAAAGAAAATATATGAAATTTTAAAAGAACATTTTCCACTTAGCAATTTTGTTTTTGGAAGCGATTGGCCGCATACAAATTTTGAAGTAAATGTTAATTTTTCATCGGCTCTAGTAGCTTTCAATGAAGTTGTCGTATCTAAAAAAGAACAAGAGCAAATTTTGGGGGATAATGCTTGTGCTTTATTTGACTTTTAAGCTTTTTGTTTTATCCTAAAGATGTATTTTGCAATGCGTTCAAAATGTACTCTTAGATAAGGTTTGTAAATTACAAAACCACCTAAAAGTCCTAAAATGCTTCCTATTACGACATCAATCAAACGAGCGAGTATCAATGTATCTGCATTTTCACTCATAAAATTAGCTGCTTCTGAAAGATAAGTAGCATAAGGAGTAAAGAAAATCATAGCTAAAGCATAGTTTCGATTGACTAAAAATTGTCCTATAAAAAACAAAGACATCATAAGTAAAACAAGCTCTATATTGTGAAATTGTTTAGATAAAAGCCACCATGCAAAACATACTCCTAAGGCCGTTCCTATGATACGTTGAATTTGTTTAATCCATATAGAGTTTAAAGTTACACCTTGCATAATAGCTGTGCAAGAAATGGCTATCCAATAACTTCTTTCAAGTTCTAAAAAAGTTCCTAAAAATATAGAAAAAGCCACAAAAGAACCCATAATCAAAGAATCCACAAAAACTGCATCAAAACCTATGTATTCTCTAGGTGGAATTTCGCCAGGTAAAGCATTTTTAAATCCATAAATCACAACGATAGAATATAACAAAGCCATTAAATTAGCCACCATTGCTCCAAGAAAAACAAGACCCACTAAAAAAATAAAATCCTTAGCTTCAAAAGGAGAATAAGCTCCTAAAACACAAGAAAATACAAAGAAGAAATATCCAGGTGCGCCAATGTTATAATATCTAATTAAAACAGAACTTCCCATGGCCACAAGTCCTATAGGGATGAAGGCAAAAACTGAAGGCAAAAAATGAGTTAAAATTCCTAAGAAAAAACTAGAAACTATGCCAAAAGAACAGCACATCACAACAGCCATTCTATGATATAAAGGAGTGTTTGGAACATATAAAAAAGATAAAGCTCCTATCATGGCAATGAGCCCATAGTTTAATTTTCCAAAAAATACACTAAACCCTAAAACTATACCCACACCCAAAGCTGCAAAAAAAGGCATTTGCCAAACTTGTTCGCTTGAATTTAGTTTAGCAATTTCTTTAAAGTGTTGCTTTAGTATTTCTAATTTATTCACTCTCGAATTTGTCCTTCCCCATTGATTATATATTTATAAGTGCAAATATCTTCAACCCCCATAGGACCTCTAGCATGCAATTTGTTAGTTGAAATTCCAACTTCTCCACCAAAGCCAAATTCTCCTCCATCACTAAAACGCGTTGAAGCATTAGCATAAATACAAGATGAGTTTATAAGGCGTTGAAATTTAGCGATATTTGAAGCATCATTTGAGATAATGCTTTCAGAATGCAAGGAGCTGTGTTTGTTGATATGCTCTATAGCTTCATCGCAATCTTTTACTAATTTTACACTTAAAGCAAAATCAAGCCATTCTGTATCAAAGGTATTTTCATTTGCTTTAAAAACTTCTAAATTTGAGTTGTTAAAATAAGCCAAAGCATTTTCATGAGCGTGAATTTTTACCTTAAATTTTTTAAATTCAGGGATTAAAAGACTTATAAAATTTTTAGCAATTTTTTCATGGATTAAAAGCGTTTCTAAAGCATTGCAAACACTTACTCTTTGACACTTTGCATTAAGGATTATTTTTAAAGCCATATCTAAGTTAGCACTTTGATCTACAAAAGCATGACACAAGCCCTTATTTTGCTTAATGAGAGGAATTTTAGTATTGTTTGCAATTTCTTGTATCATATTTGAACTACCGCGAGGTATGATCACATTGATTAAATCATCAAAAGTTAGAATTTGTTTGATCTCGTCTCTTTTAGTAAGCATGGCAAAACAATCTTGCAAACTAAATTCCTTAAGTGCTTTGCTAACAAGAGTAAATATAGCTTTGTTTGTAAATTTTGCTTCACTTCCACCTTTAAATACACAAGCATTAGAACTTTTTATCATTAAAGCTGCAATTTCAGCACTAAGACTAGGCCTTGCTTCGTAAATAACACAAATAAGTCCTAAAGGAATGCTTATTTTTTGTATGCTCAAACCCGCATAATTTTTCCAAGCTTTAGAAATTTTGCCTATAGGATCCTCGATGCAAGCGATTTTTTCTAGGCCTTCACAAAGAGTTAAAATGCGTTTTTCATCTAACAAAAGCCTATCTTTTATTGCTTCACTTTTTGTGAAATTTGCTATATCTTTTTCATTTGCTTCTAGGATAATTTTGAAATTTTCTCTTAAATTTTGAGCTAATTTTAAAATAATTTTTTCTTTATCTTTGGGTGTTAAGTTAAGTAGTTTTTGAGAATTTTTCTTAATATTTTCAAGCAAATTTCGCATTTTTAATCCTTTATTTACAAAAAACTTGATAAATTATACAAAAAAAATCAGAATTGAAAGGTAAATATAAATGAAAAAAATAGATTTAATTATAGTAGGTGCAGGTCCAACAGGCATAGGCTGTGCGGTTGAAGCCAAGCTTAAAAACAAAGAAGTTTTGATACTGGAAAAATCAAATAACATTTGCCAAACTTTAATGCAATTTTATAAAGATGGCAAGAGAGTAGATAAAGCTTATAAGGGATGCGAAGGAACTAATCATGGACATGTTCCTTTTGAAGATGGCACCAAAGAAAGCACTATAGAAACTTTTCAAAACGCATTGAAAGAGCACAATATAGAAATTGAATTTGGCTCTGAAGTTGAGAGTGTTAAAAATGAAAATGGAGTTTTTTTAGTAAGCACAGCTAAAGGTGTTTATGAGTGTAAAAACATTATCGTTGCTATAGGTAGAATGGGCAAACCTAATAAGCCTGATTACAAACTTCCTATGACTTTAACAAAAATCATTAATTTTAATGCCAATTCAGTTTTGGGAAATGAAAAAATTCTTGTTGTAGGTGGCGGAAATTCAGCAGCAGAATACGCTGTGGATTTGGCTAATTCAAATCAAGTTAGCCTTTGTTATCGTAAAAAAGAATTTACAAGATTAAATGATATCAATCTTAAAGATATTCACGAAGCTGGAAATTCGGGTGAAGTAGAGTTAAAACTAGGAATCGACATTAATGAAGTAGAAGATGATAGTGGCAAGGCTAAGGTAAATTTTACCGATGGTACAAGCGATATTTATGATAGAATCATTTATGCTATTGGTGGTTCTACTCCACTTGATTTTTTACAAAAATGCGGGATTAATGTTGATGATAAAGGTGTGCCTTTAATGGATGAAAATAAACAAAGCAATGTTAAAGGTATCTTTGTAGCGGGAGATATTGCTACTAAAAATGGAGCAAGTATAGTTACAGGGTTAAATGACGCTGTAAAAATTCTTTCCGTGCTTTAAAATTTAGCCTTTGGGCTAAATTTGACTTATTAATAAGTAAATTTTATAATTCTTATTATTTTAATTTAAATCTATGAAAATGCAAAATAAAATCAATACAAAAACAACAATAAGAACTTATCGTCTAAATTTCTATATTTTAGGACTTCAAGCACTATACTAGCGTCTTTAAAAATATTTTATTTTAATATTTTTAAAGGATTTATATGTCAAATATTTTTAGCACTTTAAGCCCTTTTAGGCTTTTTATAAAATGCGCCGTGCCAAATGTTATAAGCATGGCTTTTATTTCTTTTTATTATATAGTTGATGGAATTTTTGTTGGAAAATATCTAGGAAGTGATGCTTTAGCAGCACTAGCCTTGATTATTCCCTTTATTATGATGTCTTTTGCTTTGGCTGATATGATAGCTATAGGTTCAGCAGTGCAAATTTCTATGCATTTGGGTTTGGGCAAGAAGAATTTAGCTAGAAAGATATTTAGTTCTAGTATATTGATTATTTTTCTAATCTCTTGTTTTATTGGAATTTTGGAGTATTTTTTAGGACCTGTTTTGATTGATTGTCTAAATGTTAGTGATGAGATTAAAACTATGGCTAAAAAATGTATGTTTGTTTTTGCTTTATTTGCACCTTTTACCATGCTTTCTTTTGCCTTGGACAATTATTTAAGAATTTGTGGAAAAACAACCTATAGTATGATTATGAATATAATCATAGCTTTAAGTAATATTGTATTTGATTATCTTTTTATAGTTGTATTTGGTTGGGGCTTGTTTTCGGTAGCCCTTGCAACTTGTTTAGGAATTGTTTTAAGTGGTATTTTTGGAATTATTCCTTTTTTATTTCAAAATTTAGAGCTTAAATTCTCAAGTTTATATATAAATTTGAGAATTTTTAAAAATATTCTTTATAATGGAAGTAGTGAGTTTTTTGGCAATGTTTCGGGTTCTTTATATAGTATTTTTGCAAATTTTGTTTTATTAAAAATTTCTACCACTCAAGCCGTGGCAGCTTTTTCTATTATTTTATATATTGATAGTTTTATTATAATGCTTATTATTGCTATGGGGGATGCGATGCAACCTGCGCTTAGTTATAATTATGCTAAAAAAGATTTTTTAAGGATTAAAGCCATTATAAAAGTGGTATTTTTTGCAGGGGGAATTTTATCTTTATTTTCTATAGTGTTTATATTGATATTTGGAGAAAATTTGATAACACTTTTTGCAAAAGAAAATGATCAAGAATTTAAAACTTTTGCTTATACAGCTTTGATGCTTTTTGCTTTTAATTATCTTTTTGCATGGTTTAATATTCTAAGCGGTTCTTTTTTGACAGCTTTTAATAAGGCAAGCTTTTCTTTGGTTTTAAGTTTAACGCAAAATTTATTCATGCCTTTATTTTTTCTTTTGCTTTTATCCTATTTTATAGGTTTAAATGGAGTATGGTTAAGTCCATTTTTTGCTGAATTTTGTGTTTTGATTTTAGCTTGGATTTTTCTTAAAAGGATTTTTAAAGATCTATCTTTATAGTGGATAGATCTTTTTTAAATTTTATCAAAGGAGCTTTTTTAGAATTTATATCCTATTCCAGTTAAAACAACTTGATAAGTTTCATCATAAAATCCTATATCGCTATTTCTTTTTTCTATACCATAATTTGCAAAACCATAAAGTCCATTATAGCCCAAAAATTGATTTTTAACAACTTTTAGATTAAGCTTAACTATATTACCGTCTTGTTTTTTGTAGAAGATAGGATCTGTTCCTACTGCTTCATATTTGCTAAGACTTAAATTTGGGGTGAAGATATAGTCATTAGCAAAAGCTAAATTTGCTCCCATGCTTAAACCATATCTTGAGTAACTTTGAGCTTTTCCATCTGCATCATTATAATCATAACTTAGTCCTAAATTTAACAAACTGTAATTGTAATTTAATTCAAACTCGTGATAATACCCCTCTCTTTTTAAAGAGCTGTACTCAACTGCGTCTTTATCATATTTGTTTTTGCTAAATAAATATGAAGCTGTAAATTTTCCTAAATCACTTTCGTAAAGTTGAGAGATTTTAAAACCATATCTATCAACATCAGTTTCTTCTCTATTGCCTGTTTGATAAGGATTTGCATAAGCTTTTTCTCTTAAAGAAGAGATTACAGAAAAAGAAGTGCTAAAACGCTCTAAATAAGCTTTTTCGTAACCTAAAGCTATACCGCTGATATCTCTTCCATTATAGTTTTTGATAAAAACTCTATCATTGTCTATAAGGTTGCCATAGTAAAGTTCTACACCGATAAAAGGAATAAAAGAAGAGTCCGAATTATCAGCATTATAACCACCTAAGTAATCACTATCTGCTAAAGTTGAAATATTACTTTTAATATCTCTTGCACCTACACCTATGCTTAAATTTCCACTAAAACCTTCTTGAAAATCCACAGCCATAGCTGACTGGGCTAAAATGGAAGCTAAAATACATGAAAATAAATGTTTTTTCAAGCGTTCTCCTAATAAAATAAATGTTATGATGATAATTGTAACTAATATTACTTTAAATATTTATAAAAAATTAAAGTTTATAATTTTAAGTTTTTTTAGATAAAATTTTTAAAACTATTTATAAGGAAATTTAGTGCAACAAGAGTATTATGACTTGGATTTAGAACGAGCTATTTTAAGCAGTTGTATCATGAGTGAAGAAGCTTACGCTAGTATAGCAGGCGATATTAGCCCAAAAGATTTTAGTCTTAAAGCTCATGAAGATATTTTTAAAGCAATTATAGCTTGCAGCAACAACAAAGAGCCTATTTCTATAAGTTTTTTAAAAAAACATAAAAAAATAGATGAAGAGATTTTAGCAGAAATTCTTGCTACTCCTTCTATGATAGATTTGCCTGCTTATGTAAATGAACTTCGTGAAAAGTCCGTAAAAAGACAACTTTTGAGTTTTGCACATCTTTTACCAACTCGTATCAATGAAGATCGTGCCGTAAGTGAAATCGCAGATGAAATTGGTAAAGAAATTTTTAGCATTACAAATCGTGTGAATTCTAGAGATATTAAAGATGTTGATATGGTAATATCAGAACTTTTTGAAGAATTTAAAAAGCAAAAAACTTTAGAAAATAAAGGTATTATAGGACTTGATACAGGTTTTGAAGGTTTAAATAAAATGACAAAAGGTTTTAAAGGGGGTGAACTTATAATAATCGCTGCACGCCCAGGTATGGGAAAGACAACTCTTTGTTTAAATTTCATTGATAAGGTTTTAAGACAAAATAAAGGCGTGGCTTTGTTTTCTCTTGAAATGCCTGCAATTCAAATCATGCAAAGAATGCTATCTTCCAAAACTTCCATTCCTTTGCAAAAAATTTTAACTGCAGATTTAAACGATGACGAATGGGAGCGTTTAGGAGATGCTTGTAATGATTATAGTCAAAAGAAATTATATATTTACGATAGTGGTTATGCAACTATTGCTGATGTAAGGGCTATTTTAAGGCGTTTAAAATCCCAAGATGAAAGTATAGGACTTTGTGTGATTGACTATATAGGACTTATGATGAGTAATTCAAATTTTAATGATAGGCATTTGCAAGTGAGTGAAATTTCAAGAGGACTTAAGCTTTTGGCTAGGGAGCTTGATATGCCGATTATCGCACTTTCACAACTTAATCGTGGTTTAGAGCAAAGAGCAAATAAGCGTCCTTTGATGAGTGATTTGCGAGAAAGTGGAGCTATAGAGCAAGATGCAGATGCTATTTTATTTGTATATCGCGATGAGGTTTATAGGGAGCAAGAAGAAAAAGAAAGAGAGAATAAAGCTAAAGCTGAAGGCAAAGCTTATCAAAGGCTTTTTATACCAAATCCTATGCAAGAAAATGCTGAAATTATTGTTGGAAAAAATAGAAATGGACCGGTCGGAACTATAGAGGTTATATTTTTAAAAGAAAAATCTTGTTTTGTAGATAAACCTATAGGCTATGAAGCTACTGAATTTACAGGCTAGCTTTAATTAATATAAATTAATTAAAAATATCTCACAAATAATTTTAATATTTAATCAAATTTACTCTCATTAAATCAATTTTTTTATAAAATAAAATTTAAATTCAAACTATATAGTTTTATAATAATTAGTATTTAATTATATTTTAAGTTTAAATATTTTATTATTCCGCTATTTTATTTTTATATTTTATATTGTTATTTAAAAATAAATAATATGAAATTAATTTCAAAATAAACCATTTTAAATAAGGAAGGAGAAAAATATTTGAGTAAAAATATTATTTCAAATAAAGTGTCCATGGGGGGGGGTTAAAGAACCCTGTTTAAATTCTAAAAAGATAGTTTTATCTTTAGCTACTATTTCTTTTTTGGCAAGTTGTGCTAATGCTAAATTAAATTCTGAAATAAAAACTTATGATGAAGCAAATAAAAATCTTAAGGCTAGACCAGTAGCAAGTGTTTATACTCCTCAAGCTAGAATTAATACAACTATAAACACCTCAGAGACTAGTACAATCAACATTTCTGATTCAGGTCCACATACCATAATAATTGAAGCAGGTGGAACTCTAGGTAGTATAGGTAATAACGATAGAATCATCTATGCTCATGCTAATGGTAGCAATACCCTTACTCTTACCAATCTTACTAATAAAGGAACTATTAATGGCAATGTAAATGTAGAGCATGATAACAATTTTAATGGAACCATCACTGTCAATACCTTTGAAAATACAGGTCAAGTTAATGGTCAAATTTATATGGGAGTTTGGGGTGGTAATTCAGGAACTCTTAACATTGGTAAATTTAACAATAGTGGAACCATAGCAGTTTCTAATAACAATCAAGGAGTGTTTTTCGAAGGAAAAAATACTAATATACAAACCTTTAACAATAATGGTTTTATTAGCGGAAGCGAAGGTGTAAGCTTATCTAGCGGAACTATAAATAGTTTTAATAATAATGGAACTATCAATGGTAGCTCTTCTGGCATATTTGTATATGGTGGCAATATACAAACTCTTGAAAATTCAGGAACTATAATATCTAATGGTAATTATAGTAATCATGCTGGTATAAAACTAGAAAATGGTGGCTCCATAGAAAACATTATCAACACAGGAACTATAGAATCAAATTATTCTGGTATAATGGTAACTTGGGGTAAATTTGGAACACTTACCATAAGAGATGGAGGTGTAATTCATGGCAAATACATAGGAATAGGAGTAGGTCAATGGCAAACTCTAGGGGATTTATACATAGATGGAGCAAGCTCAAAAAAAGATGGCACAGTAAGTGGAGTTTATGGTGATAGTTATGGAATTTCATTAGATGTTCACTCACGAACTCAAAAAATAGAACTTAAAAATGGTGGTGTTATTAAAGGTAATATTAGCGGTATAAGATTAGATAGTGGAGCTTCTTTAAGTGGAGAAATGATTTTATCTGGTGAAGGCTCTAGAGTAGAGGGTGGAAGTGATGCTGGTATTTTTAATTTTGGTGGAAAAATAGAAGGCTCTATAACCGTAAAAGATGGAGCAACTATAACAGCCACTTCAAGTCAAGCCATATCTAATGTTGGCTCAGGAAGTATAACAGGTGGTATTACAGTTAGTGGGGAAAACACTAAACTTGAAGGAAATATAATCAATGCAGATAGTGCTTCTATAGGTAGCGATATCAAGATAGAAGGTGGAGCTAAGGTAGAAGGTGGTCTTGTTAATCAAGGCAATGGAAGTATCTCAGGAAGTGTTCAAGTAAGTGGTGGTAGTAGTATTGATTCCATTACCAATGAGGGTAATGGAGCTATTTCTGGTTCAATTACTGTAGATAAAGATAGCAAACTTGATTCCATCACTAACACTTCTACTTCTGATACAGGTATAAGTGGTTCTATCACTAACAATAGTGATAATAAACTTGAAATTTCTAATGGAGAAGGTGCTACTATAGGTGGAGGTATTGCAAATAATGGTAATGCTGATTTAGTTATTTCCAACCAAGGCTCAGTAGGTAAAGATGAAAATGGTAATACAGTAACTAACAATGGTAGTGGTAGTGTTGGAATCAAAGATTGGGTTGTTTCTACAGATAAAGATACAGGTAAATTAGACACTGTGGTTGTAGGTGGAAGTGGTAAAGATAATGTAAAAGTAGAAAACATCACCATAGATCAAAGCAATGTTAATCTTGATGAATTAGGCAATATCAATAATATCATCTCAGGTGTTAATCAAGGCAATATTGGCAATATAGGAACTAATGGAGGTGGAGAAATATCTTTAAGCTATGATCCATTAACAGGAAAACTTTCTACAGATTTTAATCTTAATGCTTCCATATCAGGTGCAACCTTTAGATCTTTAATCTCTACTACTACAAGAAGATCAACCTTTATAGACAATGTTATGGGTAATTCTATGCAAAGCTTTTCTTTGGCTTCTTCAAGTAAGTCTCAAAGCATCGCTATGTCTGAAAAGGGTAATTTATATGCAGATGCAAGTGATTATATAAAGAGTGATTTAAATAATGGAAGCTATGGTTCTAATAAAGAACATTCTTTATTCATCCTTCCTTATACTTCTTCACAGAATGTTGAACTTTCTTTAAATGAGGAAAGTAAAGGACACACTAAAGGAACCATTATAGGTTATTCTACTTTAAAAGACAGTGGTATATATGGTGTGTATGCAGGTTATGAAGATACAAAGATGAGTTCAACTTATTTTGATATTAATAATAGAACCTATTATGCAGGTTTAAAATACTTTAATACCTTACTTACTACAGAAAAAGGGCAAGAAGTTTATATCAAAGCTCAAGGTAAAACAGCTTTAATTAAAAATGATTTAACTAAAAAAATAGGAAATAATGAAGCTAAAGCAAATCCTAATTCTTATGCTTATGGAGTTAATGCAGGCTTAGGTATGAATTTTATTTCTAATAAAGATATATTCTCCCCTGAAGTAGGTTTAACCTATGAAGGAGGTTATACAGAAGCTTTTAGCATGATTAATACCAAAGAAGAAGCTACAGTTATGGGTGGTGAAAGAACCTATGCAAATTATTTAAATCTATTCTCTACTAAAACAAGCTTTACTTGGTTTAGAGATTGGTTGCCTAATTTAAAAACTTCAGTAGAACTTGGAGCTAAGCTTAATATCAATCCTAGTGTAAAAGCTAAAGCTAGATTTGGTAGTGTTAAGATTGACCTACCAAGAGTTCAAAAATTTGTAAGCACTTCTTTAATCGTTCCTGTTAATGAAGCTTTCTATTTTAGTTTAAACTATAATGGAATGTTTGATAAAGATGGCAATACCCATACAGGATTTGCTCAGTTTAATTATCTTTGGTAATCTTATAAAAGATAATACTTAGTTTAATTTAGTTTACTCTCCTACTTGTTAAAAATTTCATCCTGATAATTTAAAATTATTGGGATGGATGTTTTTAAGGTTGTTAAACTCTTTTTGGATTGCAATCATTCTTTTAAAGTATTTTAAAAACTCAATGAAGATTATAACGATACAATTACTTTAAGACAATTAAAAAGAAGTGAAGAGAATTGAAGATTAATACATTTGGTTGCGAAGGGGAGATTTGAACTCCCGACCTTCGGGTTATGAGCCCGACGAGCTAACCACTGCTCTACTTCGCGGCATATAAGATACTTTGAAATATAAAATAAGAAGTGGATGGGGTAAAGGGATTCGAACCCCTGAATGACAGGACCAAAACCTGTTGCCTTACCGCTTGGCGATACCCCAATAAATATTTTTTAAAATTGTGATTATAGTGAATTTTAATTTATTTGTCAAGCAATTTAAGTTATAATTTTAAAAATTTTAAGGAAATAAAAATGAAATTTGTTAGCGTAGAACAAGCGATTAAGGATTTACAAGCAGGAAAAATGCTTGTTATGGTAGATGCAGAAGATAGAGAAAATGAAGGCGATTTAATCTTTCCTGCGCAATTTAGCACTCAAGAAAAAGTAAATTTCATGATAAAAGAAGCTCGTGGTGTGGTTTGTGTAGCCTTAGATGAAGCTTTAGCAAAAAAATTTGAACTTCCTTTAATGGTGCCTAAAAATACTTCAAACCACGAAACTGCTTTTACTATAACTGTGGATGCAAAAGATGCTACAACGGGAGTTAGTGCTTATGAAAGAAATATGACTATACAAATTTTTGCTGACGATAATGCTAAAGCGAGTGATTTTGTAAGACCAGGGCATATCAATCCTTTAATCGCAAAAAAAGGTGGGGTTTTAGAACGCACAGGTCATACAGAAGGCACGGTTGATCTTTGTAAATTAGCAGGATTAAAAGGCGCTTGTGTGATTTGTGAAATTGTAAAAGATAATGGAGATATGGCAAGAAGAGAAGATCTAGAAATTTTTTGCCAAAAATATGATCTAAACATGATAGCCGTAAGCGATCTTATAGAATATCGCCTAAAACATGAAAGCCTTATTAAGCTTGAAGAAAAAAGTCAAAGTGTTTTAGCAGGCTTTAAAGCAGAAAAATTTATCTTTAGCGATCATAATCAAACCCAACACATAGCTTTTTGCTTTAAAGATATTAAAAAATGTGAAAATGTTAAATTTCATATCAGTGGTAGTGATTTTGAGCTTTTAACTTCAGATAAATTTTCAAAACTTTTAGAGCAAATCAAATTTCTTAGTGAAAATGGTGGCGTTATAGTTTTCATGCAAGGAGAAAAATCCAGTACTACTCAATACAAAAACTATGGTATAGGAGCACAGATTTTAAGATATTTTGATATAGAAGAAATTAAACTTTTATCTCAAAGTTGTGATAAAGACTATATAGGCTTAGAAGGTTTTGGTTTAAACCTTAAAGCTTGTAATTTTAACTAAAAAGGAAAAAAATGACTTTAAAAGAACAAATTTTAAACGATATCAAAGAGGCAATGAAACAAAAAGATGATTTTAAAAGAGATAGTCTAAGAACTCTAAATGCAGCTTTTAAGCAAATAGAAGTGGATGAAAGAATAGAATTAGATAATGAAAGAATTTATAAAATCATTGCAAGTGAAATCAAAAAACGCAAAGACGCAATCGAACTTTATCTTAAGGCAAATCGTGAAGATTTAGCACAAAAAGAACAAAATGAAATAAGTCTTTTTGAAATTTATCTGCCTAAACAACTAAGTGATGAGGAGTTAACTTTAGCCTTAAAACAATTTATAGAAGAATTGGGTGTAAGTTCACTAAAAGAACAAGGTTTGGTAATGAAAGAAGCTAAAATAAAATTAGGTGCGAGTGTTGATGGCAAAAGACTTAATTTAGCACTTAAAGAGCTTTTACAATAATTTTTTGGAGTGTTATTATGAAAGAGTTAAGCGGTTCAGCAATGATTTGCGAGGCTTTAAAAGAAGAAAATGTTAAAATTGTTTTTGGTTATCCTGGAGGCGCTGCACTTAATATTTATGATGAAATTTACAATCAAAAGTACTTTAAACATATTTTAGTGCGTCATGAACAAGCGGCTTTGCATGCTGCTGATGCTTATGCAAGAATGAGTGGAGAAGTTGGCGTAGCCATAGTTACAAGTGGACCAGGTTTTACAAATACTATTACAGGCCTAGCTACAGCTTATAGCGATTCCATTCCTTTGGTGTTGATTTCAGGGCAGGTGGCAAATTCTCTTATTGGTACAGATGCTTTTCAAGAAATTGATGCAGTAGGCATTTCAAGACCTTGTGTAAAGCATAATTATTTAGTTACTTGCATAGAAGAGTTTCCACGCATTTTAAAAGAGGCTTTTTACATAGCAAGAAGTGGTAGACCCGGGCCTGTGCATATAGATGTACCAAAAGATGTAAGTGCAACTTTGGGACTTTGGGAATATCCTAAAGAAATTTCTATGAAAACTTATAAGCCCGTTTATAAGGGTAACTCAAAGCAAATTAAAAAATTTGTAGAGCTTTTAAAAGAAGCAAAAAGACCTTTATTTTACTTGGGTGGAGGATGTATCAGTTCTAATGCAAGTGAGCAAATCAGAGAGCTTGTAAAATTTACAAAAATTCCAGCAGTTGAAACCTTGATGGCGCTTGGAACTTTAAGAAGTGATGATGTTTTTAATCTTAAAATGGCAGGCATGCATGGAAGCTATGCTGCTAATATGGCTTTAAGTGAGTGTGATTTGCTTGTGAGTGTAGGAGCGAGATTTGATGATAGGATTACAGGAAAAACAAGTGAATTTGCTAAACATGCGACTATAGTTCATGTTGATATTGATCCTAGTTCTATTTCAAAGATTATCAATGCGCATTATCCTATAGTAGGAGATATTAAAGAAGTTCTTAAAGAGCTTTTAGAAGAGCTTAAAAAGGAAAATTTCAACACAACTTTTAAAGAATGGCACGAAACTTTAAAGCGTTATAATGAACTTTATCCGCTTTCTTATGAAGATAGCAATGAGATTTTAAAACCGCAATGGGTGATTGAAGAATGTGCGAAAATGGCTCCAGATGCAAGGATTATTACTGATGTGGGTCAGCATCAAATGTGGGTGGCGCAGTTTTATCCTTTTAATTATCCAAGACAACTTGCAACAAGTGGAGGGCAAGGAACTATGGGATATTCTTTACCTGCGGCTTTGGGTGCAAAACTTGCTGTGGGTGAAGAAGTGGTGATTAATTTCGTAGGCGATGGATCGGTTTTGATGAATATCCAAGAGCTTATGACTGCTTATGAGTATGGTATAAAAACTATAAATATTATTTTAAATAATGCCTTTTTGGGTATGGTGAGACAATGGCAAAGTATGTTTTATAAGGAGCATTTTTCGCAAACTGATTTAAGCACTCAGCCTGATTTTGTCAAAATTGCTCAAGGTTTTGGCTGTGAAGGTTATGAAATTTCAAACAAAGAAGAATTTATCCAAGCTTTTAGCCAAGCTTTAAAAAGTGATAAAACCTCTCTTTTAAATGTAAAAATTGATCGCTTTGAAGATGTTTTACCTATGGTGCCTGCAGGAGGTGCGATTTATAATATGATTTTACCAAAGGCAAAGGATAGACAATGAGAAGGGTTTTATCGGTAATTGTTTTAAATGAGCATGGGGTTTTATCTCGTATAGTAGGACTTTTTTCAGGAAGAGGTTATAATATTGACTCGCTTACAGTAGCACCTTTGGAAAATAAAGAATTTTCTCGTATTAATATAGTCACTTCAGGAAATGAAAGAACTTTTGAGCAGATAGTCAAACAACTTCATAAGCTCATTCCTACTTATAAAGTGATAGAAAGTGAAGAATTTATTGACAAAGAAATGGCTTTGGTGAAAATTCCTTTAAATGAAAATTTAGGTGGACTTGATGCCGTTTTGAAAGCTTATAATGGTACTATTGCAAATAGCAATGAGAATTTTTTGTTTTTAATGGTTGCTGATGATGCAAATCGCATTGATAATTTTTTAAAAACAATTAAAAAATACAATCCTAGTGATATAGTTCGCAGTGGATCTGTTTTGATGGAGATTAAATGAAATTAAGTGAAATAGCAGAATTTTTAAGCTTGGAATATAAAGGCGAGGATATAGAAATCAGTGCTTTAAATTCTTTATTGAAAGCAAATTTTACAGAGCTTACTTATTGTGATGGTGAGAAAAATACCAAAGATATACCTCACACAGGAGCTGCTGCTATTTTAGTATCTAAAGAATATGAAAATTTAGTACCTAAAGATACTAAAGCTTTGATTACTCAAAGCCCACATTTGAGTTTTGCTTTTTTAAGCAAGCTTTTTGCTAAACCTTTGATAAGCACAGCTAAAGAAAAAGTACAAAATATCGCAAAAAGCGCAAGAATCATGCCTAATGTCTATATAGGCGATAATGTAAATATCGGTGAAAATGTAATCATTATGGCAGGAGCTTATATAGGCGATAATGTCAGCATTGGTGATGAGAGTATTATCCATCCTAATGTAGTTATTTATAATGACACTAAAATCGGTAAAAAATGTCATCTGCTTGCTAATTGTGTAATAGGAAGCGACGGTTTTGGTTATGCACACAATAAAAACGGCGAACATTATAAAATTTATCATAATGGCAACGTGGTTTTAGAAGATTTTGTAGAAGTGGGGGCTTGTACAACTATAGATAGAGCAGTTTTTGATAGTACTATTATCAAAGCAGGTACTAAGGTAGACAATCTAGTTCAAATCGGACATAATTGCAATATAGGTCAAAATTGCATCATTGTGGCGCAAACTGGAATTTCAGGTTCAAGTGAGTTAGGACGCAATGTTATTATGGGTGGTCAAAGTGCAACGAGTGGACATTTAAAAATAGGCGATTTTAGTACTATAGCTGCAAGAGGCGGTGTGAGTAAAAATTTAGAAGGCGGGCGTGTTTATGGAGGTTTTCCTATCATGCTTCAAAAAGATTGGCTAAAACTTCAAGCTAAAATAGCAATAAATTTTAAAGAAAAATCACAAGATTAGCATCGCATCGCCATAAGAGTAAAAGCGATATTTTTCTTTTATGGCGAGTTCATAAAGTTTTAAACACTGTTCTCTACCGATAAAAGCTGAAACTAGCATGATAAGAGTAGATTTTGGTAAATGAAAATTGGTTAAAAGATGATTTTGTCTTATAGGTGGATTTTGCGGGTGTAAAAAAAGATCACAAAAACCGCTTTTTGTTTTAGTTCTTGCATAATATTCTATGGTTCTTGTTACCGTTGTTCCTACGCCTAAAATAGCTTGTTTAGAATCTATAATTTCACATGCTTGCTGCGGAATATTAAAAAATTCACTATGCATTTTATGCTCTTGTATATTTTCACATTCCACGCTTTTAAAGGTTCCAGCTCCTACATGTAAGGTTAAATGATAAATTTCGTGTTTTTTTCTTAAATTTTCAAGCATAGTCTCACTAAAATGTAAACTTGCAGTCGGAGCAGCCACTGCGCCTAAATTTTTTGCAAAGATACTTTGATAATCTTTCAAATCGCTTTTTTCATCTTCCCTTTTAATATAAGGAGGCAAGGGTATATGTCCTATCTTGTCAAGCAGGTTGTAAAGATTTGAGGTGTCTAAGGTTTTATCATTTTGAAAAAATTGAACCTTTCGAAGACCATCATCTAAAAGTTCTACAACGCGCGCTTTTAAATTCTCTTTAAAATATAAGATTTCATCTTTTTTAACCCGCCCTTTAATTTGAGCTAGAAAAAGCGGATTGTGAGAATTTAAAAAAGGTTGATGTAAGAAAAGCTCTATTTTTCCTCCACTTGCTTTATTGCCATAAATTCTTGCTTTAATAACTTTGGTATCATTGAAAAAAATCGCGCAGTCGGGTAAAAAGTCTTTTAAATTTTTAAAAGTAGTGTGAAAAATTTCTTTGTTTTTGCGATCAAAAACCAAAAGCCTAGCATCTTCTTTTGGATTTGCAGGATAGTTGGCTATGAGTTCATTAGCTAGAGTGTAATCATAGCTTGAAAGAAGTAAGTCTTTATTCATCACTTTCTTTATCTTTTGGGGCAGGATTTACCTTTTGAACAATTAAAATAGAAAGTCCATAAAGTCCGCAAAGTGGTCCTGCCATTAAAAATTGAGATAAAACATCAGGTGGAGTCATAAAGGCTGAAAAAACAAAAATAACTAAAACAGCTATGCGAAAATGGCGTTTTAAAAAACTATCATCTATAAGTCCGATTTTAGCAAAGAAAAAGGCAATTACAGGCATTTCAAAAGCTAAGCCAAAAGCCACAACAACTTTCGTAAAAAAATCTACATAAGTTCCTATGGTAATCACAGGATTAAAATCTTCATTTAAACCAAAATTAATCAAAAATTTAAAAGCCAAAGGCACTACAACAAAATAGCAAAAACAAGCCCCCAAGGCAAACATAATGCTTGCAAAGCTAACAAAAGGCACCACAAGGCGTTTTTCATTATCATAAAGTCCTGGAGCTACAAATTTCCAAAATTGCCAAAAAATCACAGGTAGAGAAAAGATAAAGGCTGCAAAAAAACTAACCTTCATTGCGGTAAATAAGGCTTCTTGTACTTCAATTACATTCACATGTTTGGCTACTTCGGGTAAAACAGCTATAAGTGGAGCTTTTAAAATATCTAAGATATAGCTTCGTAGAGCAAAACATACAATAAACATAACTACAATGCAAGCAACGCTTATAAAAAGGCGTTTTCTAAGTTCTATTAAATGAGGTCTTAATTCTTCAAACATTTATTTTTCCGTTTTATCTTGTGTTTCTAATTTGCTAAGATTTGGTTTTTCTTCTGTATTTAAATTTTGTCCGCTAAGGTTATTTTTTACGTTATCATCTCTGCTATCAAAGGTTAAATCTACCTTTGTTTTATCTAAAATATCTCTTTTAAGGTCATCAAATTCTTCAAAACTGAGTTTTTTGCGTATATTTTCATTAGTGCTTGAAAATTCATCTTTGTATTTCTTAGCCTCTTCTTTTAAGTCATTGATGCGTATTTCTTTTTCTATGCTTGATTTTGCATCATCTATGTTGCGTTTTACAGCCTTTAGAATTTTTGCTATTTGTACTATAGCTTCTGGAAGTTTATCAGGCCCTAAGACTAAAATCGCTACAACTAAAATAACTATAATTTCACCAAAACTCATTAATCGTTACTCTTTGATTTGATATTTTAAATAAATATTTTACTTAAAAAACTTAAATTTAAGATGAGAGATATAAAGCAAGTTCGTCGCTAATGAGAAAATTAGGATTAAAATATCTTTTATTTTTGTAAAAAAGTTTTTTTTCTTTTAATAATATATTTATTTTGTCTTTTTGCCATTGATTGAGTTTTGTTTCATCAATCCCTACTATACTTCTAAGTCCTAAAAATAGATGTTCTAAATTCAAGTCTTTGGAGCTTAGTTGCTCTATAGATCTAAAAGTAGGATTTTCTATGTAATTTTTTAAATTTTTTGCTGTATAAAAACGCTTATTTTCATAAAATCCTACTGCACTTAATCCACAAGCTAGGTAGTTTTTTCCTTGCCAATAAGCAAGATTATGTTTGCAAATTTGGGCTTTGGTTTTTGAAAAATTACTGATTTCATATTGAAAAAAGTCAAGTTCTAGGAGTTGTTTGATGAAAAATTTCATTAAATTAGGAGCATTTTTTTTAAAGTGTTCTTTTTTGGCAAAGGCTGTGTTTGATTCTATGGTTAAATTATAAGCACTAAGGTGTGTGATTAAAGCCTTGATTTGTTTTAAGTGTAAGAGTTCAAATTCAAGCATTTTTTTATTGTCTAATTTTGTATCATAAATAAGATCTAAATTGATATTTTTAAAACCTACTTTATTTGCATTTTCTAATGCTTTGATAATCATTTCTTGATTGTGAATTCTTCCAAGAAAGTGAAGTTTTTTAGGATGAAAACTTTGAGCTCCAAAAGAAATGCGATTAACTCCTAAATTTTTCATATTTTTAAGCCAATTTAATGTTGCTGAGTTGGGATTAGCTTCGCATGAAATTTCTACATTTTTATCTAGTAAGGGATATAAAATTTTAAAAATATCTTCATAATTATACGCATCGACACAACTTGGTGTTCCTCCGCCTATGAATAAGGTTTTAATTTGATTTGATTGAATGTTAAATTGTTTTAATTGAAAAACAATATCTTCTTTTAAAGCCTGAAAATAAGCTTTTTCATAATCATTTTTTTTCAAACTTGTAAAAGCGCAATAATTACATTTGCTTTCACAAAATGGAATATGGATATAAAAATACATAAAAACCCTAAAATATTTTATTAAATTTTTAATGTATTTTAATAAAAATTTGATTTGATTTAGGTTAAAATTATATTCTTGAGATTTAAGGAAAAATATTGTGGAAAACGAGAAAAATTATAGACCAAATGTTGCAGCTATTGTTTTATCAAGTTCTTATCCTTTTGAGTGTAAGATTTTTATAGCTAAAAGAAGTGATATGGATAATATTTGGCAATTTCCACAAGGAGGTATTGATAAAGGTGAAAGTGTCAAAAACGCTTTATTTAGAGAACTAAAAGAAGAAATAGGCACTGATGAGGTTGAAATCATTGCTGAGTATCCAGAATGGTTGAGTTATGATTTTCCGAGTAAAATTGTTAAAAAAATGTATCCTTATGATGGACAGATTCAAAAATATTTTTTAGTGCGTTTAAAGCACGGTGCTACAATCAATATCAATACCAAGCATCCTGAATTTGATGATTATCAATTTGTGAGTGTTAAACAAATTTTTGAAATGATTAATCATTTCAAAAAAAATATTTATGTTAGAGTGATCAAATATTTTGAAGAGAAAGGTTATATCTAAAATGCTTATAGTTCAAAAATATGGTGGAACAAGCGTTGGAACACTTGAGCGTATCGAAGCAGTAGCCAATAGGGTTATCCAAAGTGTGCAACAGGGTAATCAACTTGTTGTTGTAGTGTCTGCAATGAGTGGGGTGACAAATACTCTTATCGAGCAAGCTGAATATTTTAGTAAAACTCCTAATGGTAAAGATATGGATATGCTTTTAAGCAGTGGAGAGCGTGTAACAAGCGCTTTACTTTCCATCGCTTTAAATGAAAAGGGTTATCCTGCTATATCATTTTCTGGGAGAAAAGCGGGAATTATTACAGATAGTGTTTTTACAAAGGCAAGAATTCATCATATTGATATAAAAGCGATAAAATCAGAACTTCAAAATGGTAAAATAGTTGTTATAGCAGGTTTTCAAGGTGTAGATGAGGAAGGTAATGTAACTACCTTAGGGCGTGGTGGAAGCGACTTAAGTGCTGTGGCGGTAGCAGGTGCCTTAAATGCGGATTTGTGTGAAATTTATACCGATGTTGATGGGGTTTATACAACAGATCCAAGAATTGAACCAAAGGCAAAGAAATTGGATAAAATTTCTTATGAAGAAATGCTTGAACTTGCAAGTTTGGGTGCAAAAATTTTGCAAAATCGCTCTGTAGAGCTTGCAAAAAAATTAAATGTTAACTTAGTAACTAGAAGTAGTTTTAACAATAACGAAGGAACAATGATAACAAAGGAAGATGGAATGGAACAAGCTTTAGTAAGTGGTATTGCTTTGGATAAAAATCAAGCAAGAGTGACTTTAAGAAATGTAGAAGATAAGCCTGGAATCGCAGCTGAAATTTTTTCTGTTTTAGCAAATGAAAATATTAATGTAGATATGATTATACAAAATGTTGGAGTTGATGGCGCTACAAATTTGGGTTTTACGGTTCCTCAAAATGAACTTGAATTAGCTAAAAATGCTATGCAAAAAATTTTAAGCTCAAAAACAACTATAGAAAGTGATAGTGCTGTAGTAAAAGTTTCTATAGTCGGCGTAGGCATGAAATCACATTCAGGAGTGGCAAGTAAAGCTTTTAAAGCTTTAGCTGATGAGGGGATTAATATCGGTATGATTTCTACTAGTGAAATAAAAATTTCAATGATAGTTCATGAAAAATACGGAGAACTTGCAGTTAGAGCACTACATGAGTGCTACGGACTTGATAAATAAATGAGTGATTTTTTAAGTTTTACTCTTGAAAATATTCGCAATGGCGGAGCTTTTATGGCATGGTTGGAGTCGCGTCGTTTAGAATGGGCTCCTTTGATGGCTGCAAGACTTAAATATCTTTTAGAGGGACGCACTTTTGTCTTAATGTGCGATGAACAAAGATCTTGGTATGAAGAGTATTTTTTAAAAAATATAAATTCAAAAGCCGCTCGTCCCATGCTTCCTTTTGTGTCGTTAAATTCTTTATGCAAGAAGAAAGTACAAAGTTCAGAAGATATAGCTTTACTTAATGACTTGCTTGACATTTCTTTTCCTAATGGTTATGTGTATTTTTACATAGGAAGTGCTTCTGATAATAAATCTTTAATCGCTAAATCAAGAGATGATAGTTTATTGTGGCTTTTTGATGAGCAGTTACAAGATAGTTTTTATTTAAATTCTAAAGATAAAGACTTGGATATCAAGCTTATTAGTTTATATCAACTTTTTGATGTAAGTTTGGATGCAATATTATTTTCCAAGGTGCAATTAGGATAAATATTTTGTTTATTAGTAAGATTATTATCAGTGAAGATTTTTTAGGTATTAAAGAAGAAATGATTAATAATTTTGGTATTAAAAAATTAAGATTTTTTATGCCACAAAATGAATTTTTACTTGATGATGCAAGAGCAGTTGAAAAAGAAAGCTATATCGCAGAAACCGAAGAAAAAATTATTGTTTTAATGGCGGATTCTTATAGGATAGAAGCACAAAATTTTTTACTTAAACTTCTCGAAGAACCTCCAAAAAATATTAAATTTCTTATTGTGGTACCTTCTAAAAATTTACTTTTACCTACTATAAAATCACGTCTTATTTGTGAAAAAAGAAAAGTTGAAAAGGAAGTTAAAAAACTTGATTTAGATCTTAAAAGAATGGATTTAAGAATGCTTTTTGATTTTTTGCAAAAAAATGAAAATTTGGATAAAAATGAACTTATGGATCAAATCGCATTACTTGCTAAAGAATGTGTGAAATATAAAGATTTTAATGCTGAAGAATTAGAGTTTTTTTATGAAGGCTATGAGCTTGCAAAATTAAATTCTAAAAGCGGGGTGCTTTTAGCTACTCTTTTACTAAATTATTATACAAAGAAATAAAATGAAATTTTTTAAAATCAATCCAAATACCGATTTTAATTTGCTTTGTTCTTTCATAAATCCCCATAAAATGGGACAAAAGATTATGAGTGAAAAAACAAAAATTCATTTTATTTTTATCAAAGATATTTCCACTCCTGCAGCAAATATTTTAAAACAAGATGCTTTAAGAGTAGGAGCTGAACTTATTACTCATAAAGAAGTAATTACTGCAAAAATCACTCATTCAAATGCACTTTTAATGGCAAGTAAAGAACAAATTCAAAAGCTTATTGCTAAAGAAAAGCTTCAAGATTTTGGACTTAAAAATTTGGCTCTTTTTTTGCAAAAAGATTTTTTAAAACCAAAAAAAGCTGAGCTTATGGTAGTGATTAATGTCAATGAAGACAGTTTTAATGCAAAAAGTCGTGTGAGTGAAGAAGACTTTGAAAAAAGGCTTAATGACTTTCTTGCTTTAAAGCCTGAATATATCGATATAGGTGCGGTAAGTTCAAGACCTGGGAGTGAGTATTGTGGTAAGGAAGAGGAATTTAAAAGACTGAAAAAAGTACTTGACTTAATTTATGAGAAAAATTATCATGAAAAAGCGATTTTTAGTTTAGATAGTTTTGATGAATATTGTCTAGAATATGCTTTAAATAAGGGTTTTAAACTCATTAATGATATTACAAGTTTAAGAAATCTTAATCTAGCCAAACTTGCAAGTAAATATGAGGCAAAATATTGCTTAATGCACATGCAAAACAATCCAAATAACATGCAAGATAATCCTTTTTATGAAGATTTACTTGATGAGATGACTTTATTTTTTAAAGAAAAACTTGAACTTTTAGAAAGTTTTGGAGTAAAAGAAAGTATTTTAGATGTAGGTATTGGTTTTGGAAAGAGTGCGGGGCATAATATGATTTTAATCAAACACTTAGAGCATTTTTTGCAATTTAACAAGCCTTTGCTTATAGGTGCGAGTCGCAAAAGTGTGATTAATGCGTATTTTCAAAGCGAGATTAAAGATCGTTTAGCAGGAACTTTGTATTTGCATTTAAAGGCTTTTGAAAATGGTGCTAGTATTATAAGAGTGCATGATTTATATGAGCACAAACAACTTTTTGCTTTAGCGCAGGCAATGGATAATATAGGAGTTTAGATGAAAAAAGAAGAGTATTTAGAAAAAGTTGCTTTAGCCAATTTGTGGATGAGGGCATATTATGAAAAAGATGAACCCTTGGCTAGCGATGAAGAATACGATGCTTTAATCAGAGAATTAAGAGCTTTTGAAGAACAAAATAAAGATGAAATTTCAAAAGACTCTCCAACGCAAAAAATAGCTCCTACTATACAAAGCGAGTTTAAAAAAATAGCTCATTTAAAGCGTATGTGGTCGATGGAAGATGTGTTTGATGAGAGTGAGCTTAGGGCTTGGGCAAAACGCGCAAAATGTGAAAAAAACTTTTTTATAGAGCCTAAATTTGATGGAGCGAGTTTAAATTTGCTTTATGAAAATGGTAAATTAGTAAGCGGTGCCACTAGGGGCGATGGCGAAGTGGGTGAGGATATAACGCTTAATGTTTTTGAGATAGAAAATATACCTAAAAATATAGCCTATAAAGAAAGGATAGAAATTCTTGGAGAAGTGGTGATTTTAAAAGATGATTTTGAGAAAATCAACGAAAAAAGAGCCCTTTTAAATCAAAGTTTATTTGCCAATCCACGCAATGCTGCAAGTGGGAGTTTAAGGCAGCTTGATACAAGCATCACCAAAGAAAGGAATTTGAAATTTTATCCTTGGGGAGTAGGGGAAAATACCTTAAATTTTACCAAACATAGCGAGGTGATGCAATTTATCAGAGAGCTCGGTTTTTTAAAAGATGATTTTGTAAGACTTTGTGTTAATTTAGACGAGGTTTTAAAAGCTTATGATGAGCTTTTAGCTTTAAGAGAAAAAAAGCCTATGATGATGGATGGTATGGTGGTAAGAATTGATGATCTTGCACTTTGTGAAGAATTAGGCTATACGGTAAAATTTCCAAAATTTATGGCAGCTTTTAAATTTCCTGCACTTGAAAAAACCACGCGTTTAATAGGCGTAAATTTACAAGTGGGAAGAAGTGGAGTGATCACTCCTGTGGCGGTTTTAGAACCTGTAAATTTAGATGGGGTTGTAGTAAAATCAGCCACACTCCATAATTTTGATGAGATTGCAAGACTTGATGTTAAAATCAATGATTTTGTAAGCGTGATAAGAAGTGGCGATGTTATCCCTAAAATCACTAAGGTTTTTAAAGATCGTAGAGAAGGTTTAGAGATGGAAATTTCACGCCCTAAGCTTTGTCCTACTTGCCAAAGTGAGCTTTTAGATGAAGGAACTTTAATAAAATGTCAAAATATAGACTGTGAAGATAGACTTATAAATTCTATCATTCATTTTGTTTCTAAAAAATGTCTTAATATCGACGGACTGGGAGAAAATATAGTAGAGCTTTTATACAAGCACAAAAAAATCACTACGCTTGAGAGTATTTTTCATTTAAAATTTAATGATTTTGAAGGTTTGGAAGGCTTTAAAGAAAAGAAAATTAACAATCTTTTAAATGCCATAGAACAAGCAAGAGAATGTGAGCTTTTTCGTTTTATCACAGCTTTAGGGATAGAGCATATTGGCGAGGTTGCGGCTAAAAAATTAAGTTTAAGTTTTGGTAAAGAGTGGCACAAGCAAAGCTTTGAAGCTTATGCCAATTTAGAAGGTTTTGGAGAGCAAATGGCTTTAAGTCTTTGCGAATTTACGCGTGTTAATCGCACAAGAATTGATGAGTTTTACAAGCTTTTAAATTTGAAAATAGAAAAACTTGAAATCAAAAGCGATGGTGTGATTTTTGGTAAAACTTTTGTGATTACAGGCACTCTTTCACGCCCAAGAGATGAGTTTAAGGCTTTAATAGAAAAGCTTGGAGGTAAGGTAAGTGGTTCGGTTTCTAAAAAGACTGACTATGTGCTTTTTGGAGAAGAGGCAGGTTCTAAGCTGATTAAGGCTAAAGAGCTTGAAGTAAAATGTATAGATGAAAGTGCCTTTAATGAGCTTGTTAAAGAATAGTTCTTATATTTTAACGCTTTTAAGCCTTTTTGGCTTTTTGCTAACTTGGCAAAGGACTGTTTTTTCTTTATTTTTTTTAATTCCTATTTTTTTAACACTTTTTTGGGAATTCTTTTTATTTTTAAAGCTTAGAAAAAATATTATAAAAGAAGCTACTTTGATTAAGGGAAGTTTGTTTTATCGTATTAGTATGGGGGATTTTTATCTTTATATTTTTAGTTTTTTCTTGGCGATTTTTGGACTTATTTCTTTATTTTTAAATTTTTTAAATCTTGAAAAAATTGATTTTGTTTTTATATTTATAATTTTGCCTTTATTGATGATATTTTTAAAAAAAGAATTACATTTGCAATTTGTAGATAATGCTTATAATGATTTTAGAATAGTTGTTATCGCTAGTTTTTTTACTGCTTTATTTTATGCATTTTATGGGCTTTTTTTTACTTACAATGAAATTTTAAATTTAGAACTTTTTTCTAGGAAAATCATTGCCTATAAGAGTGCTTCTTTTGTTTATTTTGATTTTTTGTCTGAATTTTTACATTTTATTTCAAATTTAAAATTTTTTATTTTTTCTTATTTTGGATATTTGGGATTTAGGGTTTTAAATTTTATTTTTGATTTTTTTAATTTTTTTATGTTTTGTTCTCTTTTGGCTTTTGTTTTTAATTTTGTTTTGAAAATAAAGATAAAAATAATTGTTTTATTTTTGTGTTTTATCATGGTTTTAGCAGGTTATTTTTTAAAAGAGCAAAGAAATAATGCCTTAAAATCCGAACAAGAACAAATACTTTTATGGATGAATAATTTTGATTTTTTAAAAGATCATAATTTAAGTTTAATTCAAAAAGAAAAAGATCTTTTTGAAAAAGAACTTAAAGATCTTAGAGAAATTTTTAAAAAAAATGCTTTTGAAATAGGCATTTGGTGGTTTTCTAAAGAAAAAGAAGACTTCGAAAAAAGAATAAATGAGAGTTTAAAATGAGATTTGATTTTTTTGTTTCAAAGCGTTTAAATATCAGTAGAAATAAAGCTTTAGAGCTTATAGAAAATGAAGAGATTTTACTTAATGGTAAAAGTTTTAAAGCTTCTTTTGATGTGAAAAATTTTTTAGAAAATTTAAAAAAAACGCAAGATTTAAATCTTGAAGATATACTTTTAGCCAATGAGTTAAAATTGGATCTTTTAAGTGAAATTTATGTTTCAAGAGCAGCTTTGAAATTAAAAAATTTTTTAGAAGAAAATGATATTGAAATAAAACATAAAAATTGTCTTGATATAGGATCTAGCACGGGTGGTTTTGTGCAAATTTTACTTGAAAATCAGGCTTTAAAAATCACTGCTCTTGATGTGGGTAGTAATCAACTCCATTCAAGTTTAAGAGTAAATGAAAAAATTATCTTGCATGAAAATACAGATCTTAGAACCTTTAAAAGTGAAGAAAAATTTGAACTTGTTACTTGTGATGTGAGTTTTATTTCTCTTATTAATTTACTTTATTATATCGATAATTTAGCTTTAAAGGAAATTATCTTACTTTTTAAACCTCAGTTTGAAGTGGGAAAAAATATCAAAAGAGATAAAAAAGGTGTTTTAAAAGATGATAAGGCAATCTTAAAGGCAAGAATGGATTTTGAAAAAGCATGTGCTAAATTGGGTTGGCTTTTAAAAAATACGCAAAAATCAAGCATTAAAGGAAAGGAAGGTAATGTTGAATATTTTTACTACTATATCAAAAATTAATATTACCTCTTTAGCCATAGGTTGTTTTGATGGTATGCATTTAGGACATCTAAAACTTGTAAAATGTTTAGATGAGAATGGGGCTTTATTAGTTATTAATAAATTTAAGGGTCAATTTCTTTGTTCAAATCGTCAAAAAGAAGAAATTTCAGGAAAAAAAGTTATAGAAGTGGATTTTGAAAGTATAAAATCTTTAGATGGTAGAGATTTTTTAAGCTTTTTGAAAAAAGAATTTGTCAATTTAAAATTTATAGTGGTGGGATATGATTTTTCTTTTGGGAAAAATAGAGCTTATAATGCTAAAGATATTGAGTTTTTAAGTGGGATAAAAACTATAATAGTTGATGAATTTAGCATAGACGGAATAGGTGTTCATGCAAGTTTAATTAAGGATTTTTTATCAAAAGCAAATTTGCAAAAAGCAAAAGAATTTTTAGGAAGAGATTATAGTATTAAAGGAAAGTTGATTAAAGGACAAGGTTTGGGCTCTAAAGAACTTTTTGCGACTATAAATTTAGATTGTGAAGGTTATTTTTTACCTCAAAATGGTGTTTATGCTACTTTGTTAAAAAGTCAAAGAAAAACTTATAAAAGTGTGAGTTTTTTAGGTGTAAGATCAAGCGATGAAAATTTTGCTATAGAAAGTCATATTTTAGAAGAATTAGGTGAAAATTTCACACAAGGGGAGTTTTTCGAACTTGAGTTTATATCTTTTCTAAGAGAGAATCAAAAATTTCAAGATCTAAAAAAACTTAAAAATCAAATTGCCAAAGACATAGAACAAGCTAGAGAATTATTAAGGAAAAATGATGAAAGATGAACTTTTTAAACAAAGCCCTAAAAAACAATTTGAATTTGATAAAAGCGTGGCTAGTGTTTTTGATGATATGATTAATCGTTCTGTACCATTTTATAGGGAAAATTTAGAACTTTGTGCTAATTTATTGGCTAAAATTTTACTTGCAAATGCAAGTATTTGTGATTTGGGCTGTTCAAGTGCTAATTTTTTGATTTTGTTGGCAAATCTAAGAAAGGATTTTAAACTTTTTGGCGTGGATAATTCTGCTTCTATGCTTGAAGTTGCAAAGTCAAAAACTAAAGCTTATGGACTTGATATAAGTTTTTTTGAAGCTAATTTATGCGAATTTGATTTTTTTACTTGCGATGTTTTTGTGGCAAATTATACCATGCAGTTTATTCGTCCTCCTAAAAGACAGGAATTGCTTGATAAAATTTATAAAAATTTAAATCCTAAAGGCATTTTGATTATGAGTGAAAAAATCCTTTATGAAGATGCTTTTTTGTCTAAAAATATCATAGAACTTTATGCAGACTACAAAGAAAAACAAGGCTATTCTAAATTTGAAATTGCAGCTAAAAGAGAAGCCTTAGAAAATGTTTTAATTCCTTATAGTCAAAAAGAAAATTTAAACATGCTAGAAAAGGCAGGTTTTAAGAAAATAGAAAGTATTTTTAAATGGGCAAATTTTGAAACTTTTATAGCTTTTAAGGATTAGAGATATTTTCATTTTCCCATTCATCTTTTGGAAAACCTACCTTATACGCATTAACACAATCTTGACTGATGATAGCTTTGTGCCTGCATTCTAAACTTCTTTTTTTTGCTTCTTCAGGGTGATTTTGATAATATTCTACACTTTTGGTTTGTTCGCATGCTGCAAAAAATATACCAATAAGGCTTAAAAAAAGAGTTATTTTCATGGTAATTTTTCCTGTGTTATATTAATATCATCACTAAAGATAGAACTTTGATTGTTTTCTGTTGTTTTGGAAAGATAAATTTCAGAAGGTGTTTCTGCTATGGGCGGCATTATAATACTTTCATTATTTTCTGAACTTTGGTTAATATCTTTTGTGATTTTTTCTTTTTTTAAATTATTTTGTTTTAAAGCTTCTAATATCTGATTATCAGATTTTTTTGGTGTGTTTGGACTGTATTTACTCTCTTCATTTGTTGGCTTAATACCAATTTCTAATGCATTAATACAATCTTCGCTAAGAGTTCCGCTTTCTTTGCATTCTTTTGCTTTTTCTTTTGCTTCGCTAGGATGATTTTTGTAGTAATTTTCTGTTTTGCTATCGCAAGCTGTTATATTAATAATTATTAAAATTGTAAGTAAAATACTTAGTCTTTGCATTTATCAATCTCCTAAAAATTTTTAGCATCTTAGCAAACTTGTATAAAGCAACGATAAATTATTTTTCTTCATTATAAGAAAAAATAGGTAAAGACCATTGATATTTGATAGCTAAAAGCCTTGCAATAACTCCTATAAAAAGAGTTAAAAGTGTGCAAACTAGAGCATTAAGCTCAAGCCACATTATTAGAGAATAATAGATTGCTCCTGCAATTATGGCAATTCCTGCATAAATTTCTTTTTGAAATACCAAAGGGATTCTCATACATAAAATATCTCTTAAAATTCCACCAAAAACACCCGTAATTACAGCAGCAGCAACGGCTATGATAAACCCATGATTTTGATCTATGGCTATTTGAGCTCCAAGTATGCTAAAAACAACAAGTCCTATAGCATCAAGAGTTAGAAATAAAGTTTCAAGTTTGGTTACTACACGTGGAATTTTTGTGGCTATAAGGGCGCAAAAACAGATTAAAATAATATATTCAGGATGTTTAACCCAAGTTAAAGGATAATGTCCTAAAAGCACATCTCGTATGCTTCCGCCTCCAATTGCTGTTACGAGAGCAATAAAAATAACTCCAAAAAGGTCCATTTTATGGCGTCCTGCAGCTAAAGCCCCTGTCATTCCTTCTGCGGAAATACCTATGATATAAAGAGTGGTTATTGTAAGAGCATTTATCTCCATAATTTATACCTTAAAATTTATCACAATTTATTTGATACTGTTTAATATTTTCATCATTTACTTCGTGGTTTGGTACTTGATAGCATTCTTTAAATTTCGGAGTTTTAATAATTTTTACATAAAAACTTGGTATAGCAATATGGTTTTTAATGTATTGTGGTTCTTTATCGTAAAGTACTAAATTTAAAACTTCAATACTTTGAAATTTTAAAGCCAAATTTCTTTCTCTTTGTTCGATTTCATTCCAAATTATATTATTTATTTGCGCATTTTGTGGGGTAATATTACTCATTAAAAATACTGAATTTTGGGCAGCTTTACTAAAGCTAAAAGAAGCATTGGGTGCAGTGTGTCCTCGCGTGTAGCCGCTGTTTTTATAATCACTCCAAGTAGTGCGGTATTTTTTAGGAATATTTGTATCATCTTCAAAGCGAGGACGTTTTTTAATTTGTTTATTTTTTAAATTTGAAGCTTCTACTTTATAAGCAACGGCTTTTGTACCTTTGAGTTTATAATCATAGCAATTTAGATAAAAAAACTTATCTAAGATTTGCGAGCAATTTATGTTGTTAAAATAAGAAGAAAAAACAGCACTAGGCTTGTAAGATTCTAAGGCGAAAATATTAAGAAATATAGCGAGTAAAAAGATGAAAATTTTCATTTAAGTTCCTTATCTTTACTTTTGCAAAGATGATTTAAAAAACATTCTTTACATAAAGGTTTTTTAGCTTTACAAGTGTAGCGTCCAAAAAGAACCATGGCTTGATGAAGATAGTTAAGATTATCTTTAAATATGCGTGTTAAATCTTCTTCTGTAGCTTCTGGAGTTTTTGCTTTGCTAAGTCCTAAGCGGTGAGAAACTCTAAAAACATGAGTATCTACAGCCATGAAATTTGCTCCACACCATTCTATTAAAACCACATGGGCGGTTTTTTGTCCCACGCCTGCTAAGGATTTTAATTTCTCTTCTTCAAGGGGAATTTCTCCGTCAAAATTTTCACAAACTGCTTTTGCCATTTTTATAAGATTTTGTGCTTTATTATTAAAAAATGAACAAGTTTGTATGTAGGTTTTAAGGCTTGATAAATTTGCATTTGCAAGAGATTTGATATCAGGATAAGCTTTAAAAAGATCAGGAGTGATGAGATTAACTCTTTTATCAGTGCATTGGGCTGAAAGCATCACACAGACTAATAGTTCGTATAAATTTGAAAATTTAAGTTCTGTTACAGGTTTCTCAAAATGTTTTAAAAAAAGCTCTTTGATTTCTAAATTTCTTTTCATTTTTTAATTTTAGTTAATTAGCTTTAAACCAAGTTTAGATATAATCGATTTTATATACATTTTATTAAAAAGGAAACCCAATGAAAAAAATTTCTTTAGTTGCAGCAGCTTTGATTGCAGGTGTAGCTTTAAATGTAAATGCAGCTACAGTAGCCACTGTTAATGGCAAGAGCATTAGTGATACAGAAGTAAGTGAATTTTTTGCCCCTATGCTTAGAGGACAGGATTTTAAAACTTTGCCAAATAATCAAAAAAAAGCTCTTATTCAGCAGTATATTATGCAAGACTTAATTTTGCAAGATGCTAAAAAACAAAATTTAGAAAAAGATCCTTTATACACAAAAGAACTTGATCGTGCAAAAGATGCAATACTTGTTAATGTTTATCAAGAGAAAATTTTAAATACAATTAAAATTGATGCGGCTAAAGTTAAAGCTTTTTATGATCAAAATAAAGACAAATACGTAAAACCTGCGAGAGTGCAAGCAAAACATATCTTAGTAGCGACAGAAAAAGAAGCTAAGGATATTATTAACGAACTTAAAGGTTTAAAAGGTAAAGAACTAGATGCTAAATTTAGTGAGCTTGCTAAAGAGAAATCAATTGATCCAGGTTCAAAAAACCAAGGTGGTGAGCTTGGTTGGTTTGATCAATCAACTATGGTAAAGCCTTTTACAGATGCTGCTTTTGCACTTAAAAATGGTACTATTACTACAACTCCAATAAAAACGAATTTTGGCTATCATGTAATCTTAAAAGAAAATTCGCAGGCTAAAGGTCAAATCAAATTTGATGAAGTAAAACAAGGTATTGAAAACGGACTTAAATTTGAAGAATTTAAAAAAGTTATCAATCAAAAAGGCCAAGATCTTTTAAATAGTGCTAAAGTGGAATATAAATAATGGGTGTTTTAGACATTGTAAAAGCAGGGGTGATTAGCGGAGATGAGCTTAATAAAGTTTATGACTATGCTAAAGCAGAGGGTTTTGCTATCCCTGCTGTTAATGTTGTAGGAACTGATTCTATTAATGCAGTTTTAGAATCTGCAAAAAAAGTTAACTCTCCAGTTATTATCCAGTTTTCAAATGGTGGGGCAAAATTTTATGCAGGGAAAAATTGTCCTAATGGAGAAGTTTTAGGTGCAATTAGTGGGGCTAAACATGTACATTTACTTGCTAAAGCTTATGGTGTACCTGTGATTTTACACACTGATCATGCCGCAAGAAAACTTTTACCTTGGATTGATGGGCTTATTGAGGCAAATGCACAATATAAAAAAACCCATGGACAAGCTTTATTTAGTTCTCATATGCTTGATCTTAGTGAAGAAAGTTTAGAAGAAAATCTTAACACTTGTGAAGTCTATCTTCAAAAACTTGATGCTTTAGGTGTCGCACTTGAAATAGAACTAGGTTGTACAGGTGGCGAAGAAGATGGAGTGGATAATACAGGTATTGATAATTCTAAGCTTTATACCCAACCAGAAGATGTAGCACTTGCATATGAAAGACTTGGAAAAATTAGTGATAAATTTTCAATTGCAGCAAGCTTTGGAAATGTACATGGAGTTTACAAACCAGGAAATGTTAGCTTACAACCTGAAATTTTAAAAAATTCGCAAAAATTTGTCAAAGATAAATTTGCTTTAAAAAATGATAAGCCTATAAATTTTGTATTTCATGGTGGTAGCGGTAGCGAGCTAAAAGATATTAAAAATGCAGTAAGTTATGGCGTAATTAAGATGAATATTGACACAGATACCCAGTGGGCTTTTTGGGATGGGGTACGTGAATATGAACTTAAAAATAGGGCTTATTTGCAAGGACAAATTGGAAATCCAGAAGGTGATGACAAGCCAAATAAAAAATACTATGATCCGCGTGTTTGGTTAAGGAGTGGTGAAGAAAGCATGATAAAGCGTCTTGAAGTCGCTTTTGAAGATTTAAACTGTATAAACAAAAACTAAGCATTTTAAAGGCTTAGTTTTATTTTGTTTTAAAAATTTTTATCAAATTAAGTAGCAATCTTTAAAATAAAATTTTTATTGAGGTATTGGTTTCATGGAGATTAAATCAGATGAAATTTCAGAACTTGTTTTGCCTGAAGGCAAAGATGCAAGAGGTTCTTTGGTTTATTTTAAAATTATTTTTATTCCAGCTTTTCTTTATATTTTGATTTTATTAGGTTATTTTAATGTAATTGACTTTAAGGTTGAATTACATACGGTTATTATGACAGGTGTGATTTTTTTTACAGCATTGATTTTTGCTAGACATAGTGCTGAGTATGCGTATAGTATTTTTGAACAACAAAAAGATGAATTTAAACAGGCTTTAAAAAGACATATTATGAGGCATTTTCTTGCCATAGGGAAAGACACGAAATCAAATGCCAATTTTGATGACTTTGCTTATACATATATTAAAGGTGCAAGAAATGAGAATTTTGCTAGTATAGGTTCGGCAATTTTTCCAATGATGGGAATTTTAGGAACTTTTATCAGCATAGCTTTTTCAATGCCAAATTTTAGTTCTAGTGATACAGCCGCTTTAGAACAAGAAATTGCAGATTTATTAAGTGGAGTAGGAACTGCTTTTTATGTTTCAATTTATGGAATTTTTCTTGCATTATGGTGGATGTTTTTTGAAAAATATGGTAAAAGTAAAATAGATCGTTTGCTAAATCGTCAAAAAAACGCTACAAGTGGATTTTTTTGGACAAAAGAAGAGCTTGATCAAAGATATTTAACTGAGAGTTTGCAACATTTTGAAAAAATTGGAGCAATTTTTAAACAAGTTAGTAACGATGATTTTTTTGCAGAGCTTGATCATGCTATTGATAGAAAATTTGGTATTTTCCAAGATATGCTAAATGTAGAAGAAAAGGCCATTAGATTAAGTAGTGAACACATCAAACAAACCATGGGTGAGCTTAGTAAAGCACAAAGAGATCAACGCGATCTTGGAAAGCTTTATAGTGAAATGTTAAATGGTATAGGTTTACTCAATCAAAATTTAAAAGAAATCAATACAAGAATGTCAGAACAATATAATCGCTTGCTCGATATCAGTAGTGATAAAATTCATCATCTTGATAAGACGCTAAGTGCATTCGATGAAAAAGTAGAGCGTTTTGGTAAAAATTTTGAACTTTATGAAAAAGCAATGTTGGAAAGTCAAGAAAAGGTTTTTGAGGGATTTAAAGCAAGCTTGTTTGAAGGTATGCATAAATTTAAAGAAGTATACGAAGAAGAAAAAAGCATCGATGCTAAAATCAAAATGATGGATGAGCTTAAAAAAGAAATGAAAGCACTTGATGAAGAAACAAGTCAAATGATGAGCAAGCTTTCTGGGGATGAAAATCAGAATAAAGAAAATGAAACCAAACAAATAGAAGATTTTTCAGAGTCTAAGACTGAAGAAAATCAAGATGAAATTCAAGCAGAAATATCTAAGCAAGAAAGCAATGATGAGCTAAAAAACGAAGATAAAGAAAATAAATGAAAAATGAGTCAAAAGAAGATAGCAATTTTTGGATAGCTTATGCTGATTTAATGGCAGGATTGCTGTTTGTTTTTATTTTGCTAATAGGTGCTATTGTTGTAAAATATGTTTTAACTCAAAGTGATTTAAAAGAAATCAAAGACAATCTCAATAAACAAGAGGCACGCTTAGAGGAGAGCAAAGAAGAGCTTAGAAATAAAGAAGCCATAGTGTTTAAACTAAGTTCTGATTTAAACAATGCTTCTAGTGCTTTAAATCTTGCTAATTCTCAAAAAGCAGAATTAGAGGCTAATATTACAAATTACAAGCAGTTAAGCAAAGATTTAAACTCAACTTTAGATAATAAAGATAAGCAAATTTTGATTTTACTAGGTCAACTAGAGAAAAAAGATGAAGAGCTTAAAAATTTACAAGAAGATTTTCAAAAAGCTAAAGAAAAGGTGCAAAATCTTGGTTTGATTCGTGAAAATTTAAGCAAGGAATTGCAAAGCAAACTTGATAATAATATCACTATAGATGAAAAGACAGGATCTATTTCTTTGCCTGCTGAAGTACTTTTTGATAAAGATTCTTATGTGTTAAAAAATGAGGCAAAGGCAAGTTTGAGAAAAATCTTAAGCGAATATTTTGATGCTATTCTTGAAGATCCAAAAATTTTTTCTAACATTGAAAATATCATTATTGAAGGACATACTGATAGTGATGGATCTTATATTTATAATTTAGATTTATCACAAAAAAGAGCATATGAGGTGATGAATTTTATCTATACTTTTTATAAAAATGATAAACTTCAAAAGCTTTTAATGGCAAGCGGGCGTTCTTTTTCAGATCCTGTGTTTATCAATGGGATTGAAGATAAGGATAAGAGTCGTCGTATAGAGATAAAATTTAGCATTAAAAATGACAATGCTTTAAAAGATATAGAAAAATTCTTTGAATTTCATTAAAACAATCAGCCCTATACAAAAGATAAATTTTAATGGGTTTGAATTTTATGTTAAAAGAGATGATTTATTAGGAGAGATTAATGGAAATAAAGCTAGAAAACTTGCATTTTATTTTCATCAAGAATATCCTAAAAATCAATGTTTTATAAGTTATGGTGGAACTCAAAGTAATGCTTTAGCAGCATTAAGTATTTTTGCTAAACAAAGATCATATAAGCTTGTTTTTGCTTGTGAAAAAATTTCTACTTTTCTTAAGAATAATCCTTGTGGAAACTATGCTTTAGCTTTAGAAAATGGTGTTGATTTTGTAGAAAATATCCATTCTTTATCCTTAAAGCAATTTGCTTTGTCTTTGTGTAAAAAAGATGATATTTTTATAGAACAAGGCATAGCTAATTTAGAAGCTCAATATGGCTATATGGAACTTGCTCAAGAAATTCAAATGCAAAGTCAAAGTTTAAAGCTTGATTTTGATATTTTTTTACCTTCGGGTACAGGCACTTCGGCAGCTTTTTTGGCAAAGTATTCTAAATTTAAAGTATTTACTTGCGCTTGTGTAGGTGATATTAAATATCTTAAAAAACAAATTTTAACATTAGATCCAAGCTATGATTTTTCAAATTTAGAATTTTTAACAAGTGATAAAAAATATCACTTTGCTAAGCCGTATAAAGAATTTTATGAGCTTTATATGGATTTAAAGTTAAAGTGCAATATAGAATTTGACTTGTTGTATGATATTTTAGGATTAAGTATAGCATTAAAACAAGAGTGGAAAAAACCATTGCTTTATATACATCAAGGTGGAATTTTAGGAAATTCCACTATGTTAGAGAGATATAAATTTAAAAAATTAGTTTAAAATTCCATAGATAAAAATGATTAAAATAATCAAAGGTACTATATATTTTACATAATAAAACCAAATTCCAAACCATGAACTTTTAAGTGTATTGTTATTGCTAAGTTCTTTTAGACTTTCTTGTTTGCCTAAAATCCAACCTACATAAATGCAGCAAAAAAATGCAGTTAAAACAAACAAAATATTTCCACTAATGAAATCAAAACTATCAAAAATGTTTTTTCCTTTGATGATAACAATATCACGCCAAGGCCCATAAGTTAGAATACAAGGAAGATTACCAAGTATGAAGATAAACCCTAGAGTTAGGTTAATAGAAAGATTTTTAGAATATTTAAATTTTTCTTCTAATACGCTAATAATAACTTGATAAATTGGCAAGCTTGTGGTTAAAGCTGCAATCAAGAGTAAGACAAAAAATAAAATACACACAATGGTGCCAAAATGGATATGAGAAAATGCTATAGGTAAAGTTTCAAAAACCAAAGAAGGCCCGCTATCTGGAGCAAGTCCCGCTGAGAAAAGTGCTGGAAAAATCATAAAACCAGCCAAAACAGCTATGATAGTATTTAAAACCCCTGTATAAATAGCGGTTTTTGCCATATTTTCATTTTTATTAAGATGAGATGAAAGTGTTATCATTACCCCAAAACCTAGGGATAAAGCAAAAAAGACTTGTCCTAAAACATCGATTAAAAGTTTTGGTGATAAAATTTTACTAAAATCAGGTTCAAGATAAAATTTAACTCCAGCCATAGCTCCATCAAGGGTTAAATTGCGTCCTACAACAATAATAAGACAAATAAATAATAAAGGCATTAAAAATTTTACGGATTTTTCTATACCATCTATAATGCCTCTTTTTAAAATAATATAATTAATAATTACAAAAACAGTGGTAAAAATACCAACTCCTAAAGGATTGAAGGCTATTTTGTCGTTAAAAAACTGATGAGTAAATTCTTTGTTTACTACATTGGCAAGACTAAAATTCCCTAGGGTTAATTCCCAAATATAAACTAAAACCCATCCTCCAAGTACCATGTAGTAAGCCATTATGCCAAAGCTTCCTAAAAGTCCCATATATCCAATACTTTGCCATTTTTGTTTGAAAGCATCTACGCTATTTGTCATCGCTTTTCTGCCTATGACATTTTCAACTAAAATAACAGGAATGCCTATGATAATCATAGCTATACAAAAAACTAATACATAAGCACCGCCACCATTTTCTCCTACAAGATAGGGAAAACGCCAAGTTGCTCCAAATCCTATGGTTGCTCCAGCGACTGTTAGAATATAAGTTAGTGTGCTACTCCATGTTTGTCTTTGCATGATTATCCTTTCGAAAAAGAATTATTTTACCTAAAAATAACTTTAAAAACTTATAAGCTATCCATATAGCTTATATCGTAAGTATTTTTTAAGCGTTTGTGTATCGTTTCGTGCCAATTTTGAGATATGAGAGAGTTTAATTTTTCTAATTTATCTAATAAAATCGGATTTTGTCTAAGAGCTTGATGTGGGGAGTAAAAAAGTTGATTGAGTTCAAATACACTAAGTGAAGTAGAATTTTTTTCTAAAATTTTAATGTTTTCATGCTTTCGTATTTGTCCAACTTGTAAAACTTTATAATACCATCCACTCAAGCCCGTTTTAAAAATTTCATGTGTAAAATTTGAATTATTGTGAATTTTAGAAATTTTTACACAAGGTTTTCTAGGTTCGCTTACTTGCAGTATTGCATTTGAAATTTGATGTATATCACCTATGCAAACATTTTGTTCACAAAGCCCATCGATGCTCAAATTTTCACCCATTGAGCCAAAATTTAGCTTTTTATTAAGAAATCTTTCCCATATAGGATAGTTTTACAAGAGTTGGCAAAAATAGCCTTATGGTAGCCTCCATGATGAATTTTATCAGCTATTTGATCATCTAAAATACCTAGAAAATCAATTTGTATTTCTTCTAGGTAAGTATCTTTAATAAATGCACTTTGGAAATTTTTATAGTTTTTAATTTTCCCTATTTGCAAACTTTGAATTTTCATGGTTCTAGTTTTTTTAATAAATCATCAGCACTGATAAAACCCGTGATTTTTAATTTTTCTTTTCCATTTTCAAAGAAGATTAAAACAGGTGGGCCAAAAACATTAAATTCTTTCATGGTTTTAATTTGTTCATTATTATTTTCGCTTACATCAACTTTGATAAGTTTGTAATTTTGCATTTTTTGTATGATTCTTTCATCGCTAAAGGTTAATTCATCTAAAAGTTTGCAATTTTCACACCAAGATGCTGTAAAATCAAGCATTATGGGCTTTGTATTTGTTTGTATTTCTTGCTTTAATTGTTCAAAATTGTTGATATAATCATAGCTTAAAGCAGGTTTTGAGGCAGATATAGTATTGAAATTTAAAGGATTTAAGAAATTTTTAGCCCCAAAAAGTCCCCCTAGGAAAATACTTAGAGAATAAGCTAAAATAAGAATTAAAATACTTTTTTTAATTTTAGAAATTATTGTAAAACTTTTTTCAAAAATTCCCATAAAAACACTAAAAAATACACCTAAAATTCCATAGGCAATTAAAATGTAATTTTCTTCAATAATTCTAGAAAGTATCCAAATAGCCATAGCCAACATAACAAAACCAAAGAAAATTTTTACTTTTTCCATCCAAAAACCAGGTTTAATAAAACCTAATCCTAAGCCTATGAAAAGCAAAGGTATACCCATGCCAAAACTCATGATAAAAAGCGCACTACCACCTAATAAAGCATTGCCTGTATTGGCTATATAAATTAAAGCACCTGCTAAAGGAGCTGCTACGCAAGGACCTACTATTAAAGCAGATAAAAATCCCATGATGGCTATACCTACAACTCCCTTCCCTTTTTCGCTTTTTTTATGTATAAAGGTTTGAAATCTTAATGGCAATTCAAAGCGAAAAGCTCCAAACATAGCAAAAGCAAAAGCTATGAAAATTAGAGCAAAAAGAATTAAAATAATAGGTTTTTGTAAAATTCCTTGAATACTTGCTCCTAGAAAACTTGCTATAACTCCAGCAATAGCATAGGCTAAAGACATGAAAAAAACATAGATAAGAGAGAGAAAAAAACTATATTTTTTTGAAAATTTAGCATTACTTTTTACTATGATAAGAGAAGATAAAATCGGAATCATAGGTAAAATACAAGGTGTTAAGGAGAGTAAAAGTCCATAGCCAAAAAAACTTAGCAAAATCCAAAAAAAGTTATCTGTTGCTAAAAAATTTGCTATAGAGCTTTCTTCAGATTCAATTTTAGTTTTTTTATCTATTTTTTGAGCTTTGTAAGGTTTTGAAATTTCAAAAGCATCTTTTTTAGAAATGAGATCAAAGTACCAAGTTTGAGGATTATAACACAAGCCTTGTTCAGAACAGCCTTGAAATTCGAGTTTGATTAAATTTGTGGTATTTTTTGCAAAGCGCTCTAGTAATAAATTTGGCAAAGCTAAATTTAATTTTTGATAATAAACATTTTCATTACCTCTTGTAGAACTTTGAGGTAGATTAATCAAAGAACTTATATCTTTTTCGTTTATATATAATTTAAGTTTATTAGAATAAAGATAAATATCTTTTCCAAGTTTAATATCAATTGAGATAGAGTTATTATAAGAGTTTGATTTTACATTAAAAGCTTCATTTAAAGATAATATAGAAGCAAAACATAAACAAAAACTTAATAAAATAATACCAAAAATACGCATAAATTTCCTAAAAACTTATTTTTTCCTTTATTTTTAGCTTCAATTATAATTTATTATGGTAAATTTGCTTTAAATACTTTATAAAGGTTTGAAAATGCAAGAAAATAATTCTCCAAAAACGCAAGGGGCTGTTAAAAAGAATGAAATTTATGTTTCTGTTAAAAGAAAGAAAAGTACAATAGAATATGAAAAAGATTTAAAGAATTTGCAAATTGAGCTTTTGAAATTTCAAAATCATGTTAAAGCCAAGGGTTTAAAGGTTCTTATACTTATAGAAGGGCGTGATGCGACTGGAAAAGGTGGGGCGATTAAACGTTTGATTGAGCATTTAAATCCGCGTGGTTGCCGCGTTGTGGCTCTTGAAAAACCTAGTGATGTGGAAAAAACACAGTGGTATTTTCAGCGTTATATAGCACATTTGCCCTCAGCTGGTGAGATTGTGATTTTTGACAGATCTTGGTATAATCGCGCAGGAGTAGAACCGGTTATGGGTTTTTGTACACCGCAACAACATAAAGATTTTTTAAGAGAAGTGCCTTTGTTTGAAAATATGATTTCAAATAGTGATATTATTTTTTTTAAATTTTATTTTTCGGTATCAAAAGACGAGCAAAAAAAACGTTTTGAAAAACGCCGAAGTGATCCACTTAAACAATATAAATTATCTCCTGTGGATCAAAAATCGCAAGAATTATGGGATAAATATACTTTAGCTAAATACTCTATGCTTTTAGCATCTAATACTCCAACTTGTCCTTGGACTATTATTTCTTCTGATGATAAGAAAAAAGCAAGATTAAATTTATTGCGTTTTATACTTTCTAAGGTAGAATATCCAAATAAAAAAACTGGAGATTTTTCCAAAATTGATGCAAAATTAGTGCGTAGTGGAGAAGAAGAAATACGAAAAATGGAGGCGAATTTGGAAAAACTTGACAGTAAAAAAGCAGATGAGAAAATAAAAGATTTAGATTAAGGAAAAGAATGCAAAAGCTGGTTGAAAATTTAGCACTAAAGTACTATGATAAAGTAGTTGATTTAAGACATCAAATTCATATGCATCCTGAGCTTGAATTTGAAGAAGAAAATACAGCTCGTTTAGTGTGTAAAATTTTAGATGAGTTTGGCATTAAATATCAAAAAAATATTACAAAAACAGGAATTTTAGCTACTATAGAAGGAAAAAAGAAGAGTCAGAAAAAACCAAAATGCGTTCTTTTAAGAGCGGATATGGATGCTTTGCCTGTACAAGAAAAAACTAATCTAAGTTATGCTTCAAAAATTGATGGTAAGATGCACGCATGTGGACATGATGGACATACAGCAGGACTTTTGGGAGCTGCTTTGATATTAAATGAGCTCAAAGATGAATTTTGTGGCACGATTAAATTTATGTTTCAGCCCGCAGAAGAGGGAAGCGGTGGAGCTAAACCTATGATAGAATCAGGTGTATTGGAAAATCCTTATGTTGATGCGGTTTTTGGTTGTCATTTATGGGGGTCTTTGCTTGAAAATACTGCTCAAATTGTAAGTGGCGAAATGATGGCTGGAACGGATATTTTTGATTTGGAATTTATTGGCAGAGGAGGACATGGAGCTCATCCGCATACTTGTATAGATCCTATAATTATGGCAACGCAATTTGTAAATAATATACAAAGTGTTGTTTCTAGGCGTTTAGCCCCTTATGAAGCAGGGGTGATTACCGTAGGTCAAATTTGCGCAGGAACTACTTATAATGTTATTCCTACAAATGCTTATTTAAAAGGAACCGTGCGTTTTTTAAATGATAAAACACAAGATATTTTAAAAAGTTCTCTAGAAGAAGTGGCTGCTGCTACAGCAAAATCTAATGGTGGAGATTATAAGCTTAAATATACTAAAGAATTTCCTCCATTGATTAATGATGAAAAAGCTGCTTTAATAGCAAGAAAAGCTTTTGTAAAGGTCTTAGGAGAAGAAAATATCATTGTTTCTTCTAAACCTGACATGGGGGCTGAAGATTTTGCTTTTTTAACACGAGAAAGAATGGGAGCTTATGTATTTGTTGGAATTTCAAAGGATTTAAATCATCCAGCTTTGCACCATAGTTCTACTTTTTGTTGGGATGATGAAAATTTAAAAGTTTTAATGCAGGGTGATGTGATGATGGCTTTAGAATTTTTAAATTTATAAAATAGAATTAAAAATTCACAAAAAATTCACAAAAAATGAGTAAAATTTAACCTTGATTTTTCTTTAGGATTTGTTATTATGAAAAAGAAGATTGTTTTAATCATTTTAATTGCAATACTTGGAAGTGTTGGAGCTTATTTTATTTTTTTTAATAATGATGAAAAAATCAGCTATTTAACTCAAAAAATACAAAAAAAAGATATATCTCAAACCATAGAGGCAGTAGGAAAGGTATATGCCAAAGATCAAGTTGATGTGGGTGCTCAAGTTAGCGGACAAATTATAAAACTTTATGTGGATGTGGGAACTCATGTAAAGCAAGGTGATTTGATCGCTCAAATTGACAAAGATAAACAACAAAATGATTTAGATATTACAAAAGCTCAACTTGAAAGTGCTAAGGCTAATTTAGAGAGTAAAAAAGTTGCTCTTGAGATTGCGAGTAAGCAATATCAAAGAGAACAAAAACTTTATGCAGCTAAAGCAAGTTCTCTTGAAAATTTAGAAACTCAAAAAAATAATTATTATACTTTAAAAGCCAATGTTGCAGAGCTTAATGCTCAAGTAGTTCAGCTTGAAATCACTCTTAAAAATGCACAAAAAGATTTAGGTTATACAACCATTACTGCTCCTATAGATGGTGTTGTGATTAATGTAGCCGTAGATGAAGGACAAACAGTTAATGCTAATCAAAACACCCCTACTATAGTTCGTATAGCTAATTTAGATGAAATGGAAGTAAGGATGGAAATAGCAGAGGCTGATGTGAGTAAGATAAAAGTAGGAACGGAGCTTGATTTTTCTTTGCTTAATGATCCTCAAAAAACTTATCATGCTAAGATTGCAAGTATAGATCCAGCTGATACTGAAGTAAGTGATTCTAGTACAAGCTCAAACTCATCAAGTTCGAGTTCTTCAAGCTCAAACTCATCAAATGCTATTTATTATTACGCAAAATTTTATGTAGCCAATAAAGATGATTTTTTGCGTATTGGTATGAGTATACAAAATGAAATTGTCGTAGCAAGTGCAAAGGCTGTTTTAGCAGTGCCAACTTATGCAATTAAAAGCGATCCAAAAGGCTATTATGTTGAAATTTTAGAAAATCAAAAAGCTGTTAAAAAATATGTCAAACTTGGCATTAAAGATTCTATCAATACTCAAATTTTAGAAGGCGTAAATGAAAATGAAGAATTGATAGTAAGCTCAAGTGCTGATGACTTAGCCCCTAAAATGAAGTTGAGATTTTAATGATTTTTCTTAAAAATATTTGCAAGAATATAGGCGAAAATGCCATTTTAAAAAATGTAAGTTTAAGTATAGAAAAAGGTGAATTTGTTGCCATTATAGGACAAAGTGGAAGTGGTAAAACTTCACTTTTGAATATCATAGGAACATTAGATACGCCAAGTAGCGGAACTTATGTTTTTGATGAGTATGAAGTCACTAAACTTAATAACGATGAAAAAGCAAGATTAAGGCGTGAAAAAATAGGCTTTATATTCCAAAGATATAATCTTTTAAGCTTGCTTAGTGCTAAAGAAAATGTTTCTTTACCTGCAGTTTATGCGGGAAAAAATTTACAAGAAAGAAGTCAAAATGCTAAAAAACTCTTAAATGATTTAGAATTAGCTCACAAATTAGATTCTAAGCCAAACGAATTAAGCGGAGGGCAGCAGCAACGCGTTTCTATAGCAAGAGCTTTAATGAATGGCGGAGAGCTTATTTTGGCTGATGAGCCAACAGGAGCTTTGGATAGTAAAAGCGGTATTATGGTGCTTGAAATTTTACAAAAACTTAACGCACAAGGTCATACTATAGTCTTAGTAACTCACGATCCAAAAATTGCAGCACAAGCTAAAAGGGTTATAGAGATTAAAGATGGAGAAATTTTAAGTGATACTAAAAAGGAAAAAGCTCAAGAAAAACTCACTTTAAAAACAATGCCCAAAGAGAAAAAAACACTTACTTTGCTTAAAAATCAAGCCTTTGAGTGTTTTAAGATAGCTTATTCTTCCATACTTGCACACAAACTTCGTTCTATTTTAACTATGCTTGGAATCATCATAGGTATTGCTTCTGTAGTTTGTGTTGTAGCTTTGGGATTGGGTTCTCAAGCTAAGGTGCTTGAGTCCATTGCAAGACTTGGAACAAATACTATTGAAATTCGTCCTGGAAGGGGTTTTGGAGATTTGCGTTCAGGTAAAACAAGGCTTAATTTTAGCGATTTAGAAACGCTAAGATCCCTAGAATATTTAGAAGCAGTGGATGCTCATTCAAATACTTCAGGTGTGGCAACTTATACCAATATTTCTTTAAGTGCAAGAGCTGAAGGAGTGGGGGTAAATAATTTTGCTATAGAAGGTTTAAGGATAGATGCGGGAAGAATTTTAAATAATGATGATGTAAAAAATAGTACCAATGTTGCTGTGTTGGATTTTAATGCTAAAAAAAATCTTTTTCCTGATGAAAAAAGTGAAAATATTTTAGGTCGTGTGGTACTTTTTAATTCTCAACCTTTTAAGATTATAGGAGTTTTGCAAAAAGATACAGACAAACCTATAGAAGATAATGTAGTGCGTCTTTATATACCCTATACAACGTTGATGAATAAGCTTACAGGAGATAGAAATTTGCGTGAAATCATAGTTAAGGTTAAAGATGATGTGAGTTCAACTTTGGCTGAAAATGCTATTATAAGAATTTTAGAAATTAAACGCGGACAAAAGGATTTTTTTACTTTTAATTCTGATACTTTTAAGCAAGCTATTACAGCAAATAAACGCACTACAACGATACTTACAGCTTGTGTGGCTGTGATTGCTTTGATTGTTGGGGGTATAGGAGTGATGAATATCATGCTTGTTTCTGTAAGTGAAAGAACAAGAGAAATAGGCATACGCATGGCTATAGGGGCTAGAAGAGAAGATATTATGATGCAGTTTTTAATCGAAGCGGTTATGATTTGTACTATAGGGGCGATTTTAGGTGTGATTTTATCGATTTTTGTTATTTTTGCTTTTAATACTTTAAGTACTGATTTTCCTATGATTTTAAATGCCTATTCTGTGCTTTTGGGACTTTTAAGTTCTATGTTTATCGGTATGGTTTTTGGTTTTTTCCCTGCAAGAAATGCAGCAAATTTAAATCCTATTAGTGCATTATCAAAGGAATGATATGAGAGTAATATTTAGCATTTTTTTAGCATTTTTCTTGAGCGCTTGTGGTGCAAAACTTAGCTTGCCTAAAGAAGTTGATTTAACCCAAGAACAAATGAAAGATTTAAATCTTACTTATGATTGGTATAGATCTTATGATAATGCAAAATTAAATGAATTTCTAAATTTTGTTTTATTGAATAATAGCGATATTAATATTGCTAGAAAAACTTTGCTTTCAGCTTTGGCTAGAGCCGATTTGATTGATTATGATTTATATCCGACTTTAAGTGGAAATTTGGGTTTTGGTGGAGATAAAGATTTAAATTCAGGCAAACAAAGTAAAAATTTCAATAATTCTTTAAATTTAAGCTATGAGCTTGATATTTATGGCAAATTAAGAGATAGTGCAAGTGCGAGTGAATTTAGTGCAAAAGCAAGTGCTTATGATCTTGAAAATTTAAAAATAAGCATGATCAATACAGCTTTAAATGATGTGTTTGAGCTGGCTTATTTTAACGATGTAGATAAATTGCTTCGAGCTTATCTTTCAAATTTAGAACAAATGAAAGAGCTTTATAGTTATAAATACAAGCTTGGAAAAATAGAAGAATTAGATCTTTTAAACATAGAACAAAGCTTATTAAGAGCTAAACAAAATTTATTAAGCAATGATCAAAATCGTAATTTACTCATAAAAAATTTACAAGATTTATTGGCAAAGCAAGAAGGTTTTGCTTACATAGAGTATTTTAAAACTTTATCTTTAAATGATTTTAAAACCTTAAGTCCTGATTTTAATATACCTTTAAAAGCTTTAGCGTACCGTGCGGATGTGAGATCTAAACTCAATAGCTTAAAATCAGCCTTTAAGGATTATTCTTCCATGCAAAAATCTATTTTGCCTAGCATTTCTTTAGGTGGAGCATTAAGCGGAAGTGATAAAAAAATCGATGATAGTTTTAAATTTGAAATTTTAAGTGGCAATGTTAAGATTTCTTTACCTTTCTTAGATTATGGTAGAGTAAAGCAAAATATCAAAATTTCACAATTTACTTATGAGCAACTTTTAATTTCTTATGAGCAAGCCTTGCAAAGTGCGATGAATGAATTTGCATTGAATTATAAAGATTATCAAAGCGACACCTTGCTTTTGCAAAATTTGCAAAATATTAACATTAAACAAGAGCTTATCACTAAGGCGTATTATGAAAAATATATTTTAGGAAAAAGTGAATTAAAAGATTATTTGGATGCAAACAATACTTTAAATTCTACCCAGCAAGAATTTTTAAGAGCTAGATTTAATCTTTTAAAAACCATTAATTCTTACTATCAAATCACAGCTTTAAGTTTTAATGATGAAAACTTAGAATTTCCTAAGTATTAAATTTAATAATCAATAATATTTTTTAAATCCTCGAGTAATTTTTTAGCCATCAGCTCATAGCCTTTTATAGTAAGATGTACATCATTGAGCGAAAGCTTTTGTTCTATCCATTTGTTTTTTCCTCCACTATCTTGCATAAACTGATGCATATCAAAAATAAGAGTTTTTTCTTCTTTGGCAACTTCATATAATGCTTTGCGTATGGTAAAAAAATCAGGAGCAAGCTTGTAGTTTTTACCTTGTTTTTGAACTACAGTTGGTGGAGAGATTAGCATGATAACAGCGTTTTTATTGTAAGTTTTTAAAATGTTAATCCATTTTTTTAAATTATTTTTAAATTTTTGTTTTTCAAACCCTTTAAAGAGTGCATCATTAGAACCATAGGCAAGAATAATTAAATCATTGTGTAAAAGTTCTAGTTCTTTTTTTACAACCGCTTGATTCCAAGAGAGCCATAAATCACTTTTGGCACCATTGATTGCAATGGTATCTAAGAAAACATTATTATCTTTATTTGTGATGAAATATCCTCCTAGCTCAGCATCCTTTTGTAAGGCTGAAATTTGCAAAGGAAGATCAAGTTCTAGTTCTTTATAAGACCATTTATTAGTTTGTGTAGTTCTTAACTCATAGCTTTGGTTTTTTGCATCTTTGATGTTAAAAGCATTGGTATTTTGTTTGGCTTTAAATAAAAATCCTATCTTGAATTTTTTTTTATCTAAGGTTGTATCAAGGTTGATTTTTGCGCCTTTGATTTTTGCTTTGGCTATTATCCCACCTAGTGGAAAATTATGTCCAGCATTAGCAGGATTTCTTGAGTTTAAAATTTCAAAGTTTTTATAAGAATAAACAAGATTAAGATTTTGTTGATATTTGGGCTGTAGAGGATAGGCAAAACCTATAGAGTTAGAGCGGATTAAATATCCTCTTATGACACGCGGAAAGAAATCAGCCGCCATATGAGAATCTCCATAAATTCTAATTCCTATGTTTTGATTTTTTTCTAATTTTTTTTCTAGATTTTTAAGATCTTTTTTTGATACATAACTTGTTAAAGCAGAGTGATTTTTGTTTTGATTGAGTATGGAATCTATTGTGTCATTTGTATTTAAATTTTGTGCATAAGAGCTAGTAAAAATAATAAAAAACAATAAGATAATTTTAAATTTATTTACTAGCATTTTCTTCCTTAAGTTTTATGTGTTCTAATAAAAGTTTAGACATTTCTCTTGCGCCACTTGGAGTAAAATGAACCCCATCATCTGTTCTTACTTTTATACTTCTATTGTTTTCATCTTTTATATAAGCTGAGTATTCATCATTGACACTAAAAAATAGCTTAGTGTTAATAAAAATTTCTTTATTTCTAAGAATTTCATCGCTGTAAATTTTATTGAGCACTTGTATTTTTTTGTTCAAATCTTCTTTTTTTACAGGAGGGATTTCAAACCAAAAAACTTTGGCTTTATGTTTTTTAGCGATTTTAATGATTTCATCTACACGATTTGTATAAATATCTATCCAAGAAGGGGAGCCAAAACGATGGTAATTTCCTCCTTTTTTAATATCCCAAGGATCATTAGCGCCAAGAAGAACAACAAGATATTTAATATTTGAGTTTTTAACAAAAGCTTCATTAGTCGCTTTTGACCAGTCAAAATAGGATTTATAAGAAAGGCCTGTATTTTGTTTACTAAGATCGGTTACCTTAAGATTTAAATTTCTTAAATCTCTATTTAAGGCTATTGCAACACCTTGCATTAAAGAATCTCCGATAAATAAAAACTCATCTCCATTTTGTAGTTCTAATTTGGTATTGTCGATAAAACTAATATTTGCATCTTGGATTAAGGTTAGATTTGTTTCTTTATGAGAAGTGTTTTCATCATTTTCTAAAGTGTTTAGAACTTTATCTATTTTACTTAAGTTTTCATCTGTTGATTTACTTTCTTGATTTGTAGCTTCTTCATTGGTTTGAGGCAAGGGTTCGTTGCTTAAAATTGCACGAATTTGTTCTAATTTAATTTTGAAGCCATTGGCTTCTTTTAAAAGATCATTATGAGGATAGAATGCAAAATGATATTTTTGTTCTATATAAGAGCTAATACTCTGATTCATAACTACAACAACCAAGCCAAGCACTATAATCAAAATGAAGAAAAATCTAACTACACTCATCTAAAAACTCGAATAAATAAAATCAGGAATTCCATCTGGCATAAAAGCAAAAACCAAAAGTAAAATAAAAGCTATAATAAAAGGTTTTAGCAAAAATGGAGTAAGATTTAAAATCTTAATGCAATATTCTTTAAAATTAATAAATAAAGGATAGACCATAAAAAGAACCCCAAAAGCAACCAACATATAAATATCATTATAAGATGGAATTTGGAAGAAATTATAATAACAAGCTTTAAAATATTCTATTGCATCTTCTAGATTTTTACTATAATAAAAGAAAATCCAAGTAAAACATACAAATTGAAAGGTTAAAAATCTTCCTAAAGCTGGAATTTTTTGTAAACTAAATTTGCTTAAAGCTAGCAAATGTATAAAAACTATGCCAATACCATGCAATAAACCCCAAACAATAAAAGCAAGTGTATTGCCATGCCACATACCTGAAAGTATAAAAGCGATGAGTATGTTAACTATAGTGCGTGGCATTCCTTTTCTATTGCCCCCTAAAGGTATATAGATATAATCTCTTATAAAGGTTGAAAGACTGATATGCCATCTAGCCCAAAAATCTTTTAGGTTTTTTGCAAGATAAGGCATGTTAAAGTTAGGCGGAAGGGTAAAACCTAGCATTAAAGCAAAAGCACAAACTAAGTCAACATATCCGCTAAAATCGCAGTATATTTGAATCGCATAGGCGTAAATTGCGCTTAAAAGTTGTATGAAATTATAAGATTGTGGAAAGTCTAAAATACTTTTAGCATAAATTCCAAGGTAATTGGCTATTAAAACTTTTTTAACTATACCAAAAACAAGCAAGATGATGATTAAATTTGCATGTTTAAATTCGCGTTTTTGATAGGCCTGCTCAAAGAAAAAAGAACTTCGCATAATAGGCCCTGAAAGTAGTGTTGGAAAAAATGATAAAAAGGTTGCTAAATTTAAAAAACTTTCTAAACGGCGTTTTTGATAAACTTCCACAAGATAAGTGATAGAAGTAAAAGTATAAAAACTAATTCCTATTGGTAATACTAAATCAATATTTAAAAATTCTAAACCGAAAAAATTTAATATCTCATCAACACTTCCTTTGATACTAGGAAAGTATTTAAAAAAACATAAATTTAAAATAATAAAAGCCATACAAGTAGCGAAAATATAACGCTTGCGACGCACAAAAATTAGCAAGGCAAAATAGTGTATAAAAAAGGTATATATAAATAAAACCAAGGCGAAATAAGGATTGATTAAAATATAAATAATATAAGAGAAAATTAAAATTAAAATATTTTGTATTTTGTAATCATTTTTAAAAGTCCAATAAATAGCAAAAAAAGCTATCATTAAAATACTAAATTCTAGAGAAAAATAAGTCATACCTTCAATCCAAAGCGAGATTTGCCCATAGTAGGGCAAAGATTATTTTTTTCTGCTTAATGCAATATTTTTGATGTATTGATCAGCTAAATAAAGTCCATTTCCGTGTTCTCCGATTAACTTAATCTTGTCAACTATACCGCGGAAAAGTGCTTCTTCTTCGTGTTGTTCGCTTACATACCATTGTAAGAAATTAAAAGTAGAATAATCTTTATGTGTTAGCATGTGTTCAACTAAAGTATTGATTGACTTTGTGATAAATTGCTCATGTTCATAGGTTTTTTCAAAAACATCAAGTAAAGATTTGAAATTTTGTTCAGGCTGTTTTACTTCTTGAAGCTCTACATGAGAATCTGTCTCATTAAGATAAGTGATAAGCTTTTTAGCATGATCGCTTTCTTCGCTTGCATGTGCAAACAAGAAGGCTCCAGCTCCATCAAGACTGTTTTCATAGCACCAAGAACTCATACTAAGATATAAGTTTGCTGCATACATTTCTTTGTTTATTTGTTCATTGAGTAATTTTACAACTTCTTTAGAAAGCATTCTTATCTCCTTATTAAAATTTAAAATGTTTTATAATGATATATTATTTTTTTAAAAACAAGCTAAATTTTTTGATAGTTAAAAATTATATTTAAGAAAAATACAAAATAAAAAATGTTTCCAAAATGTTTCCAAGTTTTTTTAAACTTCCATTACTTTTTTAAAGTTAAGGAGAAAAAATGAAAAAAATTCTATCTTTGAGTGTGGCAAGTTTTGCACTTTGTGGTGCTTTAAATGCAGCAGATTTAAAAATCGCAGGTTCATCGACTGTGTATCCTTTTACTTCTTTTGTAGCTGAAGAATACGCTTCGATTAAAAATACAAAAACTCCTATAGTAGAGAGCTTGGGAACAGGGGGTGGATTTAAGGTATTTTGCGAAGGAACTACTGATATTTCTAATGCTTCAAGACCTATGAAATTAAGCGAATTTGAAACTTGCAAAAAAGCAGGAGTAACTGACATAGTAGGGATTATGATAGGCTATGATGGTATAGTTTTAGCTCAAAATAAAACTAATGCTCCATTAAATATCACAAAAAAAGAACTTTTCTTAGCATTAGCAAAAGAAATTCCACAAAATGGAAAACTTATACCAAATCCTTATACAAACTGGAATCAAATCAATAAAAATTTACCAAATCGTAAAATTAGTGTTTATGGTCCACCATCAAGTTCAGGAACAAGAGATACTATAGAAGAGCTTGTAATGAGTGATGTGTCTAAAAAAATTCCTGAGTATAAAGGTGAGTATAAAACCATACGCCAAGATGGTGCTTATATCCCAAGTGGCGAAAATGACAATCTAATCGTTTCAAAACTTACTATTGATAAAGATGCTTTTGGAATTTTTGGTTATAGCTTTTTGGTGAGCAATTCAGACAAAATCAATGCTGCTAATATCGATGGTGTTACGCCAAGCGAAGAAAGCATCGCAGATGAAAAATACGAACTTGCAAGAAGTTTGTTTATTTATATCAATGCTAAGAAAAATCCAAAAGAAGCCTTTGAATTTGCAAAAATTTATATGAGTGATGATTTGGCAAAAAGTGGTGGAGAGCTTGAAAAAATAGGACTTGTTCCTTTAAGTGATGATAAATTAAAAGCTTCTCAAAAACATGTAGAAGATAGAAAAATTTTAAATGATGAGCTTGTAAAAGCTGGAAAAGTTTTTTAAGGAAAAACTTTGCTAAAAGAAAAAATAATCAAATTTGCACTTTTTTTATGTGCTTTTGTAAGCGTGATAGTAAGCTTTGCTATCATGCTTACAATTTTAATTGAAGCTTTAAAATTCTTTCAAAAAGAAAGTGTTGTTACCTTTTTATTCTCAAGTCAGTGGGCAGCTGATGCAGCTTTTATGAATGCAGATGGCACGAGCAAACAAGGTGTTTTTGGAGCGCTATCGCTTTTTTGGGGAACTTTTTATATTTCATTGATTGCTATGCTAACGGCTTTACCTTTAGGGGTTATGTGTGCTATATATTTAGGTGTTTTTGCTGGCAAAAAATCTAAAAATTACTTAAAACCTATTTTAGAAATCATTGCAGGGATTCCTACTGTTGTTTTTGGATTTTTTGCGGCTATAGTTGTAGCGCCTTTTATAGTGTGGTTTTTTTCTTTATTTGGCATACAAGCAAGTTTTCAAAGTGTTTTAGGCGCAGGTTTTATCATGGGGATCATGATAGTACCTATAGTGGCTTCGTTATCTCAAGATTGCATTGAAGCAGTAAGCGAGAAAAGGATTAATGGCGCTTATGCTTTAGGTATGACAAAAAAAGAAGTGGTTTTTGCTGTGATTTTACCTGAGGCTATTCCTGGTATAGTTGCAGCTTGTCTTTTAGGACTTTCAAGAGCCTTAGGTGAAACCATGATAGTGGTAATGGCAGCCTCTTTGCGTCCAAATTTAACGATGAATTTTTTAGAAGATATGACAACAGTAACGGTAAAAATCGTAGAAGCTTTAAGTGGAGATCAAGCTTTTGATAGTTCTTTGGCTTTGAGTGCTTTTTCTTTAGGTTTGGTGCTTTTTATCATCACTTTAATCATCAATATGTTTAGCGTTTATCTCATCAATCGCTTTCACAAAAGGAAAAATTTATGAAAAAACTTTTTAAAAAAAGACAAAAAGCTTCAAAGTCTTTTAAAAGACTTTGTAAAATGGGGCTTTATATTAATTTAATTTTTCTTTGTATCTTTTTAGGAAGTGTGGCTTATCTTGGATTTCCTGCTTTTAAGCAAACCTATATTTTTGTAGAGGCTAATAGAATTTCTCCTGCTTATGATCTTTTATCTCGCGCTGAGCAAAGAAAGATAAGAACAGGGCAAATCACTGAAAAATCTTGGCTTTTGGCAAATTCAGAAGTAGATCAATATATGAAGCAAAAATATAATCGCCTTAGTGAAAAACAAAGAACTTTAGTCGATGATCTTGTGCAAAAAGGCGAGATAGAGCTTAAATTTAATAGTAATTTCTTTTTAAATGGGGACTCAAAATCTCCTGAAAATTCGGGAATTTTATCTTCAGTTGTAGGGACTTTGCTTGTTATGCTTGTTTGTATGGTTGTGAGTGTTCCTATAGGCGTTGCAGCGGCAATTTACTTAGAAGAATTTGCGCCACAAAATATTCTTACACATTTTATAGAAGTGTGTATTAACAACCTTGCAAGTATTCCTAGTATCTTGTTTGGACTTTTAGGACTTGGAGTGTTTATCAATCTTTTTGGAATGCCTCGCTCAAGTGCTTTAGTGGGTGGGCTTACTTTGGCGATTATGAGTTTGCCTATTATCATTGTTTCAACCAAAGCAGCTTTAAAAAGTGTGGATATCAATATGAAAAATGCCGCTTATGCCTTAGGCATGACAAAGGTTCAAATGGTAAAAGGCATTATGTTGCCTTTAGCTATGCCTATGATTTTAACAGGTTCTATTTTGACTTTAGCGCAAGCTATAGGAGAGACTGCACCTTTGATGATTATCGGTATGATAGCCTTTATCCCTGATGTAGCTAGTTCGATTTTTGATCCAACTAGCGTTTTACCTGCTCAAATTTACTCATGGTCGGCTATGCCAGAGCGTGCATTTTTAGAAAGAACAGCAGCGGGTATTATTGTGCTTTTAGGACTTTTAGTCGTGTTAAATCTTAGTGCGATATTATTAAGAAAATATTTTCAAGGAAAATTAAAGTGATAGCAAAAACAACAAATTTAAATTTATTTTATGGAAAAAAACAAGCTTTATTTGATATTAATATGCAAATAGAACAAAACAAAATTACCGCTTTAATCGGTGCTTCTGGATGTGGTAAATCCACTTTTTTGCGTTGTTTTAATAGAATGAATGATAAAATCGCAAAAATCGATGGTTTAGTGGAAATTGAAGGAAAAGATGTTAAAAATCAAGATGTAGTAGCTTTGCGTAAAAATGTAGGCATGGTTTTTCAACAACCTAATGTTTTCGTAAAAAGCATTTATGAAAATATCTCTTATGCACCAAAACTTCATGGTATGATTAAAAACAAAGATGAAGAAGAAGCTTTGGTGGTGGATTGTTTGCAAAAAGTAGGGCTTTTTGAAGAGATTAAAGACAAATTAAAGCAAAATGCCCTAGCTCTTTCAGGCGGACAACAACAACGCCTTTGTATCGCAAGAGCTTTAGCAATAAAACCCAAACTCTTGCTTTTAGATGAGCCAACTTCCGCGCTTGATCCTATAAGTTCAGGCGTGATTGAAGAGCTTTTAAAAGAATTAAGCCATAATCTTTCCATGATTATGGTAACGCACAATATGCAACAAGGCAAACGCGTAGCTGATTATACAGCATTTTTTCATCTAGGCGAGCTTATAGAATTTGGTGAAAGCAAGGAATTTTTTGAAAATCCAAAGCAAGAAAAAACCAAAGCTTATTTAAGCGGTGCTTTTGGATAATAAAACCGCTATTTTTAGCGGTTTTATTTTAAGAAAAATTTGTTAAAATTTGCTTTTTATCTTTATAAGGCATTAATCATGGCAAAAAAACAACTCTCCTTAACAAGACTTAGTTTTCCTATATTTTGGGATTTGCTTTCTAAGTATTTAACTGTGATTATCAATACCGCTATGGTGTCGCATTATTCTAATTTTCTTGTCGGTGCTATGGGGGCTGGAAATCAAATTTTAGATCTTTTTATCACTATTTTTTCATTTTTAAGTGTGGGTTGTAGTGTGGTGATCGCACAAGCAATTGGTGCAAAAGATCATGTTTTAGCAAGAAAAGTGATTCATCAAAGTTTGTTCTTAAATGCACTTTTAGGCTTTGTATGCGGTGTGCTTATTTTATGGCATGGGGAGTATTTGCTTTATCTTTTAAAAATCCCACAAGAATTGCTCAAAGATAGCGAAATTTACTTACATATGCTTGCAATTTGTTTGTTTTTTGATGCCATAGGAATTGTTTTAGCGGCTATTGTAAGGGTTTATAATATGGCTTATTGGGTTATGCTTATAGGCTTTTTGATGGATGTAGTGGTGATTTGTGGAAATTATTATGTTTTGCATTATACAAAATCAGAACTTTTTGGAGTAGGGCTTAGTAATATTTTTGCTCGTATTGTTGCTATAGTGGCTTTACTTGTGATACTTTTTTATAAACTTAAAATTCATCTTAAAATCAAAGAAATGATAAAACTTGAAAAAGAGGTATTAAAAAAGGTTTTAAATATAGGTGGATTTTCAGCAGGGGAAAATCTTTTGTGGATAGTCCAATACACTATAGCTTTTGCTTTTGTAGCAAGTTTAGGCGAGGCGAGTTTGAGTGTGCAAACGATTTATTTTCAAATTTCAATGCTTATCATGCTTATAGGACAAGCTACGAGCATAGCTAATGAAATCATAGTAGGTAAATTAGTCGGTGCTAGATATGAAAATATCGCTTATAAACATGCTTGGCGTGCTTTATATTTTAGTGTGGTGGCAAGTGCTTTAGTAGCACTTTTGAACTATCTTTGTCAAGATTTTACTATGCAAATTTTAGGGCTTAAAGAAGAGTTAAAAAATTTAATGATACCTTTATTTGCTCTTTCAATCTTTCTTGAAATTTCACGCACTTTTAATATAGTCATGGTTAATTCCTTGCGCGCAAGTGGCGATGCTAAGTTTCCATTTTTTAGTGGACTTGTTTTTATGATGGGGGTATCTTTACCTGTGGGTTATGTGCTTTGTTTTCATTTTAATCTTGGAATTTTAGGGGTTTGGATAGGATTTTGTGCGGATGAGTTTTTGCGTGGAATGGTAAATTCATACAGATGGAAAAGTAAAAAATGGCAAGGCAAAGCTCTAGTTTAAAATCATTTATTTATAAAGATGAGTGCTATTTTTATTCTAAAAAACGCATAAAAACTTTAAGATTAAGGCTAAATGAAAGGGGTGAATTTGTTCTTAGTATTCCTTATTTTTGCACCTTTAAAAGCGTTTATGAGTTTTTAGATAAATCAAGTTCTTGGATGAATGAGGCAAAAAAAAGATTTGAAAAAAAAGCCTTAAAAGATGATGAGTTAATCTTTTTAGCTAAAAAATATAAAATTATATTTGATGTAAATGCCAAAAAAACTTATTTTAATAAAGATAAAATTCTTTGTCAAAATAAAGCAAAATTAGATTTATTTTTAAGACAAAATGCTAAAAAGATTTTTACTTTTTATCTTAAAAAATGGAGTCAAAAAACAGGTTTATTTTACACGCATTTAAGCATTAAAAATATGAAAACGCGTTGGGGTTCATGTAATCACAATAAAGCTTATGTTAATTTAAATTTAAAACTCATTCAAAAGAGTTTAAGAGCTATTGAATATGTGATTTTGCATGAAATATGCCACTTAAAATTCCCTAATCACAGCAAAGAATTTTACGATTTTATTGAGTATTTTATGAGTGATTTTAGGCAAAGAGAGAAAGAATTTTTAAGTTAAAAATGTTATATTTATAGTTTATTTTTCAAAAAAGGCATAATATGACTTTGGATTTTGATTTTATTTATAATGCGGATAATGATATTTTTGAATATTTATTGCGTTTTTATGCGAAAAATTATAACTACACCCTTAGTAAAGAAGAAAATACCTATCATTTTTCTATTGATGCAGATGAAGAAAATTTAAAGACTTTTTGTGATTCTTTGAATTTCATGAGTCATAGCGTTTTTTTGAAAAAATTTGATGTAAAAGCGGGGCAGGGTTTTAACCCTTGTATACCAGAAGATAAAGAATTTTCGAAATTTTCTTATATTACGCATTTAAATTCTAATGCCTATCAAGAAAAAAAACTTTTAAACAAAAATGAATGGGGTGTGTTTTGTGAGTGTGAATTTTCAAGCAATTTATCAGAATTTGAAAAAATCAATGAAGAAAATTTCAATACTTTTTTAAATCTTGCTTTTGATTTGTTAAGTCAAGAAAAAAAGATTTATTTAAAAGATAAAAATGGTATTTATGAATTTTCTTTGTTTAAGAACGAATTTATAGGAGATTTTTTACTTCCTTGTGATATTAAAGCTATAAATTCAGTTTTTGTTTGTTCAAATGAAAATTTAAAACTTCTTGCAAGTTTGGAAAAACCTTTGATAAAGCTAAGGCTTAATGCTATGTTTAGAAAAAATCACAATCTTGATTTTAATGATTTTAAAATCAGACTTGCTAGAGATTTGTTTTGCTTTGCTTTAGGTTTAAAACTTTTTGAAAATGAATATAAATTTTTAAGCGTAAAAAAGATAGAAGAATATCAAAAAGATTTTTATATCAGTGCTTTAGATGAGCAAGTGGTGGTTTTGGAAGGCTTTGAATTTATGAATGCCAAGGCAAGAGAGCTTATTTTTTCTAAAGAAGATAAAAATATGGCAAGAATTTCTTATCTTGTAAGCCGTTATAAAGAAAAGGCTTTTATTTTAGAGCTAAGTAAAGATTATGAAGATATTTTGCTTATCAACAAAGAGCTTAATTTACTTAAAATTTCCTTACCAAAACACAGTAAAGAGCTTTATGATGAGATTAAAAAAGATGAAATTGGTGCAAGGCTTTTAGAAAATTTTAGCAAGGAATTTCCTCTTTTAGATGAAAATTTTGAACTTCAAAACAATTTTTATTCCTTGCTTGGCTTGCTAGGAAGAGTGCTAAATTTGGGTAAAAATTTACAAGAGAGTGCTAGTGAGCTTTTAAAAATCGCTGATGAGTCAAAAATGCCTCGTGGAGTAAAGATTGATTATCGTTTGAAAGAAGATAAAAGTTTTGATTATACAAGAACTTTAAGATCTGCTATGAGTTTTATGTTAGCAGGTGTGGATAGTGCTAATATCGCTTATGGATCGGTTGAGAGTTTGGCTTATTTCTTACGTGATACTTATGATGAATTAAGAGAGAAAAAGCAAAGTGATTTAGCACTTATAAGTGGATCTTTGTTTGAACATAAATCTTTGCTTAAAAACACTTTAAAACATCTTAAAAATTGTCAGTTAAGCGATGTGCCACTTAGGGTATAAGATCAAAATTTCAGGCTTAGTTCAAGGGGTGGGTTTTCGCCCTTTAGTTTATGAACTAGCTTTGAAATCAAAGCTTTTTGGAGAGGTAAGAAATGATGGTTTTGGGGTAGAAATCATCCTTGCTTGCACTCAAAAAGAATGTGAAAATTTCATAGAAAATTTAAAAAATCATCTTCCACCTTTAGCAAGAATAGATAAGCTTATAATCACGCAAATTTCTATTTCAAACTATGAGAATTTTAGCATTACTCCTTCTTTAAAGAATGTAAAAAGCGCGCCTATGTTAAGTGATTTTGCGCTTTGTAAGGAGTGTAAAAAAGAATTTTTTGATGAAAAAAATCCACGCTTTTTATATCCTTTTATCACTTGCACGCATTGTGGGCCACGCTTTAGTATTATAAAAAGTCTTCCTTATGATAGATTTAATACTTCTATGCAAGAATTATTGATGTGTGAGTTTTGCAAAAGTGAATACGAAGATCCTAAAAATAGGCGTTTTCATGCCCAGCCCATTAGTTGTCCTAAATGCAAAATCAATGTTTTTCTTAAAAATCCAAAGGGTGAAATTTTAGCCAAAGATCAAGAGGCTTTTATGCAAAGTGCGAAGTTTTTAAAAGAGGGTAAAATTTTAGCCATAAAAGGCATGGGTGGTTTTCATCTCATGTGCGATGCTTTTAATGAAGAAGCTTTAAAAACTCTAAGACTTAGAAAAAATCGCCCTAAAAAACCCTTTGCTTTGATGTGTAAAGATTTACAAAGCGCTAAAAAACTTGCCTTTATAGATGAAAAAGAAGAAGCTTTGCTTGGTGGGGTTTTGGCTCCTATTGTGATTTTAAAGGCAAAAAAAGCCTTTTCTTTAATCGCTCCTGATGTTGATAAAATCGGCATTATGCTAGCTTATACGCCTTTACATCTTTTGCTTTTTGAGTATTTTAAAGGAAATCTTGTGGCAACAAGTGCGAATTTAAGCGGAGAAAGTATTATTAAAGATGAGTTTAATTTGTGTCAAAAACTTGATAAAGTTTTTGATTTTTATTTGGATTATGATAGGGAAATTGTCAATGCAAGTGATGACAGCATAGCTCAAGTGGTAAATGGTAAAATTATGTTTTTGCGTACTTCAAGGGGTTTAAATCCTTTTTATTTGGAAAGAAAATTTGATAAAAAAGGCACTTTTTTAGCTTTGGGTGCGGAACTTAAAAATGAATTTGTGATTTTTTATGAAAATAAACTTTTAATTTCTCCTTATATAGGGGATTTGAAAAGTCTTGATGTACATGAGAGATTTTTTAAACTTTTAGAATTTTTTAAACAAAATTATGATTTGAAATTTGATGCGATTTTATGTGATAAACACCCACATTTTAGCTATGTAAAAGAATTTGAAGAAAGGATTAAAATTTCTCATCATTATGCGCATTTTTGTGCGGCTTATTTTGAATATGAAGAAAGTTTTGCAAAAGATGAAAAGGCTTTAGCTTTTATTTGTGATGGAACAGGTTATGGTGAAGATGGTAAAATTTGGGGTGGAGAAGTTTTTGTAGGAAATTTAAAAGAATATGAAAGAATTGCACATTTTGAAAATTTCACTCTTATAAATAGTGATATTAAAAATATACAAAATTTAGCCCTAAGTCTTATTTTTCATTATGATTTAGAAGATAAGGCTCAGGAGTTTTTAGCAAAAATTCCAAAAATTAAACTTGAAAATCTTAAAAAAATTTATTCACATTCTAACTTACAAACGAGTTCTTTAGGACGCATTATCGATGCTTTTGGAAGTATTGTTTTTAACTTAGAAAAAAGTTCTTATGAAGCCCAAGTTGGCTTAATGTGTGAAGCTTTTTATGATAAAAATCTTGATTTTTCTTACAAGCTTTTTGTAGAAAAAGGGCAGGTTAATTTTAAAAATTTAATCCTAGGGGCTTTACAAGATGAAAAAACTAAGGCAATTACAGGTATGTTTAATGCCTTGGCAAATTTTATCATAGATTTTAGCAAAGATTATGATTTAAAAGTGCTTTTAAGTGGAGGAGTTTTTCAAAACAAAACCTTACTTGAAATTTTAAAAGCTAAAAATTTTGATTTTTTTATACCTTTAAAATACCCTTGCAATGATAGCTCCATAGCTTTAGGACAAATGGTGCATTTTTTAAAAAAAGAGTGATTTTATCTTTAAACTCATAATTTTTTAATGCTTTTAAGGTTAAAATGAAACAAAAAATATAAAGGAAAGAAAATGTGTAAAGATTGCGGCTGCTCTATAAATTCAGGCCATACGCATGACCATCATCACGATCACCACCATGAAAATCCAAGTTTAAAAGAAAGTAAAACCATAGAAGTAATTTCTAAAATTTTAAGCAAAAATGATGAAGAAGCTAAACACAATAGAGCGCATTTTAATGAGGCTAACACGCTTTGTATCAATTTAATGAGTTCTCCAGGTAGCGGAAAAACCACGCTTTTAGAAAGCACGATCAAGGCTTTGAAAAATGAACTTAAAATTGCTGTGATTGAAGGGGATTTAGAAACCAATAATGACGCTATAAGAGTAAAAAATGCCGGAGCTTTGGCGTATCAAATCACTACAGGGCAAAGCTGTCATTTGGATGCTTTTATGGTGCATGAGGCTTTGCATCATTTAGCTATTGATGATGTGGATTTGCTTTTTATAGAAAATGTTGGAAATTTGGTTTGTCCTGCAAGTTATGATTTAGGAGAGCATTTAAATGTGGTTTTGCTTTCGGTAACTGAAGGAAGTGATAAACCGCAAAAATACCCTGTGATGTTTAAAAAGGCTGATATAGTTTTAATCACAAAGGCAGATTTGGCCCATCATTTTGATTTTGATGTTAAAGAGGCGACTAGGTTGATTAAAGAATTAAATCCTAGAGCAGATATTATCACTCTTGATGCAAAAAATGGCACCAATATGGAGCTTTGGTATAAGGTGCTTAAACTTAGAAAGGAGCTTTTTTAATGTGTTTGTCTATACCTTCTGAAATTTTAGAAATCGATGAGTTAAACAATGCTTTAGTGCAAACTTTAGGTGTGAAAAGAAAAGTTAATTTGGATTTGATTGATGAGCCTTTAAAACAAGGCGATTATGTCTTAATCCATGTAGGCGTTGCTATGGAAAAAATCGACAAAGAAGCTGCACTAGAAAGCATTAAAACCTATCAAGAAATAGTAGAAAAAATGAATAGTGGAGAGATAAAAAGCGATGAGGGAGATTTGGGCTTAAATGAATTTCATCGATGAATTTAGAGATAAAAAAAGCATTTTAGCTTTAAAAAAACTTATAGAACAAGAACTTAAAAATCCTATTAATATCATGGAAATTTGCGGTGGGCATACACATAGTATTATGAAATATGCCCTGCCTTCTATTTTGCCAAAGGAAATTAACTTTATCCATGGGCCAGGATGTCCTGTTTGTGTTATGCCAAGAGTTCGCATTGATACAGCTATTAAGCTAGCCTCCATGAAAGATACGATTTTTTGTACTTTAGGGGATCTTTTAAGGGTGCCTGGAAGTGAAATTTCTTTACTGGATTTAAGAGCTAAAGGGGCTGATGTTAGAGCGCTTTATTCTCCGCTTGAGGTTTTGGAAATCGCTAAGCAAAATTTAAACAAAAATATCATCTTTTTTGCTATAGGTTTTGAAACTACTACGCCTATGAGTGCTTTACTTCTTCAAAAGGTTATAGAAGAAAAAATAAATAATGTCTTTTTTCATATCAATCATATCACAGTTCCAGCACCTGTAGAAGCGATCATGAATGATGAAAATGTAAAAATCAATGCTTTTTTAGGTCCTTCTCATGTGAGTGTGATAACGGGTTATGGTATTTATGAGCCTTTAGCAGCAAAATTTAAAACCCCTATAGCAGTGAGTGGTTTTGAGCCAGTTGATATTTTAGAAAGTGTGTTAAATATCATAAAACAAAGCAATGAAGGTACTTTTAAAGTGTATAATCAATACAAAAGAGCCGTAAGCAAAGAAGGCAATGTTAAAGCACAAAATTTAGTAAAAAAATACTTTAGGGTGTGTGATTTTGAATTTCGTGGCTTAGGGCTTATTAAAGATGGAGGCTTGGAGCTAAAAGAAGAATTTAGCGCCTATGATGCGAGTAAAAAATTTGATTGTACGGTGCAAAGTAAAAATGAAAGCAAAGCCTGTATTTGTGGGCAAATTTTAAGAGGTTTGGCCAAGCCTTATGATTGTAAAGTTTTTGGTAAGGCTTGTACGCCAAGAAGTCCTATAGGAAGTTGTATGGTTTCTGGCGAGGGTGCTTGTGCGGCGTATTATAAATACTCAAAGGTGAATGTATGAAAAATATTTCCTTAGCCCACGGAGGTGGCGGAGAAGAGATGAATAAGCTTTTAACTAAGCTTTTTAAGATCTTTGATAATGAAATTTTAAATGCAAATAATGATGCTGCTATTTTGGGAAATTTGGCTTTAAGCACGGATTCTTTTGTTTTAAGTCCGATTTTTTTAGATGAAGAGGTCAATATAGGCAAACTTTGTGTTTGTGGTTCTATTAACGATGTTTTGATGGTGGGTGCTAAGCCAAAATATCTAAGTTTAGGGCTTATCTTAGAAGAAGGTTTTGAGCTAGAAAAATTAGAACGTATTTTAAAAAGCATTAAAGAAGAATGTGAAAAATGCGGAGTTATGTTAGTTTGTGGCGATACTAAAGTTGTTCCTAAGGGTAAGGCAGATGAAATTTATATCAACACTACAGCCTTAGGTGAAATTATTTCTAAAAAAGAAAGTAAAAATATCAAAGCAGGGCTTAGCATACTTCTTTCAGGCGATATAGGAAGGCATGGAGCTAGTGTTTTAATCAAAAGAAATGAGTTAGAAGCTGATATTAAAAGTGATTGCAAGGCTTTAGATAAAGAGGTTTTAGAGCTTTTAGAAAAAGATATAAAGGTTGTAGCAATGAGAGATGCTACTCGCGGGGGGCTTAGTGCGGTTTTAAATGAGTGGGCAAAGCAAAGTGGAAATGATCTTTTGATCTTTGAAGAAAAAATCATCGTTCAAGATGAGGTTTTAGGACTTTGTGAGCTTTTTGGTTATGAAGCTTATGAGCTTGCAAATGAAGGCACTTTCATACTTTGTGTGGAAAAAGAAGATGAGTTAAAAGCCTTAGAAATTCTAAAAAAATACAATGTAAATGCGAGTATTATAGGAGAAGTTTTAGAAGAGAAAAAAGCACGTGTGATTTTACAAAACGCTTATGGGGCAAAACGCTTTTTAGAAAGCCCTAAAGGCGAACTTTTACCAAGAATTTGCTAATGCACGAATTAAGTATAGTAGAATCTTTAATCGAACTTTGTGAAGAAAATGCCTTAAACAATAAGGCTTACAATGTGCAAGAAATTTATGTAAAAATCGGGCGTTTAAGCGGTATAGAAGTGGATCTTTTTAAGCGTTGTTTTGAAACTTTTAAAGAAAATTCAAATATTTGTAAAAATGCTAAACTTTTTATAGAACTTGTTTCACTTGAAATTTTATGCTTAAAATGCGATCAAACAAGTATTTTAGAAGAAAATGTTTTTAAGTGTCCTAAATGTCAAAGTATAGAATATAAAATCACACAAGGTGAGGACTTACACCTTATGCGACTTGTGATGGAGTGAGTTAGCTTTTCAAAATCCTTGCAAGTTTAAGTAAATTTGAAATTAAAAATTCTTTTTTTACGAGCTTAGAATTGGTTTTAAGCTCGTATTCGCTTTTAAGCAAAAGAGTGAAAATTTCTTTATATTGTTCGATTTTTAAACTAAAGGCTTGAGAGCTTAAATTTTGTCCCACTTGAGGGGGTGGAGTATAGCCTAAAAGATCTTTAAAATCAATTTTACCATTGACTTTAGCATAAAGTGCGATTTTAAATAAACGATAAAAAGAATTATATAAAGAGTTGATTAAAGCAATTTCATTAAAATTGTCTAAAATTTTTTCAAGTTCGCTTTTAAAGTCTTGTTTTTTTAAAATTTTCTCAAAAAAGCTTTCAAAACTTCCTGTATTCAAACTATAGCAGTATTGTTCTATGGTTTTTTCATCTACTCTTAAACCGCTAAATTTATTAAGTTCACTCGCAGCAAGATATAAATTCTCATCAAAACTTGTAAAAAGGGTAAATAAAGCATTTTGAGTGATTTCAACCCCTAGTTGTTTTGCTTTTATACTTAAAAGCTCCACGCCTTCTTTAGCTCCGTTAGCTTTAAAAAATCTTGCAAAATGAGGAGAGAAAATTTTTTCTATGTCGCTTTGCTTTGAGTTTTCATCATAAAGCTCTAAAAGAAAGAAATTGTCCGTATTGTTTTTACAAAGATCTACTAAAATTTTAAGATCTTTTGTTGGAATTTTTTTAGAAGTTTTGATTTCTAGTAATTTTTTTTCGCTAAAAAGCGATCCTGCGCTTAAAAAATCACTCGCACGAGTGAAGTTGTATTCTTCAAAAAAAAGTTTTAAAGTTTCATCGGGCTTATATTTTTCTTTTATAAATTCAGCATAAAGTTCGCTTTGAAAATTATCTGCTCCATAAAGAAAGAAAAAATTAGGTATTGAATCTTTAGAAAGTAGGGTTTGAAGCTCTTTTCTATACATTTTCTTCCTTTATAAGTCTTTGGGTGATTTTAGCATAAATTTTTGCCATAACTATATCTGCTTCCATGATTTGCACTTCAACACTTTCTAGCAAATTTACACGCGTATCATAAAGGATTATATCTGCTCCTTTGATTTCATCATCTAGTTTAGCTATGCAAACTCCATCATTTTGCACAACTAAAGCTTTAAATTTTTTGCCTATATTTTTAGCCGCCCATCTAGCAAATTTTCTATCCATAAAATCAAAAGCAACCTTATCCGCCTCTCTTTCAAGTGTACTAAGATTCTCGCAAGTGCTTTCTATGTTTAAAAGTAGATAATTAAAAAGTTTTTCATCGTTTTTTTGTTTGGCTTTTAAAAGTCTGTGTAAAATAAGATCAGAATACCTTCTTATAGGGCTTGTAAAATGTGAGTATTTATCAAAACCTAAGCCAAAATGTCCCGCATTTACACTAGAATATTCCGCTTTTTTTTGTGCTTTGATGATGAGTTTATCTACTTCTGCTCTTAAATTTAATTCATCAGCTAAAGCTTGTATGTCGCGTATGAGCTCAGGAAGATTAGGCTTAAAATTTACATCGATTCCGAGTTCGCGTAATTCATTTAAAAGCTTATTGATTTTTCTTGCATCAGCACTTAAGTGATTCCTAAAAACACCTATATCTATGAGTTTTGCTGCGGCTTTATTGGCTAAAAGCATACAATCTTCGATTAAATTATGCGAAGGTGTGTCTTTTTCAAAAACTGTGCTTTTTAGACTTAAATTTTCATCTAAATTCATTCTTAATTCTTCGGTGCGAAATTCAAAGGCATTTTTAAGACGCATTTTGCGTAAATTTTTTGTGATTTCAAAAAGCTCATAAAGCCATGAAAGCTCTTTTAAATCAGGTTTTTGTATCAAAATTTCATCAACTTCATCGTAATTAAAACGGCGTTTTGAGTTGATAATACCTTCAAAAAGTTCTTCTTTTATGACCTTATTTTCATGATCGAGTGCGATTTTAAAACAATACGCTAAGCGATCTAAATGAGGTTTTAAAGAACAGATATTTTCACTTAAGGGACGAGGTAGCATAGGTATAGCAATATGTGGAAAATAAATAGAAAATCCACGATTTCTTGCTTCTTTATCTATAGCACTATAAGCATAAACATATTCGCTAACATCAGCAATAGCTACATAAATTTCTCGTTTTTGAGTGTCAAAATAAATCGCATCATCAAAATCTTTTGCATGTATAGGATCTATGGTGCAAAAAGGTAAGGCTCTTAAATCCATGCGATTTTCATACATACTCGCATCAACACTATCGCCGTTTGCTAGAGCTTCTTTGATGCAAGCGTCGCTAAATTCGTTATTTTTATTAAAAAGAGCTAAGGAGATTTTTTCATCTACGCTTTCATCATCGATATGTCCTAAAACTTCTATGATATTGTTATTTTCATTTTCTATTTTTAAAATTGTCCCTAAAGGTAGTGCTTTTAAGGATTTTTGAGAAGCTTTTAAGGCAGTGCTTAATCCTGTTTTGATATTCATTCCAAGCACGGCTTCGCCGTACCTTTTGGTGATCACTAAAGAGGTTTCATTGGCTCTTTTTAGAACTAAAATCACCTTTGCACTGGGGCGTTTTTTCTTTAAAGGTAGAAGTTTTACTGCGACTATATCTTTATAGTTTGCACCTTTTAGGTTTTTGTTTTCTATCAAAAGATCTTTTTTGAAACTTTCATCAAAGCATTGTAAAAAACCTGTGCCTTTGCTTGAAATATCAAGTACTCCAAAGGCAAAACCATTGTTAAGATAGTATTTGTTTTTGTGTTCTTTGGTGATATGATTAGCTAAAAGCTCTCTTAAAATTTGTTTAAATTCATTGCTTACTTCATGAGAGCTAATGCCATAACTAAGACTGTTTAAAAATTCTTTCACTTTTGATACTTTATGATTTTTTGTAAAATTCTTACATAAAGTTTATAAAAAAAATATGAAATTTATACTTTAATTGCTATAATAATACCTTTAATTTTTGAATTTTTAAGGAGTGAATATGGCTATTACAGTATATTATGATAAAGATTGTGATTTAAATTTAATCAAATCAAAAAAAGTAGCAATTATAGGCTTTGGCTCTCAAGGACACGCTCATGCGATGAATTTAAGAGATAATGGCGTAAATGTAATTATCGGACTTCGTGAAGGTAGTGTAAGTGCTGTTAAAGCAAAAAATGCTGGTTTTGAAGTAATGAGTGTAAGTGAAGCTTCTAAGACAGCAGATGTGGTTATGATTTTAGCTCCTGATGAAATTCAAGCAGATATTTTTAATGTCGAAATAAAACCAAATTTAAGTGAAGGCAAGGCTATAGCTTTTGCGCACGGTTTTAATATCCACTATGGTCAAATTGTTGCTCCAAAAGGTATAGATGTTATCATGATAGCACCTAAAGCACCAGGACACACAGTAAGAAATGAATTTACTTTAGGAGGTGGAACTCCTTGTTTAATAGCCATCCATCAAGATGAAAGTAAAAATGCTAAAAATTTAGCCTTAAGTTATGCAAGTGCGATTGGGGGCGGACGCACAGGTATTATAGAAACAACCTTTAAAGCCGAAACAGAAACAGATCTTTTTGGTGAACAAGCTGTGCTTTGTGGTGGGCTTAGTGCTTTGATTCAAGCAGGTTTTGAGACTTTGGTTGAAGCAGGTTATGAACCTGAAATGGCTTATTTTGAGTGTTTGCATGAAATGAAACTCATTGTGGATTTGATTTATCAAGGTGGTATTGCAGATATGCGTTATTCTATCTCAAATACTGCAGAATACGGCGATTATATTACAGGGCCAAAGATTATTACTGAAGAGACTAAAAAAGCGATGAAAGGTGTTTTAAAAGATATACAAAATGGTGTTTTTGCAAAAGATTTTATCTTAGAACGCCGTGCAGGTTTTGCTAGAATGCATGCAGAACGCAAAAATATGAATGATTCTTTGATAGAAAAAACAGGGCGCAATTTGCGTGTGATGATGCCTTGGATCAGTGCTAAAAAATTAGTAGATAAAGATAAGAACTAAACATTGTCAAAGAAAAAATTAGTTCAAATTCAGCGTTATTTAATCATAGCTATACTTTTTTTACTTTGTATAGCTTTAGCTTTGGGAATTTTAGTAAAATATCAAAATTCCCAAGATGTTTCTTCTGTTAAGCCGGATTATTTTATTGATAAACAAGAAGATTTAATTTCATCAAATAAAGATCATTATGAAATTGGTATTTTTCAAGAGAATGAGTTTGATAATAATAAATCTGTAAGTATTTTAGAGCAAAAAATTCAAGAAATCGATGATTTAAATACAAGTTTAAATGAGCAAAATTTAAGCAGTGTGGAGCAGAATTTAAGTTTAGAGCAAAATCAGAGTTTGGAACACAATTTTATTCCAAAAGATACAAATTTAACCCAAGATCAAAATTTAACTTTTGATGAAGATATTCATTTAAATAAAATTTCTAAAAAACCAAAACTTGCTATTATTATCGATGATATGGCAAATGCAAGTCAGGTTAGAGGTTTAAAAGCTTTAAATTTAAAGTTAAATCCTTCTTTTTTTCCGCCAGATAAAAACCATAGCGAAACGCCAAAACTTGCTTTAAAATTTGATTTTTATATGGTGCATTTACCTTTAGCAGCGATTAATTACAATAAACCCGAGCTTGATACTTTAAATCCAAATGATAGCAAAGAAAGAATTTTTAAAAAAATCAAGCAAATTAAAAAAGATTTTAAGGATTTAAGATATATCAATAATCACACAGGAAGTTTATTTACAAGCAATGAAGAAGCTATGAGAAAGCTTTACGAGGCTTTAAAAAATCAAAATATATTTTTTGTAGATTCTAAAACTATAGGAAATTCTAAGGCAAATAAAATCGCTAAAGAACTCAGTATCCCTTATATACAAAGAGATATGTTTTTGGATAATGAAGATGATGTTAATTATGTTAAAAAACAACTTGAAAGTGCGGTAAAACTTGCACAAAAAAAAGGTTTTGTTATAGCCATAGGACATCCTAGGAAAAATACTTTTAAAGCTTTAGAGCAAAGTAAGGATTTGTTAAAAGGCGTTGATCTTGTGTATTTGAGTGAAATTTATGGCAAGTGAAATTTTGCCTGATGAATTTTTAGAACTTTTTAAAGATTTAAAAAAGCCTCCTAAAAAATTACACTATAAAGGAAATTTATCTTTATTAAAACAAGATAAAATCGCTATTATAGGTTCAAGGCGTATGAGTGTTTATACGAAAAATTGTGTTTTTTCTTTAGCGAGTATGCTTAAAAATGCTCATCTTTGTGTGGTAAGTGGCGGTGCTTTGGGTGTGGATATCACCGCAAGTGTGGCGGCTATGCCAAATACTATAGGTATTTTTGCTAATGGTTTAGATCAAATTTATCCAAGAACTAATGAAAAAATCATTAAACAAATTTATGAAAATGCTTTGGCTTTAAGCGAATACGAAGATGATTATTTGCCAAAAAATTATGACTTTTTACTAAGAAATCGTTTGGTTATTGCTTTAAGTAAGGCCGTTGTAGTTGCACAAGCAGATATAAAAAGTGGTTCTATGCAAAGTGCAAAACTTGCTTTAGAACTCAATAAACCTTTATATGTTTTACCGCAAAGACTAGGAGAAAGCACAGCAACTAATTTGCTTTTAAAGGAAAATAAAGCAAAATTGATTTGTGATTTCAAAGAATTTGTAAGTGAGTTTGCAAGTATAGATACAAATCAAGATGAATTTTTAGAGTTTTGTAAAAAAGGTGTGAGTGTTGATGAGGCTTTAAAAATTTATGGACAAAAAGTTTATGAATACGAACTTGAGGGAAAAATTTCCATAGAAGGGCTTTTTATAAGGGTTTTAGTATGAGAGCTTTGGCTTTAGATGTAGGTTTAAAACGCATAGGTGTAGCGCTTTGCGTAGATAAAAAGATCGCTTTGCCTTTAGATGCAGTTTTAAGAAAAAATCGCAATCAAGCCGCCAATGAAATCAAAAATTTACTTAAAATACATGAAATTTCTTTACTCATTGTAGGCATTCCTAAGGGTGGATCAAGCGAAGAAGAAATGACAAGACGCATTAAGCATTTTGTTTCTTTGCTTGAATTTGATAAAGAAATTTGCTTTGTAGATGAAAGTGGAACAAGTAAAGAAGCTTTAGGATACGGTGTAGCCAATACACGCAAAAAAGATGGTAAATTAGACTCTTTATCCGCTTTTATCATGATAAAGGATTATTTTGCTCTCTAGAATAGAAAAACTTTATACCAAAGATGAAATGCAAAATATTTTATCTTCTTTTACTCAAGAAAAAAATGTTTGTGTATTTGCAAATGCTTTAAAAACCAGCATTGAAGAATTAGAAAAAGAATTTTTAAAACAAAATTTAAAATTTAAAAAGATCAACGCTTATTGTTATTTGTTTGACGCCAAAGATAAGGCTATCTTAAGTTCTATGAAAGCTTTTAATGAGGCGCACTTTTATATACAAAATTATTCTTCTTATTTGTGTGCTTTAAATTTAGAAGTTAAAGCAGGGCAAAGTGTTCTTGATATGTGTGCAGCTCCGGGTGGTAAAAGTATCAATCTTGCAAATTTTATGCAAAATACAGGTTATTTAGCTTGCAATGAGATGAGTAGGGATAGATTTTTTATTTTGCAAAAAAATCTTAAAAATTACGGCGTGAATGCTAAAGTTTTTATGAAAGATGGTAAAAATATAGGCAATTTATGTCCTTTAAAATTTGATAAAATTTTACTTGATGCACCTTGTTCAACTTTTGCTAAAATAGGTTTTGATTTGGAAAAAAGTTATAAAGAAATCAAAAATATTGCAAAAACTCAAAAAAAACTTCTACATTCTGCTTTAAAGGCATTAAAAATAGGCGGAGAGCTTGTATATAGTACTTGCACCTTTACCAAAGAAGAAAATGAAGAAGTGATAGAGAATGCTTTAAAAAGCGAGTTTAAATTAGAGCTTTTAGATATTGATTTGGAAAATGTTGAGGCTAAAGCAGGGCAAAGTGAAGAATTTGCTGAAATTTCAAAATGCAGACGGATTTTACCAAGCTTAGACTATGATGGATTTTTTATAGCTAAGCTTAGGAAATTATGTTAATTGATAAAATTATTCACATTTAAATACAAATTCATAAAAAAACTTAAAAAACAATAAATAATTTTTTCTTTATTTTAAAGCTTAAAGTTCTATTTTTAAGTACTTTGAAAAGAAAATCACAGCGTGAAAAGGCTGTGAATAAAGTTGAAATTTTTTTAACCTTAAAAAGATGAAATTAGTCTGATTGTATTTTTTGCAGTTTTGGAACTATTACAGCTTGACAATATCCTTGATTGGGATTATTTATAAAATAATGTTGATGATAGTTTTCAGCTTTGTAGTAAGTTTGCAATCTTGAAATTTTAGTAACTATTTTTTGCTAAATATTTTTTGCTGTTCTTCGATGAAATTTTGAGCTAAAATTTTATCTTCTTCATTTTCGTAAAAGATTATTGAGCGATATTGTATACCAATATCTCCACCTTGTTTATCTATACTTGTTGGATCATGAATTTTAAAAAAGAGTGTTAAGATTTCAAGAAGAGAGATTTGTTTTTCATCGTAATTTATTTTGACAACTTCTATGTTATCATCACCATTACACACGCTTTCATAGCTAGGATTTGGATTTCCTCCGCTATATCCAACTTCAGTATCGATTACACCTTTTAGGCGTTCAAATACGGCTTCAACACACCAAAAACAACCACCACCTAAAACGATATTTTTCATTGCGAGTTTTCCTTGAGTTTAGCCCTTTGAAGGGCTAGGATTATTTGTAGTTTTTGATTGCTTTTTCTAAAATTTCAATTGCAGCTTTTTCATCTTTAAAATCTTGTACTTTAACCCATTTGTTTGGCTCTAAAATTTTATAAGTTTCAAAGAAATTTTTGATTTTATTTAAAGTTGCTTGTGGTAAATCTGTGTAAGTTTTTATATTGTCATATCTTGCATCTATTTTTGAATTTGGAACTGCAAGAAGTTTTTCATCCATTCCGCTTTCATCTTCCATGATTAAAACACCGATTAAGCGGCAAGGAATCACGGCTCCAGCTTGGATAGGATATTCATTAAGCACTAAAATATCCACAGGATCACCATCATCAGCCAAAGTATTGGCAATAAAACCATAGTTTGCTGGGTAAAACATCGCACTAGCCATAACGCGATCTACCATGATAGCACCACTATCTTTATCGATTTCGTATTTGATGCTTGATCCGTATGGAATTTCAATTACGGCATTGATTTTATTTGGAATATCTCCGATTTTGATTTTGCTTAAATCCATTTTTTCTCCTTATATACTTTGAATTTTTTTAATCAGTTCTTTCATGTCTGCAACGATAGGTTCGATAGTGCGTTCCCCATCGATAATAAAATGAAGTTTTTTCTTTTGATAAAAATCTAAAATTTCATTTAAAGGTTCTATATAAACTTTCATTCTATTATAAAACACTTCTTCATTATCATCTGCACCACGATTTCTGCCTAAAACTCTTTCTTTGGCAACTTCTTCGCTTACTCTTACTTCTATAACACCTTTAAGACAAATTTCATTTTGCTCACTTAAAACCTTGTCAAATTCCATCATTTGTTCTACGCTTCTTGGATAGCCATCGATGATAATAGTTTTAGTTGGAGCAGCTTTTAGTGCGCAAACTATAGTATTTACAACAACATCTAAAGGAACAAGATTGCCTTTGGATATAAAACTATCTATAGTTTTTCCAAGCTCACTCCCACTTGCTACTTCAGCTCTTAAAAGATCTCCTGTTGAATAGTGTGTGATATTTGTCGCATCTGCTTGTGCGATTAAACTAGCATCGGTAGTTTTTCCACTACCTGGTGCACCTATGATTAAAAACAATTCTTTCATTTTATATTCTCCCTTAATTTGATTCCTAATTCTCTCATTGCTTCATTGCTAGCAGGCGATGGTGCATCTGTCATTAAGCATTGCGCTCTTTGGGTTTTTGGAAAGGCTATAACCTCTCTTATGCTGTTTGCTCCTGTAACTAGCATGATGAGTCTATCAAGTCCTATAGCGATACCTCCATGTGGTGGAGCACCAAAACTTAAAGCATCAAGTAAGAAGCCAAATTTTTCTTTTTGTTGTTCTTCATCGATATTTAAAAGTTTAAATACTTTTTGTTGAATATCGTTTTTATGGATTCTTATACTACCTCCACCTAGCTCAACGCCATTTAACACTACATCATAAGCAATAGATGAAATTTCTTCTAAATCAGTCTCATCGATATTTTTTGGCATGGTAAAAGGATGGTGCATCGCAGAATAACTTCCATCATCATTTTGTTCAAACATAGGAAAATCAACAACCCATAAGAATTCTAAGGCATTTGGATCTATAAGATTTAACTCGTTGGCTAAGAAAATTCTAAATCTTCCCATATAATCAAGCACGGTTTTTTTAGCTCCTGCACCGAAAAATACCACATCTCCTACTTCAAGTTCACAGCGTTTGCTTAGCTCATTTAAATCTTCTTCGCTAAAGAATTTGCAAAGCGGACCTTTAAGTCCATCTTCTTTAACTTGTATAAAAGCTAAGCCTTGAGCACCAAATTTACGCACAAATTCTTCAAATCTTTGCATTTGTCTTTTTGAAAAAATAGTATCGCCTTTTGGAACGCGTATGGCTTTGATGCGATTTTTCTTTGTATCTTTGGCAATATTTGCAAAAATTTCATTATTTGACTTAGCAAAAATATCAATCACATCAATAAATTTAAGATCAAATCTTAAATCCGGCTTATCAGAGCCATAATTCTCCATAGCGTCTTTGTATTGCATTTGTCTAAAAGGGGTTTGAATTTCTTTGCCGCAAGCTTTGAAAATATCTTTTAAAAAAGTTTCAGCTACATTGATTACATCTTTTTGTTCGCAAAAACTCATTTCAACATCAATTTGTGTGAATTCAGGTTGGCGATCAGCTCTTAAATCTTCATCTCTAAAACATTTTGCGATTTGAAAATAACGATCAAAACCGCTACACATTAAAAGTTGTTTGAAAAGCTGAGGGCTTTGTGGAAGAGCATAAAATTCACCCTGATGCACACGAGAAGGCACGAGATAATCTCTTGCGCCTTCGGGAGTAGCTTTGGTAAGAATAGGGGTTTCAACTTCTAAAAATCCCATATTTGCCAAAGAATTTCTAGCTGCTATACAAGCTTTAGAACGCAAGGCAAAATTTTCATAAAGTTTAGGATTTCTTAAATCTAAAAAGCGATATTTTAAGCGTAATTCTTCATTTACACTTTCATCGGCGATAGCAAAAGGAGGTACGGCACTTTCATTTTCTATGGTAAGTTTAGAAACAACTACTTCGATTTCTCCTGTTTTTAATTTAGGATTTACAAGTCCTTCGCCACGCGGACGAATAGCACCTTCTGCAATAAGTACAAATTCATTTCTTGCATTGGAAGCGATTTCATGAGCTTCTTTGCTATCATTTGGATCGCAAACAAGTTGGATAATACCACTTCTATCTCTTAAATCTATAAAAATAACTCCACCATGATCGCGGTAGCTATTTACCCAACCGCAAAGTTTAACGCTTTGACCAACATGGGAAATTCCCAAGTCTGTATTATAATGACTTCGCAAATTTATTCCTTGAAAAAGATTTTTTAAGATAATGAGCAAAATTATAGTATTTTTATTCTTTTGCTTTGCTAAGATTTGATATAATTTTTTATGCAAAATAAAATAGATTATAAAAATATTAAAAAAATCGGACTTGTTACACGACCCAATGTGAGTTTAGATAAGGAAATTTTAAAACTTCAATCGATTTTATCTATATATAAAGTTGAACTTGTATTGTTTAAAGAAAGTTCTGAAATTTTAGATTTGCCAAAGTATGGATTGGATGATTTGTTTAAAATATCTGATTTTGTTATTTCTTTAGGTGGAGATGGAACTTTGATTTCTTTATGTCGTAAAGCTTGTGAATATGATAAAGCAGTTTTAGGAATTCATGCTGGACATTTAGGTTTTTTAACAGATTTTAAAGTTGATGAAGCTGAAAATTTTTTTCAAGCTTTTTTTCAAGGAGAATTTAGAATAGAAAAGCCTTATTTATTAAGTGTTTTTTTAGAAGATAAGCAAGGAAAAATTTTAGAAAAATTAGCTTTTAACGATGTGGTCATCAGTAAAAACAATCAAGCTTCTATGGCTCATATAGAAGTTTTTAGAAAAGAAAAGAAATTTAATGAATATTTTGGAGATGGGCTTATTGTTGCAACTCCTGCGGGTTCAACAGCTTATAATTTAAGCGCAAATGGGCCCATAGTTTATACTTTAGCTCAAGCTTTTATCTTAACTCCTGTTTGTTCTCATTCTTTAACACAACGCCCTATTGTTTTGCCAAAAGGTTTTGAAATAGAGATTATGGCAAAGGATTGCATACTTTGTATTGATGGGCAAGAAAATTATAAAATGAATGATTTTAAAAGTATAAAAGTGGGTTTAAGTGATAAAAATGTGGCTTTAATTCACCCAAAAAATAGGGATTATTTTCAAATTTTAAAAGAAAAATTACACTGGGGAAATTGATGATAAATAGAATTTTTATGAAAGAAAATCTTGGTTTTAAAAAGGCTGAGCTTGAAATTTCTAAAGGGCTTACCGTTTTTACAGGCCTAAGTGGAGCTGGAAAATCAGTTTTGTTTAAAGGAATTTTATCCGCATTTTCTTTGAGTGAAAGTGAGGCTAAAATTGTCGAAATAGAACTAGATGATAAGTTAGATTTAGAAAGTTTTGGCATAGAAAGCGAAGAGGAGAATGTTTTTAAGCTTTTAAAAGAAAAAAACACAAAATATTTTATTAACAATCAAAGCATAGCGAAAAAAAATTTGCAAAATTTAAGTAAAACTTTTATTAAGTATTTAAGCGCAAAGGAAAATAACGAATTTGGAAATGAAAAATTTTTAAATCTCTTAGATGCCTTAGAAATGCAAGAAAATACAAATTTTATTTCCTTTTTAGAAGATTTTAAAAAAGATTTTAATGCTTATAGTCAAATTTCTAATGAGCTTAATGCAATTTTGGAAGAAGAAAAAAAAGTAGAAGAATTAAAAGAATTAGCTAGAGTGCAAATTGAAAAAATTTCAAGCATTAATCCTAAAATAGGTGAGTATGAAGAGCTTTTAATACTTAAAAAAAAGCTTTCTAAAAAAGATAAATTAGAAGAAGCTTGGAGTAAGGCAGAGCGTATTTTTGAACTTGAAAAAGTTGTTATTGAAGCTTTAAATTTAAGCGAAGTTGATGCAAGTTTTTTTAGTGAATGTTTAAATGAATTACGCGTGATTTGTGAAAATCAAAAAATGGAAGATTTGGATTTTGATGTGGAGACGCTTTTAGATCGCATTGAAAATTTGTCCTATCTCATCAAGCGTTATGAAAGCATAGAAAATGCTTTAGAGGTTTTAAAACAAAAAAAACATGAACTAGAACATTATGAAAATTTAAGTTTTGAAAAAAAAGAACTTGAAAAAAAATTTCAAGAATTAAAACAAAAATTAGAAGAAAAAGCGCAAATTTTAAGTCAAACAAGAAAGAAAAACCTTAAAAAATTAGAAAAATGTTTAAATAATTATCTTAAAGATCTTTATATGAAAGACGCAAGTTTGACACTTAAAGAAAATGAAAAAATTTCAATTTTAGGCAAAGATGAGATAATGCTAGATATTAATTTAGCTCATTTAAAAAATTTAAGTTCGGGTGAATTAAATCGCTTAAGACTTGCTTTTATAGCCACAGAATGTAAAATTTTAAATGCAGGTAAAGGGATATTATTTTTAGATGAAATTGATGCAAATTTAAGTGGAAAAGAGGCTATGAGTATAGCCAAGGTTTTAGAAGAGCTTTCTAAGTTTTATCAAATTTTTGCTATTTCTCATTTGCCTCAACTTTCCTCTAAGGCACATAATCATTTTTTAGTTGAAAAAAATGGCGAAGAAAGCAAGGTAAAAAAGCTTGATCAAGAAGAAAGAATTAAAGAGCTTGCTAGGATGGTAAGCGGAGAGCTTGTTAGTGATGAAGCAATCGAATTTGCTAAGACCTTGTTTAAGAATTAAGCGGATTTTTTATTTTACTATGTTAGAATATATAACTATAAAATTTCCTTTCTTTGAAGCAAATATATTAAAAATTTTAGATATAAAGGTATTTTACACACTATGAATAAGAAAATTTTAATTATTGATGACAATAAAATGCTCGGCAAACTTTTAGCTAAAAAAATTCAAATGACTTTAGATTATGAGGTAGATATTGCTTTTGGTTTCGCCGAAGCTAAGGAATTAGTGAATAATGATTATTTTTTAGCTTTTGTGGATTTATGTTTGCCAGATGCCCCAAATGGTGAAGTTGTGGATTATGTTATAGAAAAGAAAATTCCTGCTATTGTTCTTACAGCTAGTGGTGATAAGGCTACTAAAGAAAAATTTATGGATAAAGATATATTAGATTATATTTTTAAAGAAAGTGAAACTTGCATTGATGAGATTATTAGTTCTATTGTAAAGCTTAATCAATATGCAAAAACTAAAGTGATTTTAGCTATGAGCAAGCTACCTGAACGTAATGAAATTAAAAAAATACTTACTCAAAGACAATTTAATGTTTTAGCTGCAGCTCATGGTGAAGAAGCAATGAGTTATTTAAATGATAATAATGATGTTAAGCTTATTATAGCAGATGTCAATATGCCAGTAATTAGCGGTTTTGAGCTTTTGACTCAAGTAAGAGAACGTTTTAGTGATGATGAATTAGGTGTGATTCTTTTGGGGGATCATAATGATTCATTTGAAGCAAATTCTTTTAAAAATGGAGTTAATGAGTATTTGTTTAAGCCTTTAAGCAAAGAAAGTTTTAATTGTCGCTTAGATCGTTGTTTATCTTACATGGATGATAAAAAATTTTTAAGCACTTATAATGTTTTAGATCCTGTATCTGGGGTTAAAAATTATAATGCTTTAATCGATGGAATAGATGATTATTTTAACGAAATAGCAACAAAAGACGAGGAATTTGCTTTTGCTTTCTTGGATATAGATAATCTTCAAATGATTAACGATGAATACGGCCGTGAAGTTGGTGATGAAGTAATTAAAATCTGCGCCAATGAAATAGTTAATGAAACTAAAGGAAGAGATCTTGTAGGTAGATATAGTGCAGAAAAAATTTGCATTTTGCTTAAAAATATATCCCAAGAAAGAGCGATTAAAATCTTTTCTCGTATACGAGTAAATATAAAAAAAGCTGGTGTTTTAGTTAATTTAGATGAAGTCTTTTTTACAGCTTCTATAGGCGTGGTTTTTGGAAAAAGTGGAGATAAGATTGATTCTTTGGTTGATAAAGCAAGTAAAATATTGTCTCAAGCAAAAGATAATGGCAAGGATAGAGTTGAAGTATGTTCTTAAATCTTGATTTTCAAGATGGTTTAAGGATTGTTGATACGCATTGCCATCTAGACAGTGAAGCATTTAAAGATGATTTAGATGAAACTTTAAATCGTGCTTTTAAAAATGGTATAGAGAAAATCATCATACCTGGTGCTGATATAAAAGATTTGCCCTATGCAGCTACAATTGCTCATAAATATAAAAATATTTTTTTTGCAGCAGGGGTGCATCCTTATGAAATTGATAATTATGATGAGAAAATTTTAAGGCAGTATTTATGCGATGAAAAGTGTGTAGCTGTAGGTGAATGTGGGCTTGATTATTTTCGTTTTAAAAGTGATCTTGCTGAAGAAATTCAAAAAGAAAAAGAAAATCAAAAAAAGATTTTTACCGCACAGCTTGAACTTGCTATTGAATTTAAAAAACCTGTTATCATCCACTCAAGAGAAGCAAATCATGATACTTATGAGATTTTACATGGGTATTCTAAGGATCTTGTAGGAGGAGTTTTACACTGCTTTAATGCAAGCGAACATTTGCTAACTCTTTTTGAAGAGGGATTTTATTTTGGTATTGGGGGAGTTTTAACTTTTAAAAATGCTAAGAAATTAGTTGAGATTTTGCCTAAAATTCCAAAAGATAAACTACTACTTGAAACTGATGCTCCATATCTTACTCCAGAGCCTTATCGCGGTAAAAGAAATGAACCTTTGTTAACTCAATTTGTAGCAAACAAAATGTGTGAAGTATTGAATTTATCAAGAAAAGAGCTTCTAGAAATTTGTTTTAACAATTCTGAAAAATTATTTTTTAAAGGTTATTAATGAAAAAAATTTTATTGTGTTTTTTAATATGTTTTAATTTTCTTTTTGCACAAATTAATACTCCTGAATTTTATGAAAGACAAATGAATGTTTTAAGAAATTTAGATATTAATCCAAGTTTTATTAGTGATTTGATTTTTGTGCAAACTCAACAAGATATAAAATCAAAACATGCTCAAACTTTAATAGATAGTATGCAAAATTTTTCAAAAGTTACTCCTATGATAAGAAAAATTTTAGCCCAGCAGGAAGTTCCTGATGAGATTTTGTATCTAGCTATGGTTGAATCAGGCTTGAAAACTCATAGTGTTTCTAATGCCAAGGCTGTAGGGGTTTGGCAATTTATGCAACCAACAGCTAGAAATTTGGGTTTAAGAATCGATGCTTATGTTGATGAAAGGCGTGATCCGGTCAAGTCAACTTATGCCGCTACAAATTATTTAAAAGAGTTAAAAGAAGAATTTGGCAAATGGTATTTGGCACTTTTAGCTTATAATTGCGGAAATGGCAAGCTAAGACAAGCTATCAAGCAAGCAGGAAGTGATGATTTAAGTGTTTTATTGAACCCTGATAAGAAATATCTTTCTTTAGAAACTAGAAATTTTATAAGAAAGATTTTAACGCTTGCTTTTTTAGCTAATGATAGGGATTTTTTATTAGATAAAGATGCGTCTTTAATGAATTATGCTTTAAGCAATGAATTTGCAAAAGTTGATGTGCCTTCTTCTGCATCTTTAAAAGAAATAGCTAAAAATTTAAATATGGATCTTGCAACTTTTAAGAAATATAATCCACAATTTAAACATAATTTTACGCCTCCTGGTAAAGGGTATTATATGTATATACCACTTAATAAAGTAGCATTTTTTGATAAAAATTTTAAAGCAGAAAAACTTGCAAAGGTTGATACAACTATACCTATGACAAGAACTTATACCGTTAAGTCTGGTGACTCTTTATATAAAATAGCAAAAAATTATAATATAAGTGTTGATGAAATTCGAGAATTCAATAAAATAGCAAAAAATCATCTTAGTATTAATCAAAAATTAATTATACCAATCAAGGAGAATAAAAATGCAAATAAAAACAATTACACTAAAGTTGTCAGCCGTTAGTCTAGGGGCTTTATTTTTTAGTGGTTGTTTAGGCACTAGTTTTTTTTCTAGCTTGGATAATGCTCAAGTGTATTATCCTTCAAATGATTTTAAAAGCAGTCCTAGTTCTTCAGGGACTAAAGGAACGATGAAGCCTTATACTATCAACGGTAAAACTTACTATCCTACTGTTGTAGCAGTAGGTGAAACTGCTGATGGTATTGCAAGTTGGTATGGTCCAGGTTTTCATGGTAAAAAAACCTCTAATGGCGAAACCTATAATCAAAACGGTTTAACCGCGGCTCATAAAACTTTACCTATGAATACCATTTTAAAAGTAACTAATCTAAATAACAATCGTCAAGTTACCGTTCGTGTGAATGATAGAGGTCCTTTTGTAAATAATCGTATTATAGATTTATCAAAAGGAGCTGCTAGTCAAATTGATATGATTGCTTCAGGAACAGCTCCAGTAAGGCTTGAGGTTATAGGATTTGGTTCAAGTAGCTCGGGTAATAATATTGTACATTCTAATGTAAACTATGGAAATAGTGGAGAGATTGCAAATAATGGACAAATTTATGAAGGTGGAAATTTCATGGTTCAAATTGGAGCCTTTAAAAACCCAGCTGGAGCACAAACGATAGCAGCAAGATATAAAACTTATAGAACTTATAGCTCCACTATACGCACAAGTTCAGCGGATGGGTTAAATCGCGTTTTCTTAACAGGCTTTAGAAGTGAAGATGAAGCAAGGGATTTTGCTGCAAGTGGTGCATTTTCAGGCGCATTTGTTGTAAGAGAGTAGAAATTATGACAGAATTGATTTTTTTGGATGTAGATGGCTGTTTAACTGATGGAAAAATTATTTATACTTCTAATGGAGAATTTATTAAAGAATTTGATGTAAAAGATGGAGCGGCTATCGAGGCTTGGCTAAAGCTTGGTAAAAAAATTGCTATTATTACAGGTAGAAATTGTCCTTGTGTTGAAAAAAGAGCTAAAGATTTAAAAATAGAAATTTTATATCAAGGTGTTAAGGATAAGTTAGCTTGCGCAAAAGAAATTTTGCAAAAACTTAATTTAGATTTTTCTCAGTGTGCGGCTATTGGAGATTATTTTAACGATAAGGCTTTGCTTGAAAGTGTAGGGCTTAGTTTTAAGCCAAAAGATGGTCATAAAGATTTAAATGTAGACATAGTGCTTAGCAAAAAAGGTGGTAAGGCTGCTGTAGCACAGATGATAGAAATTTTAGTAGAAAAAAATCATCTAGAAGAAGAATGGAATAAGCTTTGGCTATAAAAATTTTTGGAATTTTAATTGCTCTTTTTACAATTACTTTTACGATTTTAAGTTTGCAAGATCCGTATTCTTTGAATTTGCAAACTAATGCTTTAAATTTTAAAAATATTGAGGCTAAAAATTTGAAAGCTTATGAGAGTAATGCTAGTACAATTAAGGCATATTATAAGGCAAATTCTTGGGTGAGATATACAGATAGAGATGAATTTAATGATTTTATTACTTTAAATTTAGATTTTAATCTTAGTGCAAATCGTTTAGAGTTTTTTAATAAAGATATGAGCAAGGTTTTGTTTGAAGGAAATGTTACTTATATAGGTTCTGATAATGTCAAAATTATTTCTCAAGAGGTAGAATACCAACCTAAGGATAAAATTTTACACACAAATACTAATTTTAAAGCTCTGATCAATGGAAGTATTATTAACGGAAATACTTTAAACTATGATGTAAAAAACAAAATTTTAAATATCCAAGGAGTAAATGCGTGGTTGCAAGACAAATAATTTTATTGTTAGCTTGTGTAAGTGTAACTTGGGCAACTCAAATTGAAGTAAAAGCTTTAAATTTTTACTCAGATGAAAATAAGGGTGAAAGTATTCTTAGTGGAAATGTAGAAGTAATTAGGGGTGATGATATTTTAAATTCTGAAAAATTGATTATTTATACGGATAAAAATCGCAAACCTATTCGTTATGAAGCAATGCAAAATGCTAGGTTTAAGATTGTTTTAAAAGGTAAAACTTATAAAGGTAGTGGAGATAAATTTATTTATAATGTTATTAAAGATACTTACGAGATTAATGGTCATGCTTATATAAATGAGCTTGGAAGCAATCAAAAACTTTTTGGTGATAAAATAATAGTCGATAGAAAAGCTAATATTTATCGAGTAGAGAGCAAGAATCAAAAACCTGCTCGTTTTGTATTTGACCTTAAAGATAAATGATAATTAGTGCTAAATTTATCACTTCTTTAGTGAAATTTGATGAGAATTTGAGCTCAAATTTTAGTGAAGTAGCATTTTTGGGGCGTTCTAATGTCGGAAAAAGTTCTTTAATCAATTCTTTGTGTAAACAAAAAAATTTAGCCAAAAGTTCGGCAACTCCTGGAAAAACTCAGCTTATAAATTTTTTCGAAGTAACTTGCAAAAGAAATGAAGAAAAATTTAATATCAATTTTATCGATTTGCCAGGGTTTGGTTATGCAAAGGTTTCTAAAAATTTAAAAGAAATATGGAATCAAAACTTAGATGAATTTTTAAAATTAAGAACCTCGATAAAGTTATTTATACATTTGATCGATTCAAGACATACTCATTTAGAGATCGATGTAAATTTAAATGACTATTTGAAAAGATTTTTACGACCTGATCAAAAAATTTTAAAAGTTTTTACCAAATGCGATAAATTAAATCAAAGTGAAAAAGCTAAGTTAAAAAATGAATTTAAAGACTCTATTTTAGTTTCAAATTTGAATAAATTTGGCCTTGATTCTTTGGAAGATATTATTATCAATCAAACTTTAGGTCTTGGTAAATGAGAAGAAATTTAAGTGCTTATAAAGCAAAATTTAATGGAGCTTATGTCTTTTTAGGATTTTTTTTTCTAATCTATCAGATTCTTGGTTCGACTTTTGTATATGCTCCGTTACTTTATGGGATTTTTTTCTGTTATATGTTTTGCTTACTAGAAGAGAGAGAAAGAACTTTTTCAAAGCTTGATTTTAGATGGTATTTTTCTTTATTTTTTTTATTTTTTACTGATATAACTTATAATTTTTTTATTTTTTCATCTTGGTTGGCATTTTTTATTTTTTATTATCTTTGTGCAGATTGGATTAAGACAAATTTAAAAATTGGTAAATTTATCCCTGTTGTTTTTGTGCTTTGTGCTTACGGCATTATTTTGTTTTTGGATATGATATTGTCTTATATTGGAGATGAAAAAATTAAAATTTTAGGATGGGCGTATATTGTTTTAGTTTTTATAGAATGTTGTTTAGCTTATGTGTTTTTTAAAGGTAAAATTTAAATGAGAATGCGTTTAGTTGTTGGATTTATACTATTGTTTTTTATATTTTTATTAAGTCGTGTGTATTATTTGAGTATAAAATCAAATGTATATTATGAAGAGCTTGCTAAACAAAATGCCATAAAAACTGAATTTTTGCCACCTGTTAGGGGTCAAATTACAGATAGAAATGGAACTTTATTGGCTATTAATGATTTGGGTTTTAGTATTTCTATTAAACCTTATTTGAGTATTAAAAAGTCAAATAAAGGAATTTTGGATAAAGAATTATCTGAACTTACAAATTTATTTCCCGATTTAAATGCTAGTAAATTAGCAGAAATTTATAAGAGAAATGATTCTTACTATAATCAAGATTTTATTAAAGTTGTAGATTTTATACCCTATGATGAGATTATTCCGCATTATTCAGAGTTAAATCTTAATAAAACAATAAAAATAGATCCTGTTGTAAAAAGAAAATATCCTTTTGGAAAATTAGCTTCGCATATTATTGGGTATGTAGGTAAGGCAAATTTGCAAGATGTTCAAGAAAATGAAATAGCAAAACTTTCTAATTATACGGGAAAAAGTGGTATAGAACGCTATTATAATGATATTTTACAAGGAGAAAAAGGAACTAGGGTTTATAAGGTTAATGCCTTAAATCAAGAAGTAGAACAGCTTTCTTACACTCCTGCTATGTCTAATGATATAGAACTTACGATAGATATAGAGCTTCAGTCTTATTTAACTTCATTGTTTGAAGGGAATGCTGGAGCTGCTATAATTATGAATGTAAATGATGGATCTATTTTAGCTGCAGGGAGTTTCCCTGAATATGATCTTAATCCTTTTGTAACAGGGATTTCTTTTAAGGATTGGGATGAGCTTTCAAATAGTCTTGATCATCCTTTTACAAATAAACTTATAAATGGATATTATCCTCCAGGTTCTGTTGTAAAAATGGGAGTAGGGCTTTCTTTTTTAAATTCTAAAAATATTAGTCCATCAACTCAATATGTTTGCAATGGAAGTATTGAGCTTGGAGGCAGGTTTTTTAGATGTTGGAATCGATCAGGCCATGGACCTGTGGATTTAAAACATGCGATAAAATATAGTTGTGATGTTTATTTTTATAATGGCAGTTTGCAAGTTGGAATCGATCAAATAAGTGAAACTTTATCTCGCATTGGTTTTGGAGCGAAAACAGGGGTAGATTTACCTAGTGAATTTGTAGGAACTTTGCCAAGTAAAGAATGGAAGATGCAAAGATATAGACAATCTTGGTTTCAAGGTGATACTTTAAATACGGCTATAGGTCAAGGTGGTTTTCTTGCAACACCTATGCAAATTGCTAGATATACAGCTCAAATCGCAAAAGGTGGAGAGGTTATACCTCATTTTTTAAAAAGCATAGAAAATAACAATACAACTATAGAAAATCAAATGGATGAAAATAAAAAAGAAATTTTTACTTTATTTGAAAAGAGTCAATTGCCTTATATAAGAGATGCAATGTATGCTGTTGCCAATGAGCAAGGAGGAACCTCTTATCGTTATTTGCATAATCTTGATGTGAAAGTTGCAGCAAAAACAGGAACTGCTCAGGTTGTGGGATTTTCACAGACAGATAAAAATAGGGTTGATGAAAAACAATTTGAGTATTATACTAGATCTCATGCGTGGCTCACTTCTTATGCTCCTTATTCTAAGCCAAAATATGTAGTTACCGTTCTTTTGGAACATGGTGGGAGAAATATTACTTCAGGGGCAACTGTAGCTAAAATTTATCAAAAAATGATTGAACTTGGATATTTTAAATAATTTTTAGTTGTAAATCGAGTTTTTCAAAAAAACTTTTTTAGCAATTGGTTTAAAAACCTTGTATTAAACAAATTATAAGTTTAATACAAGGAAAATTTATCTATGTTAACAAAAGTATCTTAAAAGATGGCTTTTGTTCTTTTTTTAAGCCAAACTAGAGCTTTTGGATAATCACCTAGCTTAGGAGAAAGTTTTTCAAATACTTCTTTGTGGTAATTGTTTAACCACTCTTTTTCTTTTTCATCTAACATTTTTGTATCAATACAAGATATTTCAAAAGGACAAAGAGTAACAGGTTTAAAGTATAAAAACTCTCCAAAATCTTTATTTTTAGGATTTTCTACTTTGGTATGAATAACTAAATTTTCAAGTCTTATACCCCATTTACCTACTTTATAAATACCTGGTTCTATGGAGGTTAGCATACCTTCTTTGGCTTTTGTTTTTTCAAGCACAGGGGATAGATAAGATAAAACTTGTGGACCTTCATGGACATTTAAAAAATATCCCACGCCATGTCCTGTGCCGTGTATATAGTCAATTTGTTCTTTCCATAAAGGTGCGCGTGTGATTGCATCAAGTAAGGGCATAGCTATATCTTTTGGAAAAATTGCACTGGAAATGGCAATATGTGCTTTTAAAACCAAGGTATAGTCACGAATTTGTTCTGCATTAGCCTTTCCTATTGGTACAACGCGTGTAATATCTGTTGTGCCGTTTTTATATTGTCCACCAGAATCAATAAGTAAAAGCCCATCTTTTTTAAGATAAGCAAAACTCTCTTTTGTGGCTTTATAATGTGGATATGCTGCGTTTTCGTTAAAACCTGCTATAGTGGCAAAACTATCACTTATGTAGTACTTGCTTTGTGCTCTAAATTCGCTTGCTTTAGCATCTATGTCTAATTCGCTTATTAATTCTTTATTTTCTATTGCTTCTTCAAGCCATGCAAAAAATTTACATAAAGCCACTCCATCTTCTATCATAGCATCTTGTATATGCACTATTTCTTTTGTATTTTTAGCTGCTTTTAAGTGAGTGCTTGGATTAATTTCTTGGATGATTTTTACGCTTTTGTCTAAAGAATTTATGAGTAAAGCGGTCATTTTTGAAGGTTCAATAAGCAAATTTGTATTTGTAAGTTTTTCAAGCTCCATGATGATTTCATCATAATTTTTAAGCCAAAACCCATCTAAATTTAATTTTTTTTCAAGTTCTGAATTTACTTTTTTCTGATCAACAAAAAGCAAAGCTTTGTCTTCCAAGATTAGCAAATGACTTAAAAATACAGGATTATAATTTACATCATTCCCTCTTAAATTTGTAAGCCAAGCTATATCATCAAGGCTGGAGATTAAATGAGAAGTAGCATTTAAATTTTTCATTTTTTGACGCACTAATGCTAATTTTTCTTTTCTTGAGTAAGAGCAGTATTCTAGTTCGTGTTCATAAATTTTTTCTTGTGGTAAAGTGGGACGATCTTTCCAAAGTGGACTTATTAAATCTATATGTTTTAAATTTGCCTTGCAATTAATCTTTAAATCTTTTTGCAAAGATAAAGGTAAAAGTGCAAAATCGATGCCTAAAATTTGATCTTCGCTTAAATTTTTTTCCAACCATTTGGTAAAAGTATTTTTAGCATCTTGCTTTTGTAAAAGTATGCCACTACCTTCTAATTCCTTTTGTGCTTGAAGCCAATATCTTCCATCTACCCACAAAAAGCCCTCTTCTTGTGTGATAAGAACTGTTCCAACAGAACCCTTAAAGCCACTGATAAAGACTCTGTTTTTGTAATATTCTGGTAAATATTCGCTCAAATGCGGATCAGCACTTAAGATGAGATAGGCGTCAATATTATTTTCTTTCATTAATCTTCTAAGTTCTAATACTCTTTGTTTGTAAATACTCATATTTTCTCCTTAATATTAATTTTTTAGTATTTTATTGATAGGTTTTTTGAGTATAAGTAAAATTATAACAGCACCAAGTAATATCCACATACATTGGTAAAATAAATTTGGCAAATAAGCTATATTTTCTTTACTTGCTTTACCACCTATGAATCCAGCTAAAGCATTGCCTAATGCACTTGCTACAAACCAAAGTCCCATGACTTGAGATTTAATTAAATTAGGTGCAATTTTTGTCATTATAGAAAGTCCCACAGGAGAAAGGCAAAGCTCTCCTAAAACCATAAGCAAAAAGCTACTAACAAGCCACCAAGGTGAAACTAAAATAATTTGTGATGAATTTTCTAAATTTTCTCTTAATGTATCAGCATCGCCATTTAAACTAATTGCATGATTTGAAGCTAAAGCCATTATTAAAAATGCTAAAGCTGCACCCAAAAGTCCTAGTGCAAATTTAATAATAGATGAAATTTCTTTATTATTTTTGGCACATATAGTCCATATAAAAGCACTAAAAGGTGCAAAAAGTATAACAAATAAACCTCCAAGAGATTGAAACCATATTGTAGGAATTTCATAATTTAATATGGTTTTATCTGTTAATTTTTCTGCAAAAAAATTAAAAGAAGTGTATTGTTGCTCATATACTGACCAAAATAACGCAGCTGCTAAAAACAAAACAATAAAAATAATTAAATTTCTTTTTTCTTCTATTTTTAAAGAAGTAAAAGCGAAAAGATATAAAAAATAAATTCCAGCACAAGCTAAGATAGTTAAAATAATATTTTTATTAATAACTTGTGCATCTAATTTTATAAAACCACCAAGGATTAAAAATATTGCTCCAAGCAAAACAATACCTGATACAATGATGATGTAAAATGCGTTTTTGCTTTTTTTGCTTGGTCTATCCCAAGTAGAGTCTATGCCAACTTTTTCATCAAATTCTTTTAAATCAGGCATAGTTTTTAGGTAGAAAATAATTACCGCTAAAAGCATACCAATCCCACCTGCACCAAAACCAAAATGCCATCCGTATTCTTTTTGTAAAAAGCCGCAAATTAAAGGAGCTACAAAAGCACCAAAATTAAAGCACATATAAAAAAGAGTAAAACCAGAGTCACGCCTTGCATCATTTTTTTTATAAAGCATTCCAACCATTACAGAAGCACAAGTTTTAAAAAGTCCTGTACCTATAACCAAAAAACCATACCAACAAAAATCATTTTATTGTTAAAATAAGAAAAGGCTATGCACAAATGTCCAAATGCTATAGTTAAAGCACCTAGTAAAATTGCTCTTTTTTGTCCTAAGTAATTATCCGCAAGCCATCCACCTGGCAAAGCAGCAAGATATAAACAACTTGCAAAAATTCCCATAATTGCACTTGCTTCTTCAGGTTTTAAGCTCATTCCACTTTTTTCAAAACTTGCTATCATAAAAAGGTAAAGCAAGGGACGAATTCCGTAAAAAGAAAATCTTTCCCAAAGCTCAGTAAGCGAAAGAGATAAAAGTGGTTTTGGATGTCCAAAAAATGAAGTATCTAAATTTTTTACATTTTTACTCAATTTATGTCCTTTGTGTATTTTTATTTATAAATTATAGACAAGAAATTAAAAAATATGTATAACTTTGTAATATTTTTAAATGATTTATATCATAATGTTACTTTTTTGCAAATATAAAAAAAGAAATATTAAGATCAATTTTCAACTTTGGTGTATTTTGTATTTTAAGTTTAATTAGATAATTGCTTATTTTTTTCGTTAAGAATTTTATAAATTGATTTTTTGGCAATAAAAAGTAAAAGCGCTACAACAAAAAGCATCCACATACATTGCCTAAAAATACTGGGAAGTTGATCGATTTTTTTAATATTGACATTTTCTTCTATAAATCCTGCAACAAAATTTCCAAGCGCACTTGCTACAAACCAAAAGTCCCATGATTTGATTTTTGATTAAATCAGGGGCAATCTCAGCCATTATAGAGAGTCCAAACATAGTAAAATTACAATTAGAAGTTTTTTTGATAGTATCATGAGATTAATATCTACAAGATTAATAAAAATTAGAAAAAATCCAATAATACTTAACAGGCTTATACTTTAGCATAAGAGTTAAATTTTTACTTTTTTAAATGGTTGTTCCCAGTTTTGCTTTAAGGTACAATTTTTATGAAATTCTTCAAGCTCAGGGACAGCTTTAAAATATAAAATAAGCAAAGAGATTAGCATATCTACCCCCCCCCTCTATGCAAAATCCTAAATGATAATTCCATTTTGCTTGAACAAAACCACATATAAGAGGAGCAATGAATGCTCCAATGTTAATTCCTATATAAAAAATCGTATAGCCAGTATCGCATCTTGTATCATTTTGTTTATATAACATTCCAACTGTTACAGAAGCGCTAGTTTTAAAAAATCCAGTACCAATAATGATAAAAGTAAGCCCTAAGAAAAACATAGGTGTGCTTAAAATAGATAAGGCTATGCTAATATGTCCTAAAGCTATAATAAAAGAACCTAAAAATAAAGCCTTTTTTGCCCTAAATAATTATCAGTAATCCAGCCTCCAGGAAGTGCTGTTAAATACAAGCATCCTGCAAAAATGCCATAAATTGCCGAGGTGTATTCAGTACTTATTCCAAGTCCACCTTTGCTTATGGTTGTTGCCATGAAAAGCACAAGTAAAGATCGTATGCCATAAAAAGCAAATCTTTCCCAAAGTTCTACCATTGATAGAGAGAATAAAGGCTTGGGATGACCCAGGAAATTTGTATCGAGTTTTTGTATTTCTTGTTTAGTCACTTCCCAATACCTTTCTTTTTTATGCTTAAAATATTTTAACTAATAGTAATAGAAAAATAATTAAATTACAATATTTTTAAATATTTTTTTTATAATAATATTTAAAAATATAATATTTTAATATTATTATAAATTAACAAATTTAAACATTAAATCAAGCTTTAATTTTAAACCCTGTGTATTGTATAGTTTTATTTTATCAATTTTTAAAGCTATAGGAAGATTTTCTAAATTTTGTATAAAATTGAGTAAGTCTTTAAAGTTGCTATTTAAACTTAGAGAAACATAATTATAGTGAATAAAATTTTTGTTTTCTTGGGAAAATTTTATTTCATTAATGATTAAATTTTTGGATAAATTATTGATTTTTTTATTGAAAAAATCTTTATCATAAGAAAATAAATGTAATTTTTCTTTATAGTATTTTAATTTTTCTTCCTCTGTTTTTATCTGTTTTGTTAGCTTTGTCTCTATTTCTTTAAGATGTGAATTTTCTATTTTTGCTTCATTTAATGCAAGGTAATTATGTTCTACTAATGTTTTTTGAAAAATATCTTCCAAAAAGTGATCGTGAATTTTAAAAGCTAAAAACAAAGCACAAAGGCAGATAAAAGAAATAAAAAGAAATTTTTCCCTAGGATTTAAATTTTGCAAAAATACTTCTATTTTATTCATGTATGACTTCTAATATGATATTAAATGTTTCTTCATTTTTATCAAGAATTTTAAAAGCAGAATTTAGATTTTCTAATGCTCTTTTAAAGTGGTTTTCATCGATAAAAGAAAGAATGATTTTTGTTTGTTCAAATTCAAGATTTGTGATTTTAAGGTCATTGGAGTTAAGCCATGATATGATTTGATTTAGAATGATTGCTTTATTTTTATCTAAATTGATTTCTTTTGTTATGGTGGATAAAATATGAAATTGTTGTTGTGTAGATGATATTTTATTGGAAAGAGTAAAGTTTAAATCTTGTATGTTTGTTAATAATTTTTGCTTATCTTGTTTTAGTTTGGAAATTTCTTCTTGTATGATAAAATTTTTATTTTGAATTTCCTTATTTTGTTTGTACTCTATAAAATCTTTAAATAATAAAATCATCATGCTAAGACTAAAGCTAAAAATAAATATTAATATAATTTTAAAAGAAATAGATATTTTTATTTTATTATGCTTGATAAAATTACAATTTTGATCTAGATTTTTTATACTATATGAACTTAATTTCAATAAACTATTTTTATCAAGAATATCATTTAGATTTAAACATTTTATTTGAGATGAGAAGTAATGTTTGATTGTATCCAAATCCTGATAAAGTAGCAATTTGCTTTCATAGTGTTTTAAAAGTTCTGTAAATCGATTTTGTTTAAAAAATAAATCCATATTACCTGGGTTGAAATTTTCGATTTTTTTAAGATTGATAAATTTTCCTTCTTGGTAAAAATATAAATATAAAGTTTGATCATATAAATTTAAAACACAATAATCACTTTCCTCAATAAATCTTTCATCAAATAAAGCTTGAAAAATTAAAGGCTCAGGAAAGCAAAAACGGCTTTTTTTCAATTTGTAAACAGGCGCTAAAAAACAATGATAAATTTCATTATGTTTAAAAAAAGCTATTTGATAGTCAAAGGGTTTGCTTAGCTTAAAATCTGCGGTTAAATTGTTAAAAAGTTCGTCTTCTTTGGATATTCCTGTTCTTTGAGCATAAAGCAAATCTGTAGATTTTATAAAATTTATTTTATTTAATGAATTAATTTTCATCATTTAAAAGTTTTTTTAAAAATTCTTCATCTTTTTGCCAGTTTTTTTTCACTGTTACGAAAAGCTTTAAAAGTACCTTTTTTTGTGCAAGTTTTGAAATTTTAAAGCGTGCATCTTTGCCTATTCTTTTTAAAGTCGCCCCTTCTTTTCCTATAAGCATACCCTTGTGAGAGTTTGTATCGGTGATGATATTGGCTTCTAGGATTAAAAGATTAGGTGTGTCTTTGGTGCGATGGATAAGCACTTCGCTACTATAAGGAAGCTCATCGCTTAAATTTTCATAAATACTTTCAAGTATGAAATCTCTATAAAGTTCTTTTTCGCTACTCGCACTTAAAAATTCAGGATCATAAAAATATTCATGTTCGTCAAGATATTTTACTATCTCATCTAACAAGCCTTTTTTATAGCTTTTTTTCTTAGAAGAATAAGGAATGATAGCCTTAAAATGTTGGCTAAATTTTGCATATTCGCTAAGTTTTTTTAAAAGCGTAGCATTGTCGGTTAAATCTACTTTATTTAAAGCGATGATATGTGGTACTTGTGGGTTTAGACTAAGAAAATTTTCATAGTCTTTTGTACTATCAAAAACACTCGCCACAAATAAAATCACATCACAATCCCCCATAGATTTAATAGCACTTTGGACAAGCAGTTGATTAAGTGTAGCACCGCTTTCGTGAAGTCCTGGGGTATCGATGAAAATGATTTGATTTTTTTCATGCATCACTATGGCTTTGATTTTACGTCTTGTGGCGTTTTGTTTGTGAGAAACTAGGGCGATTTTTTCTTCTAATAAGGAATTGATTAAAGTACTTTTTCCTGCATTAGTACGCCCTATGATGCTAACAAAGCCACTTTTCACAAAATATACCTTGCAAGATCTTTATTTTCTATGATATCTCCGAGTTTTTCTTCTACTATTTTTTTATCCACTACGAATTTTTTACCCGCATACTCATCAGCTTCAAAGCTTAGATCTTCAAGTAATTTTTCTATCACAGTATGTAAGCGTCTAGCACCTATATCTTGCATTTCTTCATTGGCTCTTGAAGCTATTTTTGCTATTTCTTTAATGGCTTCATCATCAAATTCAAGTTCTAAATTTTCAGTTTTTAAAAGCTGAGAGTATTGTTTTAAAAGTGAATTTTTAGGGCGTGTTAAAATTTCATAAAGAGCTTTATCATCAAGACTATCTAATTCCACTCTTAAAGGAAAGCGTCCCTGAAGTTCAGGGATAAGATCACTTGGTTTGCTAAGATGAAAAGCTCCTGCAGCGATAAAAAGAATATGATCGGTTTTTAAAGTACCTAGTTTTGTTTGTACATTTGATCCCTCAACTATAGGAAGTAAGTCTCTTTGTACCCCTTCTTTACTTGGATCTTGGCGGTTTGAATTTCCGCTTGAAACAGCGATTTTATCGATTTCATCAATAAAAATAATCCCTTCATTTTCTGCTCTTTTTAAGGCTTCACTTTTGATACTTTCTTGATCTAGGATTTTTTCTCCTGCTTCGTTTTTTAAAGCATTTTTAGCGTCTTTGATTTTCATTTCTTTTTTGACTTTTTTACTGCCAACGCCTATAACCTTAACTATATCTTGCATTGCACCCATTTCAGGAGGTAGGTTGGGATTGGTATCGAACATATTTTGTGAAATTTCTATCTCTATGGTGCTTTCATCAAGATCGCCATTTCTTAGCTTAGTTCTCATTTTTTCAAGACTGTTTTTATATTCTTCTTGTTTTTCATCGCTGATACCCTTTGGTAGAGGTGGCAAAAGTTTTTCTAAAATTTTATTTTCTATAAATTCATCGATTTTATCTTTGTTTTTTTCCCTTTGTTCGTTTTTTACCAAATTTAAAGCCGCATTGGCAAGATCTCTTACCATGCTTTCTACATCACGACCTACAAAACCTACTTCAGTATATTTACTCGCCTCGATTTTGATGAAAGGAAAGCCCATCATTTTAGCTAAACGCCTAGCGATTTCTGTTTTTCCTACACCTGTAGAACCTATCATCAAGATATTTTTTGGCACTATATCATCTTGCAACTCAGGGCTAAGTTGCATTCTGCGGTAGCGATTTCTTAAAGCTATAGCTATGATTTTTTTAGCTTTTTTTTGTCCTATAACATAATCATCTAAAAATTTAACGATTTCTTTTGGAGTTAGATTCATTTCTTATCCTCGATTACATAAGTTTTGATATTGGTATTGGTATAAATGCAAATTTCACCTGCGATTTGAAGACTTGATTTTACAAGTTCTTCTTCATCTAAATCGGTATGTTTTGCTAAGGCTCTAGCAGCTGAAAGCGCATAGTTTCCACCACTTCCTATGGCTGCGATTTGTCCATCTTCAGGTTCGACCACATCGCCTGTACCAGAAAGTAGAAAAATGTGATTTCTATCAAGTACGAGCATCATGGCTTCAAGTTTTCTTAGGTATTTGTCTTTTCTCCATTCTTTAGAAAAGTCAATTGCTGCTTTTAAAAGATCGCCTTTAGAACTTTGAAGGAGATTTTCAAACATATCAAAAAGATTAAAAGCATCAGCTGTTGATCCTGCAAAACCTGCTAAAACTTTGTCATTGTTGAGTTTTCTAATCTTTACAGCATTGCCTTTTAGCACCGTATTTCCAAAGCTTACTTGTCCATCTCCGCCAATTACGGATTTATTTTTACCTTTGTAAGCTAAAATCGTTGTTGCGTGAAACATTATTCTGCCTTTATATTTATGTTAAATTTAGCATGGATTGCGTGTCCAAGTTTTACGCTTACTTCGTGGATTCCTAAGCTTTTTAAGGTGTCGCATTCTAAACTTTTTTTATCGATTTCTATATGGCTTTGTTCTTTTAGGGCGTGAGCGATTTCATCTTTGGTTACGCCACCAAACAAACTTCCATTTGCACCTACGGGTTTTGAAATTTCAAGAGTGATTTTGCTAAGCTCTTCTTTGAGTTTTTCTAAATTTGCGATTTCAAAGCGTAAATTTTCAGCCTCTTTTTTCTTGTCGCTTTCATATTTTCTTAAAACTTCATTAGTAGCTGCTTTAGCAAAGCCTTTAGCGATTAAGAAATTTTGTCCGTAGCCGTCTTTTACTTCTTTTATTTCTCCTGCTTTTCCAAGTGCTTTTACATCTTTGATTAATAATACTTTCATTTTATTCCTTTATTAAAATTTTCTTCCATTTTTTCCTGCGATGATAAAACGCAAAGCATTAAGCTTGATAAAGCCTGCTGCGTCTTTTTGATTATACACTTCATCTTCTTCAAAAGTACAATAAGCTACGTTAAACAAGCTATCATTTGCACTTTCGCGTCCTATAATCATCACATTGCCTTTGTAAAGCTCGAGTTTTACTCTGCCATTGGCATGAATTTGTGACTCGTCGATTAAGGCTTGAAGCATCATTCTTTCAGGCGAGAACCAATAGCCATTATAAATTAAACTTGCGTATTTTGGCATGAGTTCATCTTTTAAGTGTGCTGCTTCTCTATCAAGCGTGATGCTTTCAAGCGCTCTATGTGCTTTTAAAAGTATAGTACCGCCTGGAGTTTCGTAACAACCACGGCTTTTCATGCCTACATAGCGATTTTCTACTATATCAAGGCGTCCTATACCGTGTTTGCAGCCTAGTTCGTTAAGTTTGGTTAAAAGTTCTGCGGGACTTAGTTTTTCTCCATTTATCGCTACTAAATCTCCTTTTTGGAAATCAAGTTCTATAATTTCACTTTCATTTGGAGCGTCTTTTGGGCTTTTACTCCATCTCCACATATCTTCTTCAGGTGCGTGTGCAGGATCTTCTAAAACAAGTCCTTCGTAAGAAATATGAAGTAAATTTGCGTCCATAGAATAAGGGGATTTTCCTTTTTTCTTAGAAATATCAATACCGTGTTTTTGCGCATAAGCAAGGAGTTTTTCACGACTGTTTAAATCCCACTCACGCCATGGAGCGATGATTTTTAAATCGGGATTAAAAGCAAGATAGCCAAGTTCAAAACGCACTTGATCATTTCCTTTACCTGTGGCACCATGGCTTACCGCATCAGCACCTGTTTGCATGGCGATTTGTGCTTGAGTTTTTGCTATAAGCGGTCTTGCTATACTTGTTCCTAAAAGATATTCTCCTTCATAAATCGCATTGGCTCTAAACATAGGAAATACATAATCTTTAACAAATTCATCTCTTAAATCTTTAATGAAAATATTTTCTTCTTTTATGCCTAAAGAAAGGGCTTTTTTTCTTGCAGGTTCGAGTTCTTCACCTTGACCAATATCTGCTGTAAAAGTTACAACTTCACAATTATACTCATCTTGAAGCCATTTTAAAATGATGCTCGTATCAAGCCCTCCAGAATACGCTAAAACTACTTTTTTTACTTCATTTTTCATAAGATATCCTTTGTTAAAATAGATTTGAAAATTGTAAAATTGTATCCAAATTTCATTAAAGAAAAGTTTTTACTTGCTATTTTCTTAAAAAATAAAGCAAAGGCATAAGCAAATTTTGTTCCAAAAATTGATTTTTTTTGCTAAAATTGCTTTTATGAGAGTAGATAAATTTTTAAATGTAATTAATATCACGAAAAGAAGAGCTATTTCTGAGGATATGTGTAAAAGTGGTGTAGTGGGGATTAATGGCGTTATTGTTAAGGCGAGTAAAGAGGTTAAGGTGGGTGATATCATCACTTTGCATTTTACTGAATACACTCAAAAATATAAAGTGCTAGCTCTACCTAGTACGAAAAGCATTCCTAAAAACGCACAAAATGAATATGTGGTAAAATTATGAAAGAATTTATTTTAGCAAAAGATGAGATCAAAACGATGCTTCAAATAATGCCTAAAGAAGGTGTTGTTTTGCTTCAAGGAGATTTGGCTAGCGGAAAAACAAGCTTAGTACAAGCTTGGGTTAAATTTCTTGGTCTTGATGCAAGGGTAGATTCTCCAACTTTTTCCACTATGCAAAAATATGAAAATCATGATATTTGCATTTATCATTATGATATTTATCAAGAAGGTTTAGAAGGACTTTTAGCGAATGGTTTATTTGAAAATTTTTTTGAAAAAGGTTTGCATTTGGTTGAATGGGGCGGTGAAAATTTGAAAAAAACTTTAATGAAATTTGGAATTTCTACTATCCAGATTAAAATTAGCATTAAAGACGACAAAAGAAAGTATGAAATTTATGAGTAAATTAGAAATTGTAAATTTAGAAAAAATTATTAAAAAAACTAAGATTATACATGGAATTTCTTTAGAGGTTAATAGCGGAGAAGTTGTAGGACTTTTAGGGCCAAATGGTGCAGGAAAAACGACAACTTTTTATATGATATGTGGACTTATTTCCCCAAGTAGTGGAAAAGTTCTTTTAGACGGTTTAGATGTGACAAAAGATCCTTTAAATAAAAGAGCTAGATCAGGGATAGGTTATTTACCTCAAGAAAGTAGTATTTTTAAGGATTTAAGCGTAGAAGATAACCTGCTTTTAGCGGCTCAGATTTTTTATAAAGATAAAAAAATTTTACATGATAAAGTTGAGCAAATGCTTGAACTCTTAAGTATAGAGCCTATTCGTTTAAGGAAAGGTTTAAGTTTAAGTGGAGGTGAAAGAAGGCGTTGTGAGATCGCTAGAAGCTTGATGTGCGAACCTAAGTTTTTACTTCTTGATGAGCCTTTTGCAGGTGTTGATCCTATAGCAGTGGCTGAAATTCAAACTTTAATTAAAGAGCTTAAAAGATTGGGGATTGGGGTTTTAATTACCGATCATAATGTGCGTGAGACTTTGGCTATTTGTGATAGAGCTTATGTTATAAGATCAGGTTCTTTGCTTGCTAGTGGGAATGCTGATGAAATTGCAACCAATAAAGACGTGAAAAAGTATTATTTAGGAGCGGAGTTTAAACTCCTTGATTGATGTTAAAGCAAAAAATCACCCAAGCACCCAAGACTAAAATTTCTCAAACTTTACGCTCTTGGTTGCCGATTTTACAAGCAAATATAGAGGATTTAAAAGAAAATTTAGATAAATTTGCTGAGGATAATCCTTTCTTAAATGTTCAAGATTCGATACAAACTCATGATAAGGGTAAGAATTATTTTGATTCATTTTATAAACATAATGTAAATTCGGCTTTTGTGGATAGTAAAGGACTTGCCAAAAAAAGTGTTTATGAGCTTTTAAATGAACAGATTCTTCCTCCTTTGTTTCCTACAAACAAATCTCAAGAACTTGCAAAAAAAATTATAGAATGCTTAAATGAGGAAGGATATTTTGAATACGATGGAGAATTTTTAAAAGAGTATTCTTTGGAAGAAATTGAGCGAGTAAGAGCAAGATTTAAATTTTTAGATCCTGTAGGAGTGGGAGCTAAAGATTATAAAGAAGCATTTTTATTTGCTCTTGAAAATATGGAGTTAGATGAAGATATTGATGAGTTTTGTAGAATGTTGATTATGGATTTTGAAAATATACAAAACTATACCAAAGAGCCTTTATATAAAGAAGCATTGGCTGTACTTAAGCGTTTTAGCACTCCTCCTTTTTTGGAATATTTTGAAGATTCTCGTATAATTGTTCCTGATATTTTTGTTTATAAAGAAAATGGTGAAATTAAAGTAAAAATCAATGATGATTATTATCCTGAAATTTCAATCCAAACTGATGGTTTAGAGCATGATTTTTTAAGTCATTACATCAAAGAAGCAAAAAATTTAGTTGATGCTTTAGCGATGAGAAAAGCTACTCTTTATAAAATAGGGCTTATGATAGTAGAATATCAATATGATTTTTTCATGGGAAAAGAGATAAAACCTATGACTTTTAAGGATTTAGCACTTGATTTAGAACGCAATGCTTCGACTATATCAAGAGCTGTGGCAAATAAATATTTAAGTTGTGAAAGAGGACTTATTCCCTTGCGTGATTTTTTTGCTTTTGCTCTTGATGAAGAGGGAGAGACTTCAAATGTAGGTGTTAAAGAATTTGTGGCAAATTTAGTAAAGAATGAAGATCGCAATAAACCTTTAAGCGATAGTAAAATTTTAGAATTAATCAAAGAAGAATTTAAGGTCGATATCGGACGAAGAACTATTACAAAATATCGCAAACATCTTAATATAGCAAGCTCTACAGATAGAAAAAAAATATATGAACTTGAAGGATAAAATTCTATACAATCTGTCAAACCCATTACACTTTTGTTTTATATTTAAATTTAATTTAAATAATTTAAAAAATTATTATTTTTTATTTTTGGAAATATTATTCTTTAGTTTAAAAATGTGATACAATAATAACTGTTTTTAAATATCAATTTTCAAAGGAGTTAAAATGGACTTTTTAACAAGCCTTAGCGAGGGAGGGCAATTTGCAGTCCAAATCATTATCGTTTTAATTTGTCTTTTTTACGGTGCAAAAAAAGGCGGCATAGCGCTTGGTTTACTTGGTGGTATAGGTATTTTAATGCTTGTATTTGCTTTTCATATAAAGCCTGGAAAACCAGCCATAGATGTTATGTTTACAATTTTAGCGGTAGTGGTTGCGAGTGCAACTTTGCAAGCAAGTGGTGGTTTAGATGTTATGCTTCAAATAGCAGAAAGAATTTTAAGACGTAATCCTAAGTTTTTAACAATATTAGCGCCTTTTGTAACCTGCTTTTTGACTATACTTTGTGGAACAGGACATGTGGTTTATACTATTATGCCTATTATTTATGATATAGCGATTAAAAACGGTATTCGTCCTGAGCGTCCAATGGCAGCAGCTTCTATATCATCACAAATGGGTATTATTGCATCTCCTGTATCTGTGGCTGTTGTGAGTTTGACTGCTTTGCTTTTAAATGCTAATCATAAATTAGTAGGTTTTGATGGTTATATCAATCTTCTTCAAATTACCATACCTAGTACATTATTTGGTGTATTGTGTATAGGAATTTTTTCTTGGTTTAGAGGAAAAGATTTGGATAAAGATGAAGTATTTCAAGAAAAACTTAAAGATCCTGAATTTAAAAAATATGTTTACGGGGATTCTAAAACACTTTTAGGCGTTAAACTTCCAAAAAGCAATTGGGTTGCAATGTGGATTTTCTTAGGAGCTATTGCTTTAGTAGCTTTATTAGGTGTATTTGATTTCTTGCGCCCAAACTGGGGACAAGTTGTAAAAAATGGCATTCCTCAAGTAGATGCTTTAGGCAACCCTAAAATGGATGTTTTATCCATGGTTTCAGTTATTCAGATGTTTATGCTTTTAGCAGGTTCTTTGATTATCATCTTTACTAAAACAGATGTAAAGAAAATCGGCTCTAATGAAATTTTTAAATCAGGTATGATAGCACTTGTTGCGGTTTTTGGAATTTCTTGGATGGCTGATACTATGTTTGCAGTTCACACTCCTATGATGAAAGCAGCGCTTGGAGATATAGTAAAAGAGCATCCTTGGACTTATGCTGTAATGCTTCTTTTAATTTCAAAATTTGTAAACTCTCAAGCAGCAGCTATTTCGGCTTTTGTTCCTTTGGCTTTAGGAATTGGTGTTGAACCTGGTGTAATTGTTGCCTTTGCGGCTGCTTGTTATGGGTATTATATTTTACCAACTTATCCAAGCGATTTAGCTACTATACAATTTGATAGATCGGGTACTACTCACATTGGTAAATTTGTTATCAATCATAGTTTTATTTTGCCAGGTCTTATAGGTGTAATCACTTCTTGTATAGCAGGATATTTTATTGCTATGGCAGCGGGTTATCTTTAACAATTTTTAGCAGGATTTTTCCTGCTAAATTCTTCATTTATCTTTTTATTTAATATAGATAAAAATTATAAATAAATCATAAAATTAGTATTAATCAAAATATAAGCTTAACAAGGATAGAATAAATCCTATTTTGAATCAATGAGAAAGGGCTATCCTATGGATGTTATCTTTGCTTTGCTTCTGCTTTTAGCTTTTGGTAGCTTATGGTTTTTTATCCGTTTTTGTGAAATTCAAACTAGGACACGCGGATGATATTTTTACTAGTTTTAAGCTTAATATTTGCTCTTTATTTATTTTATGCTCTATTATATCCTGAAAAATTTTAAAGGAAAAATATGCTAGAAATTTTAATAACACTGATTATAGCTTTTATATTGGCTTTAATTTTTGGAAATTATCTTTATAAAATTGCAAGCTGTAAAAAAACTATTTTTGATTTTATTTTTAATCCAATTGATAACTTAATTTATAAAATTTGTGCAATTGATAGAAAAAATATGACTTGGCAAAAATATTCTTTGCATTTAATTGCTTTTAATGCCTTAGTGGCTATTTTTTCTTTCGTGATTTTTTATTTGCAAGATAAACTTTTTTTAAATCCCAATTTGATAAATTCTATGAAAGGGGATTTGAATTTAAATACTGTAATTAGTTTTATTACAAATACAAACCTTCAGCATTATAGTGGAGAAAGTGCTTTAAGTTTGCTTTCGCAAAATACAGGCATTTTGCTTGCTATGTTTGTTTCAAGTGCAAGTGGATATTCTGCTTGTATGGCTTTTTGTCGTGCTTTATGTGGTATACAAATGGGAAATTTTTATGAAGATTTTACGCGTATTATTACGCGTTTGATGTTGCCTTTAAGTTTTATTTTGGCTGTAATTTTTATCTCTGAAGGCGTGGTGCAAAACTATCACGCAAATTTTAGCGTGCTTACTTTAGAAAATAAATTTCAAAGCATTGCCACAGGTCCTGTTGCAGCTCTTGAGTCTATAAAACATTTAGGGACAAACGGGGGTGGTTTTTTTGGTGCTAATTCAAGCATGCCTTTTGAAAATCCTACTTCACTTACAAATTTTTTACAAATTTTATCCATGATGCTTATTCCTAGTGCCTGTGTTGTAGCTTTTGGATTGATGGTTTATCATAGAAAAGAGAGGCAAGGTTTTGCTCTTATGGGAAAAGAAGGGGGAGTTATTTTTGGCGCAATGGGGATTATTTTTATCATTTCTTTGCTTTTAATTTATTTTAGCGAAAAAATGTCAAATCCAAATTTGGATTCTTTGGGTTTAAATGCAAATTTGGGAAATTTAGAAGGTAAAGAAATAAGATTTGGCACAGATGGTTCGAGTTTATTTAGTGCTGTAACTACTGCTTTTACTACAGGAAGTGTCAATAATATGCACGATAGTTTAAATCCTTTAAGCATCAGCGCTACTTTGTTGAATATGATGCTAAATGTAGCTTTTGGTGGCGAAGGAGTAGGGCTTATGAATATGATTATTTATGTACTTTTAACCGTGTTTATTTGTGCACTAATGATAGGCAGAACTCCAGAATTCTTGGGTAAAAAAATAGAAAGCACACAAATGAAGCTTATAGCTTTGGTAATTCTTATCCATCCTTTATTAATCCTTGTTTTAAGTGCATTAGCTGTTGTTTTTACAAAAGATAGTATAAGCAATCCTAGCTTTCATGGCTTGGCTCAAATTTTGTATGAATTTAGTTCTTCGGCAGCAAATAATGGTTCAGGACTTGAAGGTTTAAAAGATGATAATTTATTTTGGAATTTAAGTACAGCTTTTGCTATGTTTTGTGGGCGTTATTTGGTTTTAATAGCTCAGCTTGCTATAGCTGGATCGCTTTTGGCTAAAAATACACAAGAAAATACTGCAAATTCTTTAAAAACGGATAATTTAACTTTTATGTTTGTGCTTGTTTGTATTATATATATTTTTGCTGCACTTACTTTTTTTCCAGTGCTTACTTTATCAAGCGTTGCAGAATATTTATCTTTATGGCATTAAGGAGAGTCAATGTCTAAAAAACAAAATAAACTCATTACAAAAGAAATTTTAAATAATGCCATAAAAGGAGCATTTTTAAAATTTGATCCACGCTTTATGGTAAAAAATCCTGTTATGTTTATTGTGGAAGTTGGATTGATTCTTACTTTGATTTTAAGTATTTTTCCTACTTTGTTTAATGGAAATTCTGATGAAAGAATTTATAACATCTTAATCACTTTTATTTTATTTATAACCTTGCTCTTTGCAAATTTTGCAGAAAGTATTGCAGAAGGAAGGGGTAAAGCCCAAGCAGCTACTTTAAGACAAAGCAAAAAGGATTCTAAAGCTAGATGCATAAAAAGTGATGGCAGTGAAGAAATGCTTAATTCTAGCGAGTTAAAAATAGGTGATATAGTTTTGGTTAAAGCAGGTGAACTTATACCTAATGATGGAGAAATTATAGAAGGTGCTGCAAGTGTTGATGAGTCAGCTATTACAGGTGAAAGTGCACCTGTTATGCGTGAAGCGGGCGGTGATTTTTCTTCTGTTACAGGTGGGACTACGGTTTTAACTGATTTTTTAAAGATTAAAATTTTAGTTGGAGCTGGGGAAAGTTTTTTAGATAAAATGATCAATCTTGTAGAAGGTGCTGCGCGTCAAAAAACTCCAAATGAAATTGCTCTTAATACTCTTTTAATTGTTCTTAGTTTGAGTTTTTTGGTGGTGGTTGTAAGTTTATATCCTTTTATGCAATTTTTAGGCGTGAGCTTGCCTATTTCGTGGTTAGTAGCATTGCTTGTATGTCTTATTCCTACAACTATAGGGGGGCTTTTATCAGCTATAGGAATAGCAGGTATGGACAGGGTAACGCGTTTTAATGTGATCGCGCTTTCAGGTAAGGCTGTTGAAAGTTGTGGTGATGTTGATACTATGATTTTAGATAAAACGGGAACGATTACTTTTGGAAACCGTTTGGCAAATGAATTTTATGAAGTCCAAGGTATAAGTAAAGAAGAAATGATTAAAGCTTGTGTTTTATCCTCTTTAAAAGATGAAACTCCAGAAGGTAAAAGTATAGTTGCATTGGCTCAAAAAATGGGTTATGAATTAGAAGGTAATGATATTAAAGAATTTATCGAATTTAGCGCCCAAAATAGAATGAGCGGTGTGGATTTGCAAGATAATACAAAAATTCGCAAAGGTGCTTTTGATGCTATAAGAGCTTATATAAGCGAAATGAATGGAAAAATTCCTAGCGATTTAGAAACTAAGGTAATGGAAATTTCAAATCTTGGTGGCACTCCTTTGGTAGTGTGTAAAAATGAAAAAATTTTAGGAGTGATTTATCTAAAGGATACAGTAAAACCAGGACTTAAAGAGCGTTTTGATGAGCTTAGAAAAATGGGCATAAAAACTTTAATGTGTACTGGAGATAATCCTTTAACAGCAGCTACTATAGCTAAAGAAGCAGGGCTTGATGGATTTATAGCAGAATGCAAGCCTGAAGATAAAATAGAAGCCATTAAAAAAGAACAAGCCCAAGGTAAGATAGTAGCCATGACAGGAGATGGAACCAATGATGCTCCAGCTCTTGCACAAGCTGATGTAGGTATAGCTATGAACTCAGGAACTCAAGCAGCCAAAGAAGCAGCCAATATGATAGATCTTGATTCTAATCCTACTAAAATTTTAGAAGTAGTTGAAATAGGAAAAGGTTTGCTTATTACTAGGGGTAGTCTTACAACTTTTAGTATGGCAAATGATATTGCTAAGTATTTTGCTATTTTACCTGCTATGTTTAGTGTGGTTTTACCTCAAATGCAAATTTTAAATATTATGCATTTGGCTACCCCGCAAAGTGCTATTTTATCAGCACTTATTTTTAATGCTATTATTATACCTTTGCTCATACCTATTGCTATGCGTGGAGTTAAATTTAAGCCTATGAAAAGCGAGCATTTGCTTTTAAGAAATTTGAGTATTTATGGTTTAGGCGGTATGATCGCACCTTTTATAGGGATAAAAATAATTGATATTCCTACAGCTTGGATACTTAGAATTTTAGGAGTGTGATATGCTTAGAACTTTGCTTAGTTTTTTTGCGGTAATGCTAATATTGTGTACTCTTATTTATCCTTTTGCTTTAAATACAGTTGCAAAATTTATTTTTCCTTATCAATCAAGTGGAAGTTTAGTGGATAAAGAAGGTCGTCCAACTTTGGATATAAGTAAAGCGGTAGGTTCAAAGCTTTTGGGTCAAGATTTTAATAAGCCTTATTTTCTACATTCAAGAGCATCTGTATTAAATTACAATACAAGTGATACAAATGAAAGCAGTGTAAGTTCAGGTGGATTTAATTATGCTATGTCAAATCCTGCTTTAAAAGAGCGTGTGCAAAAAGATTTGCAAAAATTTTTAGATGAAAATCCGCAAATTACAAAAGAACAAATTCCTTTGGATTTATTAAGCGCTTCAGGATCAGGTCTTGATCCTCATATCAGTCTTCAAGCAGCCCTAGTGCAAATTCCTAGGATAAGTCAATCTTCAAAAATCACCAAAGAAGAATTAGAAAAAATCATTCAAGAAAATACAGAGTCTAAATTTTTAGGGATTTTTGGGGAAGAAAAAGTTAATGTTTTAGCCGTTAATATAGCTATTGCTAAAGCCATGAAAAAAGAATAAACATGCAAAGACAAAGTCCTGAACAAATTCTTAAAAAACTTGAGGTTAAAGCCAAGGAAGAAGAAAAAAACAAACTTGCAAAATTAAAAATCTTCTTAGGTTATGCTGCAGGTTCTGGAAAAACTTATGCTATGTTAAGTGAAGCTAGAACTTTAAGGGATAATGGAGTTGATGTTGTTTTAGGCTATATAGAGCCTCACGATAGACCTGAAACAATGGCTTTAACACAAGGTTTTGAAAGTATAGCTAATCTTGAAATTCCTTATAAAAATATAGTATTAAAAGAATTTGATTTAGACGCTACCCTTAAGAGAAAACCTGCTTTGGTTTTAGTAGATGAGCTTGCACACACTAATGCTAAAGGCTTGCGTAATGAAAAGCGTTTTCAAGATATAGAAGAACTTCTAAAAGCAGGTATTGATGTTTATACTACTTTAAATATACAACATTTAGAAAGTTTAAATGATTTAGTCGCTAATATCAGTAAGATAGAAGTTAAAGAGCGTATTCCTGATCGTATTTTTGATGATGCTGATCAGGTTGAACTTGTTGATATTGAACCCAATAAGCTTTTAAAAAGAATGCAAGATGGTAAAATTTATAAGGAAAAACAAGCCAAACTAGCACTTGAAAATTTCTTTCGTCAAGAAAGACTTATAGCTTTGCGTGAGATTGCCTTAAGAAGACTTGCTTCAAGAGTGAATTTAAGAGCAAGTGAACAAAGGCTTATTAATGATGATTTAGCTTATCATACTGGAGAGCATATTTTAGTTTGTATTAATGCTTCAAATGCAAAGGTTATTCGTGCAGCTGCAAGACTTGCTTTAGCTTTTCATGCTAAATTGAGTGCGCTTTATATAAAAAATCCCAATATTAAAGAAGAAAAAGCCTTAAAAGAAAATATAGAACTAGCTAAAAGTTTTGATGCTGAAATCATTAGCGTATATGATGATGATATAGCAAGACAAATTGCAGAGTATTCAAGCCTTAGCAATGTTTCTAAAATTGTTTTAGGTAAAAATAAAGATAAAAAAAAGTTTAAAGAAGAGATTTTTGAAGCTGTTGCCAAAAAAGCACCCAATATTGATTTATATCTTGTTAATGAAAATCAAATTTCTACTCCTAAAATACGAAGTAAAAAAGGTTTTGATTTTTTAGGTTTTTTAAAAATCACAGGAGTTTTGCTTTTAGCAACTTTTATAGCTTTTGTGTTTCATAAATTTAATACTCAGCCAAGTAATATAGTTATGATTTTTATTTTAGCAGTTTTTGCTTCTTCTTTTATTTCTGATAATAAAATTTTCGCCTTTTATTCTTCTTTAGTAAGTGTCTTAATTTATAATTTTTTCTTTTTAGAACCTATTTTTAGTCTTAAAGTTCATGATAGTGGAAATATTATTACTTTTACAACTATGTTTATAGTTGGATTTTTAACAGCTGTTTTTACTAGAAGATTAAAATTGCAATCTAAAGAACTCACTAAAAGAGCTTATAGAACAGCTATTTTGCTTGAAAATAGTGAAAAGTTAGCAAGAGTGAAAAGCAAACAAGAGCTTTGGGAACAACTTGGAAATCAAGCTTTAAAATTATTAAATTTACCTATTATTATTTATCCTATAAATAAAAACAATATTTTATCAAAACCTTTGTTGTTTTTTAACGATGATAAGCAAATGTTAAAAAATTGTTTTAGTGCTGATGAGATTGCTATTGCTCAATGGGTTGCAACAAATAAAGAAAGAGCAGGTGTTTGCACAAATACCCTGCCTAATGCTAATGCTATGTATTTACCTATAGAAGATGGGGAAAAAACTAAAGGGGTCATAGGTATAGTTTTAAAAGAAAAACGTCCCTTGCAAGACTTTCAGTATGAAATTTTAAGTGCTTTACTTAATGAGGCAGGAGTTAGAACAAGGGATATATTTTTATTATAAATCCCTTAATTTATTAATCTCATCTCTAATTGCGGCAGCTTTTTCAAACTCAAGTGCTTTTGCTGCTTCAAGCATTTGTTTTCTTAATTCTTTGACAAGTTTAGCTCTTTCGCTAGCTGGCATTTTTTCTAGTTTTTTACCTTTGCGATAAATTTTGCCTAAATCCTCTTCATTTTTCAAACTTTCTTCAATATGGCGTTTGACTGAAGTTGGGGTAATATTGTATTTTTTATTATAAGCCATTTGAAGTTTGCGGCGTTCATTGGTGGTATCCATAGCTTCTTGCATGGATTTTGTGATTTTTTTGCAAAAAAGCAAAACCTTACCATTGACATTTCTAGCTGCTCTTCCCATGGTTTGGATTAAACTTGTTGTACTTCTTAAAAAGCCTTCCTTATCTGCATCCATAATGGCAATGAGTGAAACTTCAGGCAAATCAAGTCCTTCTCTAAGTAAGTTAATGCCAATTAGCATATCAAAAGCACCGCTTCTTAAACCTCTTATGATTTCATTGCGTTCTATAGCATCGATATCTGAGTGCATGTATTTGACTTTTATACCAAGTTCTAAATAATACCTTGTAAGTTCTTCAGCGAGTTTTTTAGTCAGCACGGTTACTAAAACCCGTTCGTTTCTTTGTATGACTTTTTTAGCCTCATCAAATAAAATTTCAACCTGATTATCACTATCTTTTAATTCTATTAAAGGATCAAGCAGTCCTGTAGGACGCATGATTTGATGAAAGATATTTTCTTTACTCAGTTCAAGTTCTAAAGGTGCAGGTGTGGCTGAAACAAAAAGAAATTGACAATTTTTATGGATAAATTCATCAAACATTAAAGGACGGTTATCCAAGGCTGAAGGCAAACGAAAACCATAATCAACCAAGGTTTGTTTTCTGCTTCTATCTCCTGCAAACATACCCCTAAATTGTGGTAAAGATACATGGCTTTCATCGACTATAACAAGAAATTTTCTATCTTTAATCGCAAAATAATCAAAAAGCGTATAAGGAGTATCACCTTCTTTAAGTCCTGTTAAATGCCTTGCATAATTTTCAACACCTTTACACATTCCTGTGCTTGTAAGCATTTCAAGATCAAATTCAACCCTTTGTTTAAGGCGTTGATATTCTACGAGTTTATTTTCATGTTCAAAATAAGCAAGGCGTTCGTTAAGTTCTGCTTTGATATCTTTTATCGCTTGTTTTAGTCTTGTTTCGCCCACGCTAAACTGGCTTGTAGGATAGAGTATGAAGCGTTTTAAATCTTTGCCTTTTTTATTTTCTAAAACATTGTAATGATACATAGTATCAAGCTCATCGCCAAAAAATTCAAGCCTTACTACTTCATCTTCATAATAAGCCGGATAAATATCTATAATATCTCCTTGAACTCTAAAATCTGCACGATCAAAAAAATTATCATTTCTTTTATAACCCATATCTACAAGTTTTTTTAAAAGTTCTTTTTGTGAAATTTGCATACCTAGTTCAAAGATTAAAACCATGCCTATGTATTCATTTGGATTACCAAGTCCATAATTTGCCGAAACACTAGCTATGCAAACTACATCTTCATAACTTAAAAGAGAAGCAGTAGCACTCAGTCTTAAACGTTCTAAGTCTTCGTTAGTAGAGCTGTCTTTTTCTATGAAAACATCAGTGCGTGGGATATAGGCTTCAGGTTGATAATAATCATAATAAGATATAAAATATTCCACATGATTTTTAGAAAAAAAGCCTTTAAATTCGCTATAAAGTTGAGCGCAAAGGCTTTTGTTGTGACTCATGATAAGAGTAGGCATATTAAGTTCTTTAATGACATTTGCCATGGTAAAGGTTTTTCCACTTCCTGTAACGCCTAGTAAGGTTTGATATTTGTTGCCTTTTTTTATACTTTTTACTATGCCTTTTATGGCTTCTTGTTGATCGGGACTGGGTTTAAATTCGCTGGTAAGTTCTAACATTTTTCTACTTTATTTTTATTTTTGAAAAAATTTTAAAAGAAAATGCTTTAATTAAAAATTAATTGACAATAAAAACCTAAATTTAAATTTTTTTCTGCTACAATATCAAATAATATTTTCCATAAATTACAAATTTCTTAAGAAGGCAAAAATATGTTTGATGAAAAAATAATCAATACTATGACAGATAAAGTAAATGAATTAATTGAAAAGTATAACGAAGTTTGCGAAGCCAATGAGGCTTTAAGAAATGAGCTTGTAAGCGTTAAAGCACAAAATGAAGCAAAAAGTAATCAAATCATGCGTTTAGAAGAAGAACTTAAATCTCGCAATATAGAAAGCGAAGATATTTATAAGAAAATAGAGGCTGTTCTTGGCAGATAATCTAAAACAAGTCATTGTTAATGTCAATGCAAAAGATTTCATTGTTAAGTGCAGTGAAGAATTTGCAAATTTTTTAGAAGATGATATCGCTTTGATTTCTGGCGGTACTAAAAAAATAGAACTTAAACGCTTTGTAGATGCGTTTGTTAAAAAAAGTTATGAAAATTATATTTTAGAAAGAGAACTTAAGAAACTAATAAAAGCAATCAATGAAGAACTCCCGACAAAATGAATAAAGCTTTTACTTTGCTTGAGCTTTTTTTTGTGATTTTGATTTTGGGAATTTTATCAAGCTTATCTTTATCTTTTATCAATACTACAAAAGATGAGGTTAAAATTTTAAAATTAAAAATGGACTATGAAATGCTAAGCTCAGCTCTTGCTTTAATGCGTAGTCAAATGAGACTTAAAAATTTAAATTTTCCAGAAATTTTAGATAATGCGCAAAACAATCAAGCCAAAGAAAAACTCTTTTATTGTTTAAATGATTGTGATTATTCTTTGCTTGATACACCTATTTATTCTGATTTTAAATCTTGGATAAAAATAGGTAAAAATCACTATAGATTTGCATTAAACGCCAAAGAGATGGTTGAATTTATTTATGATTCTAAAGAAGGTTTGTTAAAGTGTATAGGAAGTTCTAGATGCAAAGATCTGATATAAGATATTATGAACTTGCAATTTGTGGTTTGTATTTGGATAATTTAACTTTTCATAGTTTTGATGAAATCAAACCTTTAACACAAGTATTAGTGGATTTAAAAACTAAAAAAAACCTTAAAGCCATTGTGCTTAAAGAATGTCAAAAACCTAATTTTAAAACCGTAGAAATTAAAGAAATTACAAAGTATTTTTTAACTCCTTTGCAATTTGAATTAGCAAATTTTATTGTTTATTATTATGCTTCAAAACTTGGTTTTGTTTTGGGATTTTTTGAAACTAGTCCTAAGTATGAATGTCAAAAAATGTTTTTTAAAGATACCCCTAAGCTAAGCAATCAACAACAAAATGCCTTAAGTTTTCTTCAAAAAGAAAATAATTCTTTACTTTTTGCTGATACAGGCAGTGGCAAGACTGAAATTTATATTTCTTTGATAAAAGAGTGTTTAGGACAGGGTAAGCAAGCTTTACTTTTAATGCCAGAAATTGCACTTACTCCACAAATGAAAAAGCGTTTAGAAGTGTATTTTAAGGATAATTTTTTCCTGTGGCATTCTAAAATTTCAAAGAAAAAAAAGCAAGAATATTTAGAGCGTTTTTGCAAGGGAGAAGTACTTTTAGTAGCGGGTGCAAGATCGGCTTTGTTTTTACCCTTTAGAAATTTAGGACTTATTGTAGTAGATGAAGAACATGATAATTCTTATAAGTCTTCTAATCAACCTTTTATCAATGCAAGAGATTTAGCACTTTTTTTGGGTCAAAAAAATAATATTAAAGTGGTTTTAGGTTCTGCAACCCCATCTTTAACGAGTTTTTACAAACAAAAAAGTTTTAGACTAAAAGGAACTTTTTTTGAGAGTAAAAAGCATTTTTTATATGATGAAAATGAGCTTGGTATAACGCCTATGCTTTTAAGTGAATTAGAAAAAAGTTTAAAACACCAAAAACAAGCTATAGTGTTTTTACCTACAAGGGCTAATTTTAGGCAAATCATTTGCAAGGATTGCGGAGAAACGATAAAATGTCCTTTTTGTTCTATCGCCATGAGTATGCATAAAAAGAAAAATGTTTTAAAATGTCATTATTGTAATTATACTTCTTTAATAGAGCAAAATTGTCCAAGTTGCAAAGGAGAAATGTTAGAAGCTAGAAAAATGGGGACTGCTGAACTTTTAGAGCTTTTGCAAAATGCTTTGCCTTTAGCAAAAATAGCAAAATTTGATAGCGATGAAATCACAAGCGTTAAAAAGCTTAATACTATTTTAAAAGACTTTAATGAAAATAAGATCGATATACTTATTGGCACCTCTATGCTTGCTAAAGGGCATGATTATCATAGCGTGGATTTGAGTGTGATTTTAGGGCTTGATGAGTATTTGTTGCGTCCTAGTTTTAGAGCGAGTGAAGAAACTTTAGCTTTAGCTATGCAAGTTGCTGGTAGGGCAGGGCGTAAAGGTGAAGCAAGAGTGCTTTTACAAACAAAAAATAGAGCTTTTTTTGAAAAGTATATAGAGGATTATGATGCTTTTTTAAAAGATGAGTTAGAAAATAGAAAAGATCTTTACCCTCCATTTAAACGCCTTTTAAGAGTTCTTATAGAAGATAAAGATCAACAATCCTCACAAAAGCTCTGCGAAAAACTTGCCTATCAATTTAAAAATATCAAACAAGTAGAATTAGTAGGCTATGGAATTTGTGGAGTTGAAATGCTGCATGGAAAATATCGTTTTTATTTATTGCTTAGAAGTGAAAATTATAAAGCTTTAGTGGCAATTGAAAATTATATTTTGCAATTTAAAAATGTAAGTGCGGATATTGATCCTATTGATTTTATATGAAATTAATTTTTAAATCACTCATAAAATCAA
>NZ_JAAMXB010000011.1:0-5000 GCF_011068225.1 Campylobacter sp. CFSAN093229 | reverse complement strand
GGATTAGATACCCTGGTAGTCCACGCCCTAAACGATGTACACTAGTTGTTGGGGTGCTAGTCATCTCAGTAATGCAGCTAACGCATTAAGTGTACCGCCTGGGGAGTACGGTCGCAAGATTAAAACTCAAAGGAATAGACGGGGACCCGCACAAGCGGTGGAGCATGTGGTTTAATTCGAAGATACGCGAAGAACCTTACCTGGGCTTGATATCCTAAGAACCTTATAGAGATATGAGGGTGCTAGCTTGCTAGAACTTAGAGACAGGTGCTGCACGGCTGTCGTCAGCTCGTGTCGTGAGATGTTGGGTTAAGTCCCGCAACGAGCGCAACCCACGTATTTAGTTGCTAACGGTTCGGCCGAGCACTCTAAATAGACTGCCTTCGTAAGGAGGAGGAAGGTGTGGACGACGTCAAGTCATCATGGCCCTTATGCCCAGGGCGACACACGTGCTACAATGGCATATACAATGAGACGCAATACCGCGAGGTGGAGCAAATCTATAAAATATGTCCCAGTTCGGATTGTTCTCTGCAACTCGAGAGCATGAAGCCGGAATCGCTAGTAATCGTAGATCAGCCATGCTACGGTGAATACGTTCCCGGGTCTTGTACTCACCGCCCGTCACACCATGGGAGTTGATTTCACTCGAAGCCGGAATACTAAACTAGTTACCGTCCACAGTGGAATCAGCGACTGGGGTGAAGTCGTAACAAGGTAACCGTAGGAGAACCTGCGGTTGGATCACCTCCTTTCTAGAGTACAAAGTAATAAGTCTCACAACTATTACTTCAATATATAAACTCAATTGATTCTTGTTTAGATTTCAAAGATTGATGATAAAGCTAATTGTTTATGGGGAATTAGCTCAGCTGGGAGAGCGCCTGCTTTGCACGCAGGAGGTCAGCGGTTCGATCCCGCTATTCTCCACCATTTATTAAGGGCCTATAGCTCAGCTGGTTAGAGTGCACCCCTGATAAGGGTGAGGTCACAAGTTCAAGTCTTGTTAGGCCCACCATAAAAAAGATTTGAATAAAGAAGCTTTAAAATCTAAAGCAAGTATATAAAGTAGATTAAATATAAAATATAAACTCTATACTTAGATTTATTTTTGTCTTTAACTATAAAAGAATATACTTTAATAAATATAAATAGCATATACATTATGTATTTATATTTATAATGATTATATTAATATATATACTTCCTTTAGGTTTTAAACCTAAATGTTCTTTTTAATTATCATTGTTAAGAGTCACAAGCAAGTTTTAATAAAAACAATTTTACAGGACTTGTTAAAGGATAAAACCTGTTTATCTTTTCTTTAGTTTAACTTATATCTTTTAATTATCTTTATTTCTATAATAAAGAGAATATTAGATTTAAGATTTATAAATTAAAGACAAGTTTCAAACTCACGGCTTAGTTGAGACTAAATCATTTAGTTTTATATTAAGTGTTTGAATGCTTTCCGTCTTAAGATAAAGAAGTCTTATCATAAAAACTTTAACAAGGAAGTGATGCGTTTTAGAATCAATAATAAAAGGTAAAAAAAGGTAAGCTACTAAGAGCGAATGGTGGATGCCTTGACTGGTAAAGGCGATGAAGGACGTACTAGACTGCGATAAGCTACGGGGAGCTGTCAAGAAGCTTTGATCCGTAGATTTCCGAATGGGGCAACCCAATGTATAGAGATATACATTACCTATATAGGAGCGAACGAGGGGAATTGAAACATCTTAGTACCCTCAGGAAAAGAAATCAATAGAGATTGCGTCAGTAGCGGCGAGCGAAAGCGCAAGAGGGCAAACCCAGTGCTTGCACTGGGGGTTGTAGGACTGCAATGTGCAAGAGCTGAGTTTAGCAGAACATTCTGGAAAGTATAGCCATAGAGGGTGATAGTCCCGTATGCGAAAAACAAAGCTTAGCTAGCAGTATCCTGAGTAGGGCGGGACACGAGGAATCCTGTCTGAATCCGGGTCGACCACGATCCAACCCTAAATACTAATACCAGATCGATAGTGCACAAGTACCGTGAGGGAAAGGTGAAAAGAACTGAGGTGATCAGAGTGAAATAGAACCTGAAACCATTTGCTTACAATCATTCAGAGCACTATGTAGCAATACAGTGTGATGGACTGCCTTTTGCATAATGAGCCTGCGAGTTGTGGTGTCTGGCAAGGTTAAGCAAACGCGAAGCCGTAGCGAAAGCGAGTCTGAATAGGGCGCTTAGTCAGATGCTGCAGACCCGAAACGAAGTGATCTATCCATGAGCAAGTTGAAGCTAGTGTAAGAACTAGTGGAGGACTGAACCCATAGGCGTTGAAAAGCCCCGGGATGACTTGTGGATAGGGGTGAAAGGCCAATCAAACTTCGTGATAGCTGGTTCTCTCCGAAATATATTTAGGTATAGCGTTGTGTCGTAATATAAGGGGGTAGAGCACTGAATGGGCTAGGGCATACACCAATGTACCAAACCCTATCAAACTCCGAATACCTTATATGTAATCACAGCAGTCAGGCGGCGAGTGATAAAATCCGTCGTCAAGAGGGAAACAACCCAGACTACCAGCTAAGGTCCCTAAATCTTACTTAAGTGGAAAACGATGTGAAGTTACTTAAACAACCAGGAGGTTGGCTTAGAAGCAGCCATCCTTTAAAGAAAGCGTAATAGCTCACTGGTCTAGTGATTTTGCGCGGAAAATATAACGGGGCTAAAGTAAGTACCGAAGCTGTAGACTTGCGCACAACTTAGATTATTTAAGTTTAGAATATGAGAAACTAAGTTATGTTTAGTTATATTTTTACTGATTTTTATAGAGTAAAGATAGAAATAAAACTTAGTAAAATCAGTAAAAATATTCTTAGACTAAAGTTAAGTAGTTTAAGTTGTGTGCAAGTGGTAGGAGAGCGTTCTATTTGCGTCGAAGGTATACCGGTAAGGAGTGCTGGAGCGAATAGAAGTGAGCATGCAGGCATGAGTAGCGATAATTAATGTGAGAATCATTAACGCCGTAAACCCAAGGTTTCCTACGCGATGCTCGTCATCGTAGGGTTAGTCGGGTCCTAAGTCGAGTCCGAAAGGGGTAGACGATGGCAAATTGGTTAATATTCCAATACCAACATTAGTGTGCGATGGAAGGACGCTTAGGGCTAAGGGGGCTAGCGGATGGAAGTGCTAGTCTAAGGTCGTAGGAGGTTATACAGGCAAATCCGTATAACAATACTTCGAGAACTGAAAGGCTTTTTGAAGTCTTCGGATGGATAGAAGAACCCCTGATGCCGTCGAGCCAAGAAAAGTTTCTAAGTTTAGCTAATGTTGCCCGTACCGTAAACCGACACAGGTGGGTGGGATGAGTATTCTAAGGCGCGTGGAAGAACTCTCTTTAAGGAACTCTGCAAAATAGCACCGTATCTTCGGTATAAGGTGTGGTTAGCTTCGTACTAGGATTTACTCCGAAAGCGAAGAAACTTACAACAAAGAGTCCCTCCCGACTGTTTACCAAAAACACAGCACTCTGCTAACTCGTAAGAGGATGTATAGGGTGTGACGCCTGCCCGGTGCTCGAAGGTTAATTGATGGGGTTAGCATTAGCGAAGCTCTTGATCGAAGCCCGAGTAAACGGCGGCCGTAACTATAACGGTCCTAAGGTAGCGAAATTCCTTGTCGGTTAAATACCGACCTGCATGAATGGCGTAACGAGATGGGAGCTGTCTCAAAGAGGGATCCAGTGAAATTGTAGTGGAGGTGAAAATTCCTCCTACCCGCGGCAAGACGGAAAGACCCCGTGGACCTTTACTACAGCTTGACACTGCTACTTGGATAAGAATGTGCAGGATAGGTGGGAGGCTTTGAGTATATGACGCCAGTTGTATATGAGCCATTGTTGAGATACCACTCTTTCTTATTTGGGTAGCTAACCAGCTTGAGTTATCCTCAAGTGGGACAATGTCTGGTGGGTAGTTTGACTGGGGCGGTCGCCTCCCAAATAATAACGGAGGCTTACAAAGGTTGGCTCAGAACGGTTGGAAATCGTTCGTAGAGTATAAAGGTATAAGCCAGCTTAACTGCAAGACATACAAGTCAAGCAGAGACGAAAGTCGGTCTTAGTGATCCGGTGGTTCTGTGTGGAAGGGCCATCGCTCAAAGGATAAAAGGTACCCCGGGGATAACAGGCTGATCTCCCCCAAGAGCTCACATCGACGGGGAGGTTTGGCACCTCGATGTCGGCTCATCGCATCCTGGGGCTGGAGCAGGTCCCAAGGGTATGGCTGTTCGCCATTTAAAGCGGTACGCGAGCTGGGTTCAGAACGTCGTGAGACAGTTCGGTCCCTATCTGCCGTGGGCGTAAGAAGATTGAAGAGATTTGACCCTAGTACGAGAGGACCGGGTTGAACAAACCACTGGTGTAGCTGTTGTTCTGCCAAGAGCATCGCAGCGTAGCTAAGTTTGGAAAGGATAAACGCTGAAAGCATCTAAGCGTGAAGCCAACTCTAAGATGAATCTTCTCTAAGCTCTCTAGAAGACTACTAGTTTGATAGGCTGGGTGTGTAATGGATGAAAGTCCTTTAGCTGACCAGTACTAATAGAGCGTTTGGCTTATCTTTAATAAAGCATCACTTCCTTGTTAAGGTTTTTAAAGAAAACTTTGAATATAGATAATATTTAGAGTTTAGTAGAAATCTTTCAAGTAGAGTTTATATTAGAACTTGCTCTTAACATTGTTTTTTAAGTATTCTATATAAAGACTTATCAAAGATAAGTAAAGAAGAAAGAAAAATAAAAGAAGAAACAGAATAAAGAAAAAAGTAAAGAAATAAAAGATTAAGCTTTATTCTTAAATTCAGTCTTTCAAAGAATATTTAAATAACAATGTCCGTGATTATACAGATGTGGAAACGCCTTGCTCCATCCCGAACCAAGAAGCTAAGCACATCGTGGGTGATGATACTACGCCTTACTGGCAGGGGGAAAGTAGCTCATTGCGGACTTGTTAAAT
>NZ_JAAMXB010000010.1:0-77804 GCF_011068225.1 Campylobacter sp. CFSAN093229 | reverse complement strand
AATTTAAAAAGGGACTAAAACCCTAGTGGATTGAAACTCTGCTAGGGCTAATTACTCCACTAAAATGAGGTTGCAAATTTGAAACTTATTGAAATTTAGGGTTGATTAAAATCGAAATAAAATTATTTAAATAATTTTAAGGCATAAAGATAATATCCACTAAACTTTCATTTTCTAAAATTTCACATTCTTTTGGTACCACCATAAGGGCAGCTTTATTGTTAAGATTGTTTATAATCGCACTAGAACCTTCTTTCTTACCTTCAAGATTGGCTAAAATGCGTCCATTTTTAAACTCTATATTGCAAGCGACAAATTCCAAATAAGGTGTTTTTTTCTTGTAACTTCCTTGTAAAAAGGCTTTGCAAATATAGTCTTTAGGTTGAAGTAACCAAGAGTTTAAAATCTCTCTTGCGTAAAGATTAAACATTACCATAGCCGAGTAAGGAAAACCTGGTAAGGCGATGATGAATTTTTCATTAGCCTTAGCTATTTTGATATGTCTGCCTGGTTTTATGTCGGCTTTATCGATGATGATTTCATATTCTTTGACGGCTTTTTTTAAAAAGTCAAAATCTCCCATAGAAACTCCGCCCGTCGTAACCAAAATATCACAACTTTGCAAAGCACTTTCAAGGGTAGAAAAAGTGGCTTTTTCATCATCTTTTAAAAGAGGAAAAACCCTTGTATCGCAATTTAAATTTTTAGCTAAATTAGCTATGGCGATATGATTTGAAGAGCGGATTTGAGCAGGATTTTCCAAGGCTTCTCCTAGATCTTTGATCTCACTTCCGCTACTTAAAACCCCTACAATAGGCTTTATAAACACACTAATGTGAAAAAATCCAAGTTCAGCTAAAAGAGCTATCTCGCTATAATTTAACCTTGTGCCTTTTTTGAGTAAAATTTCATCTTTTTTATAGTTTTCTCCTACCGCACGCACGGCAAAAGCTTGAGAAACTTTTTTTTCTATAAAAAGAGTATCATTTTCTACGCGTACATTTTCAATAGGGACTAAAGTATCACTTCCTTCACTCATGAGTGAACCTGTAAAGGTTTTTACACAAGTGCCATTTTGCACGCTAAATTGTGGCATAGTGCCCGCAGGTGTGAGGCCTAAAATTTTTAAAGGCTTATCTTGATCTTCAAATTTGATCGCATAACCATCCATAGCCGAAGTTGGAAATTCAGGCTGATTTTTAAGGGCTTTTATGTCTTGAGCTAAAATGCGTCCTAAACACTCTGTAAGAGCTATTTTTTCAATCTTTTCATAGGTTTTGATATGAGAGTGTAAAATTTTTAAACTTTCTTCATAAGACATTAGCATTTTTTATCCTTTTAAAAGTCCTGCACCGCAAAGTTTGGTTGATCTTTCTTTGGCGTAAATTCTTTCTTTATTTATCACATCATACTTCCAAATGGGTGCACTTGCTTTAAAATCTTCAACAAATTCATTAAGAAGCTTAAGTCCTAATTTTCTTTGTTTGCTTAAAATTCCTGCAAAATAAGAGCTTTCATGAACTGCCACATCGCCTATAGAGTGAGCAAAAAGCAAGCTAATACCATCAAAATCTACTCTTTTTTGCCACTCATCAAACCATTTTTTTAAAAGCGGTTCATAAATATCAAAACTAAGTGCCTCAATGCCTCCTTCTTCACGCACAATACCACAAAAAGTCAGCAAAGCACCGCAGTTTTTATTCTTGGCAAATTCATACCATTGGCTATAAATTTTAGGAATATCTAAAGAACCTTGATAGAGTGTAAAATGTTTCATTTAACCCCCACAAACTGGTGGTAAAAGTGCTATTTTATCACCATCTTTTAACTTAGTGTTTTCATCAAAAATGATTTCATCGTTTAAAGATACGGCACAAAGTTCTAGCCATTCTTTTAAACTCTCATCTTTTTGCAAAATTTCTTTTAATTCTTTTAAATTTTTTACCTCAAACTCTAAATTGTCTTTATTTATGGGGCCTAAAAATTCCACTTTTACCATTTTATTCCTTTACTTCTAAATTTCCCATCATTCCTAAATCTTCATGTTCTAAAATATGGCAATGATACATTCTAAGTCCTTTAAAATCTTGTTTCATTCTAAATCTTAACTCTTCATTAGGACGCACATTTATAGTATCTCTTAAGGCTCTAAATTCAGCTTTTTGAACTTTTCCATTGAGTTTTGATGAGATGAGTTCAAATTGCGTGCCGTGTATGTGGAAAGGATGATCCATGTGAGATTTATTTATCACTATCCAGTCTTCAACTACTCCAAGTTTGGAGCTTAAATCAATGCGTTTTAAATCATAGCTTTTGCCATTGATTAAAAACATAGACGCAAGAGCGATTTTTAATTCGCTTTCACTTTTTCCCATCATACCATGCATTTGCATATGATCTTCACTCATGATTATTTCTTTAAATTCCTTAGGTTCTTCTGAAGGTTTGAAAATTTTTAAATTTTTTGGAAGTTCTACATTTTCTTTTTTTAGGTTAATATTGGCTAGAAATAGGGTATTAGGTTCTTCTTTTACCATCATTTTATCCCTATCATAATAAGCACTTTCTAGCTTAAAATTCCCATCTTTTGGAGCGTCGATTAAAACTTCTACACGAGAAGCAGGACTTAAAAAAAGTTCTTCTTTATAAATAGCTTTTTCTATAAGTCCACCATCAGTACCAACAAGTATAAACTTAGCTCCTTGTATGCGTAAATTTAAATATCTTGCCGCAGTAGCATTATAAATGCGTATGCGTTCGTTTGTGGCGAGTTTGATTTTAGGTTTAAATTGTCCATTGATGAGTACAAATTCTCCTTCTCTACCATTTAGCCAATCATTTAGGTTGTTGTTTGGAATTTGAGCGTTTTCATCAAGACGCAAATCGCTAATCATCAAATCTTTTTCTTTTAAATGACTTAAAGCATCTTTTTTTGCTTTGATCACAAAAGCCCCTGCTAAACCCATAAAAACTTGTTTAGAAGTGGTATAATGAGGGTGTGGATGATACCAGTAAGTTCCTGCGCTATCTTGAGGAATTTCAAAACGATATATTCTTTCTTCTCCTGCTAAGATAGGATCATGTGGGCTTCCATCTTGATCAGGTGGCACAGGAACGCCATGCCAATGTATAGTTGTAGCTTCCTTGAGTTTGTTTTTGACTAAAATTTCAAGTTTATCTCCTTCAAAAACTTCTATTTTTGGAGCAGGTACTAGACCATTGTAAGTATAAAATAAGGTTTTTTTACCTTTGATAAGCTCTATATGATTTTCTTTGATTTCTAGGGTAGCACGAAAAATATTTTTTTCTTTACTTTCATTTTTGAGTAAAGGCAAGGCTTTTAAAATTTCTCCTTGGGGGAATTGTTTTGGATCTAAAAGCTTTAAATTTTTTGGAGCAAAGTTTATAAAAGAAGTATCTAAGTCATGATTTATAGAATGATTTTTATGCATGGAGTGCATATCGTGCATAGGATTTGCATAGGCTACACCCATACTTGCTAGAGTAAGTGTATTAAATTTTAAAAAATTTCTTCTATTCATTAGTTTTTCCTTTTGCTTGATTTTTTGTATTATAGTCATTATTTTTTTAGTTTTAGTAAATATTTATTTTGAAAATTTGGTTTAATTTTGTTATGATTTTAGCAATTTAATCAAGGAAAAATAATGTTTTATGAAAATATTCAAACCCCAGCTTATATTTTAGAAGAAGATAAATTAAGAAAAAATTGCGAGCTTTTAGCAAGTGTTGGCGAAAAAAGTGGTGCTAAAGTGCTTTTAGCTTTAAAAGGTTTTGCTTTTTCAGGAGCGATGAAAATTGTTGGAGAATACCTAAAAGGTTGTACTTGTAGCGGACTTTGGGAAGCAAAATTTGCTAAAGAATACATGGATAAAGAAATTCATACTTATTCACCTGCTTTTAAAGAAGATGAAATAGGTGAAATAGCCAGTTTATCTCATCATATAGTGTTTAATTCTTTAGCTCAATTTCATAAATTTCAAAGCAAAACACAAAAAAATTCCTTAGGTCTTCGTTGTAATGTTGAATTTTCTCTAGCCCCAAAAGAACTTTACAATCCTTGTGGAAGATACTCAAGACTTGGAATTCGTGCTAAAGATTTTGAAAATGTGGATTTAAATGCTATAGAAGGACTTCATTTTCACGCACTTTGTGAAGAAAGTGCTGACGCTTTAGAAGCTGTTTTAAAGGTCTTTGAAGAGAAATTTGGTAAATGGATAGGGCAAATGAAATGGGTGAATTTTGGAGGAGGACATCACATCACTAAAAAAGGCTATGATGTTGAAAAACTTATTGCTTTGTGTAAAAATTTCAGTGATAAATACGGTGTGCAAGTTTATCTTGAACCAGGTGAAGCGGTGGGTTGGCAAACAGGAAATTTGGTGGCTAGTGTAGTAGATATCATAGAAAATGAAAAACAAATTGCTATTTTAGATACTTCAAGCGAAGCACATATGCCAGATACTATCATCATGCCTTATACAAGTGAAGTTTTAAATGCTAGAATTTTAGCCACAAGAGAAAATGAAAAAATTTCAGACTTAAAAGAAAACGAATTTTCCTATTTGCTTACTGGAAATACTTGTTTAGCAGGTGATGTAATGGGAGAATACGCTTTTGATAAAAAGCTTAAAATCGGCGATAAAATTGTTTTTTTAGATCAAATTCATTACACCATTGTGAAAAACACAACTTTTAATGGTATAAGACTTCCAAATCTCATGCTTTTAAATGCAAAAAATGAACTTCAAATGATAAGAGAATTTTCTTATAAGGATTATTCTTTAAGAAATTAGTATTATTTATAATTTGCATAAAATGTTAATTTTACTCGGAAGAGAATCAAAGATATAAATTTTATGCAAAGTATTTTATTTTTTCAAATATAAAATCAACTTAAATATCTAATTTTTAATACTTTGGTATGATTTTTTAAGATTTTAAATCCTTGTGGAATTTTATTGAAATTCAGTGATTTTTAAATCAAATAGTATTAAGATAAATCGATTTAAAAATCGGCTTTAAAATGAATATTAGGTATATTTTGCATAATATTCATTCAAGCAAAATTTAAAGCTATTTTTGAAAATTTTGAATGCATGGAGGCTTTAATGGATTTGGAAAAATTAAGATTAGCTAGAAGTCTTTATTATCAATGTCTAGGAGAGCTTTTTGTTTTTTCATTTTCTGAAGAAAGATTGTCAAAATTACAAGAGTATTTAAAGACAATGCAAGAATGTTTATTTGATGAAAATTTAAAATCAAATTTCGATATCTTGCTTAAGCATTTAGATGATGAAAATTCTATACAAGTATTTTTTAAAGAATATGATTTGCTTTTTTTAAGTCTTAAAAATAGCATCCCAACGACTTTTTCTTACATAGAAGAAGGTTTTGAAAATTCAAATCCTTTACTTTGCGTGCGTCAAATTTTAGTCAAAAGTAAAATAAGACGCAATGAAAAATTTTTTAAAGAAAGTGAAGATAGTGTTGGATTTTGTTTATTGTTGATGAGTGAATTTTTAAGGCAAAATGAAGATGATTTAGCCAAAGAACTTTTTGAAAAAGTGATCAATAAAAACATCGATGAGTTTTTAGGTGATGTTTTCATGAATAAAAATGCGAATTTATACAAGGAAATTTCAAGTATTGCATTGGCTTTTATGGAATTTGAAAGACTTTGCTTTGAAGTAGAAAAACCTGTAAAAATAAATTCTAAAAAAGTGCAAAACGATCTATCGCGTTCAGAATTTTTAAGAAGAGAAGCAAATAAACAAAGGAGGACTCGTGAAAAATCGCAGGGAATTTCTTAAAAAATCCGCTTTTGCCTTAGGGGCTGCTGGAGTGCTTGGTAGTACGACTTTAGCTCTAGCTAAAGATGAAGAAAGAAAAGATTTAGTTAAAGGTAAAAGTAAGAAAAAAGAAGTGCTTTTTCAAAGAAGTGCTAATTGGGAAAATTATTATATAAAGGCTGAGTAATGTCAAGTGTAGGTGAAAATATCAAGCTTACGCGTCGTTCTTTTCTTAAAATGGCAGCACTTTCAAGCCTAGCAACACCGTTGCTTGCTAGAAGTGAAACTTTAAGAGAAGCGAGTGCTGATGAGCTTAAAGAAGCGTACGAAGGTAGTAAAAAAGTAAAAACAGTTTGTACAGCCTGTTCTGTAGGCTGTGGGATTATTGCAGAAGTGCAAAATGGTGTTTGGGTGCGTCAAGAAATTGCTCAAGATCATCCTGTGAGTTCAGGTGGACATTGCTGCAAGGGATCTGATATGATCGATATGGTGCGTTCACATGTGCGTTTAAAATATCCTATGAAAAAAGAAAATGGAGAATGGAAACGTATAAGTTATGAGCAAGCTTTAAGTGAGATTGGAGAAAAACTAGCTGCTTATCGTAAAGAAAATCCTGAAAGTGTTATGTTTTTAGGTTCTGCAAAAATGAGCAATGAACAAGCTTATTATGTGCGTAAATTTGCAGCGTTTTTTGGAACGAACAATGTAGATCATCAAGCTAGAATTTGACACAGCGCAACAGTCGCCGGTGTGGCGAATACATTTGGTTATGGCGCTATGACAAACCATCTTGGAGACATTCAAAGAAGTAAATGTATCATTATCATTGGGGCAAATCCAGCGGTAAATCACCCTGTGGGTTTTAGACATTTCTTAAAAGCAAAAGAAAAAGGCGCAAAGCTTATTGTTGTAGATCCTAGATTTACAAAAAGTGCAGCTAAGGCAGATATTTATGCAAGAATTCGTCCGGGAACTGACATTGCTTTCATGTATGGAATGCTAAAAATTATCTTTGATGAAGGTTTAGAAGATACAAAATATCTCGATGAAAGAGTTTTTGGAATCGATAAGATTCGTGAAGAAGCAGCAAAATGGACAGCTGAAGAAGTAGAAAATGTTACAGGGATCTCTAAAGAACTTTTGGTGCAAATCACTCATGAAGTAGCTAAAAACAAACCAACTACGCTTATTTGGGCTATGGGTTTAACTCAACATACTGTAGGAACTTCAAATACACGTTTAGCACCTATTGTACAAATGGTACTTGGAAATATAGGTAAATTTGGCGGCGGAGTTAATATCTTACGCGGACACGATAATGTTCAAGGTGCTTCGGATATGGCTTGTTTAAGCGAAAATTTACCTGGTTATTATCCTTTAAATGAAGCGACTTGGAGATACTATGCCAAAATTTGGGGCGTGGATTATGAGTGGCTTTTAGGAAATTTTGTAAGTAAAGATTGGATGCATAAAACCGGACTTTCACTTGCTAGATGGTGGGCAGCAGCTTTAAATGGAAAAGATGGCAATGATGCTATCGATAATGCAGGAACGCCTTTAAAAGCTTTAGTAGTTATGGGAAATGGTATCACTTCAACCGCACAACAAGCTAAGGTTAAAGAAGGTTTAGAAGCTTTAGAGCTTTTAGTTTTGGCTGATCCTTTTGTAAATGAAGCAGGGATTATCGCAGAAAGAAAAGATGGAATTTATCTTTTACCTGCAGCAACACAGTTTGAAACAAGCGGAAGTGTAACAGCAACAAATCGTAGCGGACAATGGAGATTTAAAGTTGTAGATCCACTTTATGAAAGCATGGAAGATCAAGAAATTTTATTTGAGCTTGCTAAAAAATTAGGCTTTTATGAAAACTTTACCAAGACTTTACGCGATGAAAAAGGTGAGATCGTTTGGCCTGAAAATGCAACAAGAGAAATTGCAAAAGCAGTTAGAAGTATAGGGCTTAATGGTTGGAGTCCTGAAAGGCTTAAAAAGCATACTTTATACTGGGATAAATTTGATGAGGTAACTTTAGAAGGAAAAGACGAAGTTGCTGGCGAGTATTACGGGCTTCCTTGGCCTTGTTGGAGTGATAAGCACCCAGGTTCTCCTGTGCTTTATAATACCGACATTGAAGTAGCAAAAGGTGGTATGGGCTTTAGAAACAATTTTGGACTTGAGTATGAAGGAGAGAGTTTACTTGCTAAAAATGCACCTTTAAATTCGCCTATTGATACAGGTTATCCACAAATTACTAAAGATAATATAGAAAAAGTTTTAGGCATTACTTTAAGTGCTCAAGAAAAAGAAAAAATGGGATCAACTTGGTCTTATGATGATAGCAATATCATAGCAACTAAATGTATAGAAAAAGGCATAGTTCCTTATGGAAATGCTAAAGCTAGAGCTGTAGTTTGGACTTTTAAAGATAAAATTCCACTCCACCGTGAGCCTTTACATTCTCCAAGAAACGATTTGGTGCAAAAATATCCAAGTTTTGAAGATCAAAAAGCACTTTATCGCGTGGATACTAAATTTGTTTCTGTGCAACAAGCTAAGGATTATTCTAAAGAATTCCCGCTTAATCTTGTTACTGCAAGACTTGTGAATTTAAATGGTGCGGGTATGGAAAATAGAGCATCTATGTATCTAACGCGTTTAACACCTGAAATGTTTTGTGAGATCAATCCTGAATTAGCAAAAGAGCAAGACATTAAAGCAGGAGATATGATTTGGGTGCATTCTCCAGAGGGTACTAAAATTCATGTAAGAGTGAAGGTTAATCCAGGTGTAGCAAAAGATATGATTTTCTTACCTTTCCATTTTACAGGGGTAATGCAAGGTGTGGATTTAACACATAACTTCCCAGAAGGAACTAAGCCTTATGCAAGCGGAGAAAGTGCTAATACGGTAACAAATTATGGTTATGATATTATGTGTCAGATTCCAGAGACTAAAGGTGGGCTTTGTAGAATCAGTAAGGATGGAAAATGAGTAAGGTAAATTTTGCAAATTTGGAAAAAGAACGCTTGAAATTCTTTTGTGATAATGAGCGTTGTATTGATTGTAATGGTTGTGCGGTAGCTTGTGATGAAGCACATGAGCTTCCTATTCACATTCGCCGTCGCCGTGTGATTACTTTAAATGAAGGAATTCAAGGAAAAGAAGTTTCAACTTCTATTTCTTGTATGCATTGTGATGATGCTCCTTGTTCTATCGTTTGTCCTGTGGATTGTTTTTATATCCGTGCTGATGGTATTGTTTTGCATGATAAAGAAATTTGCATAGGTTGCGGATATTGTCTTTATGCTTGTCCTTTTGGCGCACCACAATTTCCAAAAGATAGTGTTTTTGGAAATAAAGGCATTATGGATAAATGTACTATGTGTGCAGGTGGCCCTGAAGCAACAAATTCAGAAAAAGAAAGAGAACTTTATGGTCAAAATCGTATTGCAGAAGGTAAAGTTCCTGTATGTGCTGCGATGTGTTCAACAAAAGCACTTTTAGTAGGCGAAAGTTCTAAAATAGAAGAGATTTATCATAATAGACTTATGAATAGAAATTATGGCATTCCAAATCCTTCGGAAAGTTTGGAATGGAAGATTGCTTACACAGGAAAGGAACGCTTATGAGAAAAGTATTTGCAACGCTTTTATTAAGCGTAGTGAGTTTATTTGCTTATGGTAGTGAGAGAATGGGACAAGATACTCAAATTTGGGATTTTCATCGTATTACAAATATCTCAAATTATGAAACTTTTGGCAAACTTTGGACAACTTTGCAAGGTGAATATATAGCTACTATAGCTTTAATTGCTGTTATTGCCGTGTTGTCTGCATTTGCTTTGCATTATATGGTTATAGGACCTAAACAATTTTCACACGATGGAAAGAAAATTTATGCTTTTACATTATTTGAAAGACTTTTTCATTTTATCGCGGCAATTTCTTGGGTGATTTTAGTGCCAACTGGTTTTGTGATGATGTTTGGGGCGACTTTTGGAGGTGGACTTTTTGTAAGAGTTTGTAAAAATTTACACGCTTTTGCAACGGTTTTATTTATCATCTCTATAATCCCTATGTTTTTATGCTGGATTAAAAGAATGCTTCCTGCAAGTTATGATATCAGATGGATGATGATAGTAGGTGGTTATTTAAGCAAAGTAAAACGTCCTGTACCTGCAGGTAAGTTTAATTTTGGTCAAAAATCTTGGTATTATATTGCTGTTTTTGGTGGATTTTTGATGATAATTACAGGTGGATTTATGTATTTTCTTGATTTTAATTCCACGGCAATTCAAGGTCTTTTTGGTTTAACTCAAATTGAACTTTTAAGAATTTCAGCTATAGTGCATAATTTTTTAGGTATAGTGTGTGCAGTGTTTTTTGGTGTGCATATTTATATGGCAGTATTTGCAATCAAAGGTAGTATCCATTCTATGATTAGTGGTTATAAAGAAGAAGAAGAAGTTTATATTTTGCATTCTTATTGGTATAAAGAATTAAGCAATAAAAAGCAAATTGAACCTAATTTTTCTTATGATCCTAATGTGAAAATTTAATCTTTAACCGCTATGTTATTGCATAGCGGTAGTTTTAAGCTTTTTTGAAATAAATAGAACGAATTTTATTTTATAAGTTGAATCTAAAATCTATTTTTCCATATATAAATTTGTTATTTATGTTTTTTTGATATAATATTATTTAAAGATATTTAAAGGATAAGGTATGGATCCGTTATTTACAACTCAAATTTTAAAATATAAAGGTAATGATTCTTTTACATGTGATGATACTTTAGTGCGTGAAATTAAGCTTGAAATTTTTATTAATGATGAAAGAATAGGTGCTTTAATGGCAACTCCTGTAGATGAACAGGCATTAGCAATAGGATATTTAATGAGTGAAAATATCATTGCGAAAGTAAGCGATATTGAGAGCATAGAAACAAAAGATGATGGTATGAGTGTGCATATTAAAGCAAAGATTGATAAAGAAAATTTAGCAAAGCTTAATGCTGAAGGTGTAATTATAAGTGGTTGTGGTAGAGCACATACTGCCAATATCGATCCAGAAGCTATTGAAGCGAGTAAAATTAGTTCTGATGCAAAATTTAGCAAAGATGAAATTTTAAAACAAATGAGTACTTTTTATACTCAATGTGAGCTTTATGAGAAAACAGGCTGTGTACATACGGCTAAGCTTTTTGTAGATGAGAAAACTTTTTTTATAGGTGAAGATATAGCCCAACATAATACCATAGATAAAGCTTTAGGAAAAGCACGTTTAGCTGAGGTTGATTTAAGTCAATGTTTTTTAATGGTTAGTGGAAGGCTAAGTTCTGAAATGGTAGCTAAAGCAGTTATGCATAAAATTCCAGTGCTTGTTTCACGCACGGCTCCTACTTGTTTAGGAGTTATGATAGCAAGAAAATTTGATTTAACGCTTTGTGGTTTTGCTAGAGAAAATAAGATCAATATTTATAGTGGAGAATTTAGAATTCATGGATAAAAATCAAGAAAAAGAAATCATCTCATATATGAGAGAACTGTTAAATAGTAATGAAAAGTTAGATTGTGGTACGGCTTTTAAAATTGCAAAGAAATTTAATGTAAATATAGAAAAAATCGGACAATTAGCCGATGAAAATCACATGAGAATTGATAATTGCGAGTTGGGGCAATTTGGACATTTAGATTTTGAAAAAGCAAAGATTGAAGTGCTTAAAAAAATAGAACCTAGTTTAGATGAAAAGCGTAGAATTTTTTGTAAAGATGCAAGAGATATTGCTAAAGAAGGTTGTGGACTTAAAAGTATGCGTTCAGTTTTAAAAGCTTATAAGGTTGATGTAAAGTATTGTCAACTTGGTTGTTTTAAAGAAAAAAAAGGAAAACAATTTATAGTAAGAACAAAAACTTGGATTGAAAATGCGGATGGAGATTTGCTTTTTGGACGAGGAAAAACAGAACTTTTAGAGCTTATCGGACAAACAGGCAGTTTATTGCATGCTTCTAAACTTATGGGGATTAATTATAAAAAAGCTTGGATGCATTTACAAACCTTACAAAAAAATTCTCAAGAAATCTTAGTTAGCACACGACAAGGACGCTCTAAAGAATCAGGAACAAAACTTACTCCTAGAGCTTTGGAATTAATGGAAAATTACTCTATTTTGCAAAAAGACATAGAAGAATACGCTAATAAACGCTTTAAAGAATTGTTTTTAAAAGGAAAAAAATAAATCTTTCACAAAAAATACTAATACATAATATTTTTATAATTAATTAATAGTATTTTTTTAAAAAATATGTTAAAATATAAAATCCAAAATTTTATTTTTAGGAGTTATAAGATGTTTAAATCTTTAAATATAGGTTTAAAACTTATTTTTTCTGTAGCAACTGTTGTTGTTATTGGGCTTATTATTTTAATCTCATTAATCACAAAACAAGTAAGTCAAAATATTACCAAAAATACAGAAGATATTCTAGCTTCTATCACGAAAGAATATGCTACCCAAACTCAAGGAATTTTTGGGGAAATGATTGCTTTAAATAAAAGTATTTCAGGTACTTTAACAGAAATGTTTAGATCAAGTTCAAAAGAAAATTTAGATATAGATAGTATAACAAATATTATAACCAATACTTTTGATAATAGTGCTTATTCTAATTTTACTTATTTGTATCTTATCGATCCGCCAGAATATTTTAAAGAGGAGAGTAAATTTTTCAATACTCAAAGTGGAAAATTTGTTATGCTTTATGTTGATGAAGAAAAAGATAGCAAAGGCGGGATAAAAGCAATACAAGCTAGTGATGAAATAGCTAATTTACAAGTTGTGCAAGATATATTAAAAAAAGCAAAATATGGGGAAAATAAAGTATATATAGGACGTCCTATTAGGATGAATTTAGAAGGTCAAGATTTTGATGCTGTAAATATTGCTATGCCTATATTTGACCGAAAGAATCAAGTTGTAGGTGTTATCGGTATGACTTTGGATTTTTCGGCTATTGCTACTTATCTTTTAGATCCTAAGAGTCAAAAATATGATGGAGAATTAAGAGTTCTTTTAAATTCAGATGGATTTGTCGCGATTCACCCTAATAAAAATTTGGTTTTAAAAAATTTAAAAGATATCAATCCTAATAAAGGTGCACGAGAGACTTATAAGGCTATGAGCGAAGGAAAAAATGGAGTTTTTAACTATATAGCTTTTGATGGTGATGATTCTTATGCCGCGATTAATAGTTTTAAAGTGCAAGATAGTTCTTGGACAGTTTTGGTAACAGCCCCTAAATATTCAGTTTTTGAACCTTTGAAAAAATTACAATTAATTATTATCAGTGCATCTTTGATTTTTATTTTTGTTGTTTTAGGAGTGGTTTATTATTGTGTAAGAAAAATTGTTGCAACAAGATTACCAATTATTCTTAATTCTTTAGAATCTTTTTTCCGTTTCTTAAATCATGAAAAAATTGAGCTCAAATTAATTAAAATTCGAGCTAATGATGAATTAGGGGCAATGGGTAGAATCATAAATGAAAATATTGAAAAGATTCAAATATCTTTAGAACAAGATCAAAATGCTGTAGATGAATCAGTGCAAACTGCTAGAGAAATCGAAAAAGGTAATTTAACTGCAAGAATTACTAAAAATCCTATAAATCCTCAATTAGTAGAACTTAAAAATGTTCTTAATAGAATGCTTGATGTTTTGCAAAGTAAAATTGGTTCTAATATGAATGAAATTAATAGAGTTTTTGATAGTTATAAAGCGCTTGATTTTAGCACAGAAGTATTTGATGCTAAAGGCGAAGTTGAGATTACAACTAATATTTTAGGTAAAGAAATTAAAAAGATGCTTGTAGCTTCTTCCAATTTTGCTAAAGATTTAGCCAATCAGTCAGAAGAGTTAAAAAATTCTATGCAAAAACTTGCTGATGGCTCTAATGCACAAGCGAGTTCTTTAGAACAATCGGCTGCAGCTGTAGAGGAGATTAATTCTTCTATGCAAAATGTAAGTGGAAAAACAGTTGAGGTTGCTTCGCAAGCTGATGATATAAAAAATATTGTCAATGTGATTAAAGATATCGCTGAGCAAACGAATCTTCTTGCTTTAAATGCAGCTATTGAAGCTGCACGTGCTGGAGAACATGGGCGTGGTTTTGCAGTTGTTGCAGATGAGGTAAGACAGCTTGCGGAAAGAACGGGAAAATCCTTATCTGAAATCGAGGCAAATATTAATATACTTGTTCAAAGCGTAAATGAAGTAGCAGAATCTGTAAAAGAACAAACAGCAGGAATCACACAGATTAACGATGCTATAGCGCAACTTGAAACTGTAACTAAGGAAAATGTCGAAGTTGCAAATGTCACCAATAATATAACAAATGAAGTCAATCAAATTGCTGCAGCAATTCTTGAAGATGTGAATAAAAAAAGATTTTAAAAAAAGCTCATTTTTGAGCTTTTAAATTTTTTCTATAATTATTTAAAATTTTTAAACACAAAACAAGTAATAAAATAATATTATTTTCCAAAGCTAATATTAAGGAAAAATAATGAAAATTGATTGTCGCAATCTTTCTTGTCCTCAGCCTATAGTTGAAACAAAAAACGCTCTTGAAAAACTTCAGGAAAATGAAATTTTAGAAATTGTTTTAAATTCTATTATTTCAAAAAATAATGTTGTAAAATTTCTTAACTCTTTAAATTTAAACCCTGTTGTAGATGAAAATGCACAAGAGTTTTGCATCAAAGTACAAAAAAATAATTTTAATTCTAGTGAAGTAAATATTCACGATTATAATGTTTTATTTTTAAAAACTGACAAAGTGGGTGAGGGTGAATTGGGACAAAATTTACTTGTAGGATTTTTAAGTACCTTAAAAAATTTAGATCATGCTCCAAGTAAAATTCTTTGCGTAAATGAAAGTGTTTTAATCAATGTTGATGAAAATCATAAAGCACATTTAGCTATGAAAGAACTTGAAAATTTAGGTATCGAGATCATAAGTTGTGGAGCTTGTCTAGAATTTTTTAATAAAAGCAAAGAGCTTAAAATAGGAAATATAGGTAACGCATATGAAATTTTAAACGAGCTTTTTGGTAAAGCAAAAATTATTACTTTGTAAAGGAAAAATACTGCAATATAAAAATCAAAATTTAACCCATTTTGTTAAAGCAGCAGGCTGAGCAGCGAAATTAAGCCCGGGTGGTCTTAAAACAATTTTAAATTTTATGCAAAAAACCCCTGCTTTACTTAGTGATATCGGAAATAATGAAGATGCAAGCGTATATCAAATCAGTCCCGATTTAGCTTTGGTGCAAACGCTTGATTTTATCACTCCTATAGTAGATAGTGCTTATCATTTTGGTGCTATTGCTGCAGCAAATGCTTTAAGCGATGTTTTTGCTATGGGTGCAGAGGTAATTAATGCCTTAAATATAGTAGGTTTTGATACTTGTAATCATGATGTAAATATCTTAAAAGAGCTTTTAGAAGGTGCAAATGATAAGGTTCAAGAATGCAATGCTTTAGTTGTGGGTGGCCATACTATAGAAAGCACTGAGCTTTTTTTTGGACTTAGTGTTACAGGAAAAGTACATCCTAGTAAATTTATTGCTAATAATACTTCTAAAATCGGAGATTGCATCATTTTAACCAAGCCTTTAGGAACAGGAATTTTAAGTACAGCTTTAAAGGCACAAATGTTAAATCAAAAACATTTAGATATAATGCTTAAAAGTATGATGGAGTTAAATTATAAAGCCAGTCAAATTGCTCTTAAATTTCATCCAAGTGCCATGAGTGATGTCACAGGTTTTGGACTTTTAGGACATTTAAAAGAAATGCTAAATAAAAATATTTCTTTTGAAATTTTTGAAAGTGAACTTCCTTTTTTAGATGGAGTAAAAGAGTATTTTAATATGGGTTTAATTCCTGCTGGAGCTTATAAAAATTTAGAATTTATAAAAGAACTTATCCCTGATTTAAATGAAGAAAAATTATTACTTTGTGATCCGCAAACTTCAGGAGGACTTTTAATTTCTATAAGTGAAAAAGAATCCTTAGAATGTTTAAAAAAACTAGAAGATGAAAATATTCAAGCTAAAATTATTGCTAAGGTTGTAAATAAGCAAGAAAATGATATTATCATTTCTTAATTTTTGTTACTTATATACCCATTAAAATTTTTTTTATCATTTTTTATACATTTTCTATGATTTAAAATATTATTTTTATCTTATTTATATATTATTTATTAAAATTTATTTTATCTTAGGAGATACGAAATGATACAAAAAGCTTTAGCTTTAGCTGAAGAATTGCAAGGACAAATAGAAGCCAATATTTCAAATTCTGAAAAAGAATTTCATGCTAAAATGCAAAAACTTCTTAATAATCCCAAAAATAAAGTTATGCTTATAGAACTTTTAGATCGTTCTTTTAGATGTAAAGATAAAAATGCAAGTTTTGAGCTTATAGAATATACTTTGAGTAAATATGGCATAGCGGATTTTTTTAGCACTTTTGAAAAATTCCTACTTTTTAGCTTTTTAAATTTTGGCAAATTTGCTCCTAATTTAAGTGTACCTTTTTTTGTCAAACATTTAAGAGAAGATACTAAAACTATGGTTCTAGATGCAAACCCTAGTGTTTTAGAACCGCATATTAAAAAAAGAAAAGAGCAAGATAAAATTACCTTAAATGTGAATTTAATCGGCGAAGAGGTTTTAGGTGAAGCTGAGAGTAAATATCGTATGCAAAAATATGAAGAGGCTTTAAAATCAAGTTATATCACTTATATTTCCATAAAAATTACTACGATTTTTTCACAAATTAATATTATAGATTTTGATTATTCTAAAGAAGAGGTAGTAAAAAGACTAGATTATCTTTATGCTTTAGCCTTAGAAGAAGAGAAAAAACAAGGTGTATCTAAATTTATCAATCTGGATATGGAAGAATTTAGAGATTTAGAACTTACTGTTGCAGCTTTTATGGAAAGTGTGGCTAAATTTGATATTAAAGCTGGGATTGTTTTGCAAGCTTATATTCCTGATTCTTATGAGTATCTTAAAAAACTTTTTGCTTTTTCAAAAGAGAGGGTTTTAAAAGGTATGAAGCCTATTAAGATCCGTTTTGTTAAGGGTGCTAATATGGAAAGTGAAGAAACTATTGCATCTCAAAAAGGCTGGGAGCTTCCTACTTTTTACAAAAAAATAGATACTGATAGCAATTATAATAAAATGCTTGATTTTATTCTTGAAGGAGATAATTATAAATACATCAACATAGGAATTGCAAGTCATAATATCTTTGAGATTGCTTATGCTTATACACGTATAAGTGAAGCGGGTGCTTTAGATTCTTTTACTTTTGAAATGCTTGAAGGTATGAGTTTGCAATGTTCTTATGAATTATCTAAAATGCATGATTTAATCCTTTATGCCCCAGTTTGTGATGAAGCACATTTTAACAATGCCATTGCTTATCTTGTAAGACGCCTTGATGAAAATACGAGCGAAGATAATTTTATGCGTTATTTTTTCAATCTTAAAGTAGGAGATAGAAACTGGAATATACAAACAGAACTTTTTTTAAAATCTTTAGAAGACATAAAAACTCTTGATAATACTACACATCGTAAGCAAGATAGAAATAAAGAATCAAATATCATAAGTTCTTATGAAAGTAAAAAATTTAGCAACGAAAGTGATACGGATTTTATTTTAGCGCAAAATAGAGCATGGGCTAAAGAAATTAAAGCTAAATATGAAAATTTAAAAGATTATGATGTTTATCCTGTTATAGGTGAGCTTGATTTTAAAGCAGAAAATTTAAATGTTTTAGAAGTTAAAGATAAGATTGAAGATAGAGTGATAGGAAAGGCTTATTTAGCCGGAGAAAAAGAAATCAAACAAGCTTTAGAAGTAGCTAAAAATTCCAAATTTACACAAAAAAGTCATGATGAAATTTATCAAATTTTAGCCAAAAGTGCAAAACTTATGAGAGAAAGAAGGGGAGATTTGATAGGTTTGGCAGCTTTAGAGGTGGGCAAAACCTTTTTAGAGATCGATCCTGAAGTAAGTGAGGCTATTGATTTTATAGAATTTTATCCGCACTCTTTAGAAGAGCTTAAAAAACAAAATCCAAAAGTTAAATTCACGCCTAAAGGTATAGGGGTTACCATAGCTCCTTGGAATTTTCCTATAGGGATTTCAGTGGGCACCATAGCTGCACCCCTAGCTACAGGTAATGTGGTGATTTACAAACCTTCTTCACTTTCAACTCTAACAGGTTATATGCTTTGTAAGTGTTTTTGGGATGCAGGTATTCCAAAAGACGCTTTGATTTTCTTACCTTCAAAAGGAAGTGATATTTCTAAATATTTACTTGTTGATGAAGTGATTAAATTTTCAATTCTTACAGGAGGAGAGGATACTGCTTATGCTATGTTAAAAGCTAATCCAACCTTGCTTTTAAGTGCTGAAACGGGCGGAAAGAATGCGACTATAGTTTCTAAATTTGCTGATCGTGATAGTGCGATTAAAAATATCATTCATTCTGCTTTTAGCAATAGCGGTCAAAAATGTTCGGCTACTTCTTTGCTAGTCTTAGAAGAAGAGGTTTATCATGATGAAGAATTTAAAAAGACTTTAGTAGATGCTGCAAGTTCTATGGCAGTGGGCAATCCTTTTGAATTTAAAAATAAATTGGGTACTTTAGCTGATAAGCCAAGTTCTAAAGTTCAAAAGGCCTTAGATGAATTACAACCTTATGAAGAATGGGCATTAAAACCTAAGTTTTTAGAGAATAATCCTTATTTGATGACACCAGGCATAAAATATGGCACTAAAAAGGGTGATTTTACTCATATGAATGAACTTTTTGTACCGATTTTAAGTGTAATGAAAGCTAAAGACTTAAAAGAAGCTATTGATATAGTAAATTCCACAGGTTATGGTTTAACTGCAGGTTTTGAAAGCTTAGATGAAAGAGAATGGGAGTATTTTCACACTCATATAGAAGCAGGAAATATTTATATCAATAAACCAACCACAGGGGCTATAGTTCTGCGTCAACCTTTTGGTGGGATTAAAAAATCTGCCATAGGTTTGGGTAGAAAAGTGGGAATTTATAATTATATTACTCAATTTTTAGAGATTAAGCAAGAAGATTTTGATGATCATTTAATTGAAGATAAATTTTCAAAAAAATTAGCACAAATAGATTTAAAAGAAGCACAAGATTTTATGAACGATTTAATTAAAATGTCTCAATCTTATGCTTATCATTATAAAAATGAGTTTAGTGTTTCAAAAGATTATGTCAATATTCGTGGAGAAGATAATCTTTTTTCTTATACTAAAATAAAGAATATGGTTTTAAGACTTTGTGGAAATGAAAGCTTAAAAGATGTTTTAGGGGTGGTTTTAGGTGCAAATATTGCAAGTATTGATCTAAGTATCAGTTATGATGAACAAGATATTAGTATGATAGAGCAAATTGTTCAAAGTATAGGAGCAAAAGTATTATTTTTAAAAGAAAATAAAGAAAATTTTATCAAGAGTATTAAAGAATATGAAAGAGTGCGTTATTTGGCAAAGCCAGATGTAAATGATGAGATTTATAAAGAGGCTGCAAAGCTTGCTAAAATCATCATAAGAGAAAAGCCATTGTTAAATGGTCGTTTTGAACTTTTAAATTATTTTAATGAAAAAGCTTTAAGTATATCTTTTCATCGCTATGGAAATTTAGGCATTAGAGCAATATCTTAATGATCAAGGAGAGATTGATGGAAGTAGTTCAAATTAATACCCCAATAGCAGTGATGTTTGTAGTTTATGCCTTATTGATGCTTTATATAGGTTTTTATTTTTATAAGCAAAATAAAAATTCAGAAGATTATTTTTTAGGCGGGCGTACTATGGGGCCTGTGATATCTGCGCTTAGCGCAGGGGCTTCTGATATGAGTGGTTGGCTTTTAATGGGATTACCAGGAGCTTTATATGTAAGTGGCTTTATAGATTCTTATATTGCGATTGGGCTTACTATAGGAGCTAGTTTAAATTGGATTTTTGTGGCAAAAAGACTTAGAATTTATACCAGCGTGATTGCAAATTCTTTGACTATTCCTGATTATTTTGAAACTCGTTTTGATGATGATAAACATATACTACGCATCGTATGTGCGGTGGTAATTTTGATATTTTTTACCTTTTATGTTTCATCAGGGCTTGTAAGTGGAGCAAAACTTTTTGAAAATACTTTTGGTATCAGATATGATTATGCTTTAACTACTGGAACGATTATTATTGTTGCTTATACTTTTTTAGGTGGATATAAGGCAGTTTGTTGGACGGATATGATACAAGGGCTTTTAATGATGATGGCTTTAATCATTGTGCCTTTGGTTATGCTTTATCATTTAGGTGGCTTTGGTGAAGCGATGAATATAGTAAGAGAAATAAAGCCACAAGCTTTATCTATGGGCGAAGGAGTAGGGGTTATAAGCATTATATCTGCACTTGCTTGGGGTTTGGGTTATTTTGGTCAACCACATATTTTAGTGCGTTTTATGTCGATTCGTTCTACTAAAGATATTCCTATGGCCACTTTTATAGGTATTGCTTGGATGGTGGTTTGTCTTTTAAGTGCTTGTATGATAGGTATTTTGGGCATAGCTTATGTGCATAAATTTGAATTAAGTTTGCAAGATCCTGAAAAGATTTTCATTGTGATGTCGCAACTTTTATTTAATCCTTGGATAGCAGGTATTTTACTCAGTGCTATTTTAGCGGCTATTATGAGTACGGCAAGTTCACAATTGCTGGTTTCAAGTTCTACTATAGCGGAAGATTTTTATAAAAAGATTTTTAGAGAAGATGCGCCAAGTCATGTTGTATTAAATTTAGGTAAATTAGGTGTTTTATTGGTAGCTGTAATAGCGTTTTTGATTTCTACTGATAAAAACTCAAGTGTTTTGAGTATAGTTTCTTATGCATGGGCTGGATTTGGAGCTTCTTTTGGTTCTGTAATGCTTTTTTCTTTATTTTGGAGTAGGATGACAAGAGTAGGAGCGATTTTAGGTATGATAACAGGAGCTGCTACTGTGGTGCTTTGGAAGAATTTTGCAAATTCAGATCTTTATGAAATAGTTCCAGGGTTTTTAGCAGCTTCGGTGGTGATTATTATTGCAAGTTTGTTTACAAATGTAAGATCTGGAGCTAAGGCAGCTTATGAAAAGATGTTAAAAGAGCTTTGAGAACAAAAGCCTTTTTTAAGGCTTTTGGATTAAAAATCTTAGTGTGGGTCCACTTTGATCGATTTCAAGCACTTTAAACCCACGGTTTTTTGCATCTTGGGGTATGGAATTGATGCTTTGTGGGCAATCACAAAGCACTTCCAAAATTTCTCCGCTTTGAAGCTTAGGTAAGACATCAAGTGTTGCTATAGCAGGATAAGGACAAGCCTCACCTTGTAAATTTAAACTATAAGTAATTTTCATTGTTTATCCTTTAAGTTGATTTTTAAAGAAGTGTTTTTTGTAAAATACTACAAAAACAAACATTAAGATGAATAAAATAAGATTGATAAAAAATCCATTTAAATTGCCAAATTCAGTTAAAAGATTGATTTTTATACCTTCTTTAAAAGCTTTTGGTAAAAAGTCATAACTTAAAGCTAAAATCATAGTTCCTATTATATTTGCAATTCCTACTATCATAAAATGACTTTGTCCTTCAAAGGCACGATAAGTCCAACCACACTCGCAACCTCCGGCAAAAACTATGCCAAAACCAAACAAAAATGCTCCCACAGCTACAGTAGGAGAAAGTTCTATGAGTTTGCTAGTATGACCTTGCAAGATAAAAGCAAAAGCGATTAAAGAAGCGATAATCATGCCAATTAATGCGCCTTTTATAGCATTATCTCTACCAAATAAAAACAAATCTCTAAAGCAAGAAGTAAAACAAATTTGTCCTCTAGAAATAACAAAACCAAAAACAAAACCAAAAATCAGCGCTAAAGCTAGAAGACTTTGTTTGTTTTGTGTGCTGATATTGCCATTTGTAAAAACAAGATAAAACACCCAAACTAAAAAGGCTATGAAAAGCAATATGCCTAAGTTAAAATATAGTTTTGTACGCAAACTTTGCTTGTTTAGCGGCAAGTTTTCTTTATTTACCCGTTCTAATTTAGCTTTAGGTTTAAAAAAGGAAGTGTTGCAAATTTTCACTCCTAGATAAATTCCTAAAACCATAAAAACAGTAAAAAGCCAAGTGTGTAAAGAAAAATAAGGTAAACCTGTAAAAAAATTAGCTAAATTGCATCCAAATGCAAGTCTTGCTCCATATCCTGAAAGAATTCCACCTACTATTGCTTGAAAAATTCTTATATTGCTAGCAGGTAGACGAAATTTGACTTTGTTAGCTAAAAGTGCGGCTACTAAACAACCTATAAACATACCTATGAGCATAATACCATCAGTTCTTGTTAAAGGGGTTCCATTTAAATTTTGCTTTTGGTAATAAGAATACCCATCTAAATTCATACCTAAAAGTTCTAAAAATTCACCACCCCAACGCGTCATTTCTCCAGTAACAGCCCAAACGCCACCAAAAATCCCAAAATACACTGCACTTAAAATTCCAAGTGCAATCATAGAACGGGAATTGTCCCAAAAATTGATTAAATATTTTTGTTTAAAAGAATTCAAAGAAAGATCCTAAAAATGTAATCATCAAAACTTGATGCTAAAAAAAGAGTGAGATTATAGCTTAAATTTAATATGAAGTCAAAAAGAATATTGATAAATTTATTTTGTTTTTCATTAAAAATCGCTATAATTATCACTTTGGAAGATTAGCGTATCTGGTGATCGCCACTGACTTCAAATCAGATGAAAGGATAGTTGACTATTCTTTGGGGAGTTCGATTCTCTCATCTTCTCGCCAATATTAAGTAAAATCAAGGAAATTTTTATGAGCAAAGCAGATATTATTGTCGGCATTCAATGGGGCGATGAAGGAAAAGGTAAGGTAGTTGATAAATTATGTGAAAATTATGATTTTGTTTGCAGAAGTGCAGGTGGACACAATGCAGGACATACGATTTGGGTAAATGGTGTAAGATATGCGCTTCATCTTATGCCAAGTGGAGTTTTGCATCCAAGATGTATTAATATTATCGGAAATGGAGTTGTGGTTTCTCCTGAAGTATTGATTGCTGAAATGGCTCAATTTGAAAATTTAAAAGGTAGATTATATATCAGTGATAGAGCTCATTTAAATTTAAAACATCATTCTTTAATAGACATTGCAAAAGAAAAACTCAAAGGCAAAAATGCCATAGGAACAACAGGTAAGGGTATAGGACCTTCTTATGCAGATAAGATTAATCGTACAGGACATAGAGTTGGTGAGCTTTTAGAACCACAAAGACTTTGTAAGGCTTTGATGAAAGATTTTGAAGCTAATAAAACTTTTTTTGAAATGCTTGAAATTGAAATTCCAAGTGCTGAAGAATTGCTTGCTGATTTAAAACGCTTTAATGAAATTTTAACTCCTTATATTACAGATACTACAAGAATGCTTTGGAAGGCTTTAGATGAAGATAAAAGAGTGCTTTTAGAAGGAGCTCAGGGTTCTATGCTTGATATTGATCATGGAACTTATCCTTATGTTACAAGTTCAAGTACTATTTCAGCAGGCGCTTTAACAGGACTTGGGTTAAATCCTAAAGAAGCGGGAAATATTATAGGTATTGTAAAAGCTTATGCAACGCGTGTGGGAAATGGAGCTTTTCCTACTGAGGATAAGGGCGAAGATGGAGAAAAAATTGCGCAAATTGGAAAAGAAATTGGCGTAAGCACGGGACGTAAAAGACGCTGTGGATGGTTTGATGCGGTTGCTGTAAGATATACAGCAAGGCTTAATGGTCTTGATGCTTTATCTTTGATGAAGCTTGATGTTTTAGATGGTTTTGAAAAGATAAAAATTTGTCGTGCTTATGAATATAAGGGTATGGAAATCGACTATATACCAAGTGATTTAGAAAATGTTCAACCTATTTATGAAGAAATGGATGGTTGGGATAAAGTTTTTGGTATAAAAGATTATGATTTATTGCCAGAAAATGCTAAAAAATATATAGCAAGACTTGAAGAGCTTGCAGGGGTTAAAGTAAAGTATATTTCCACTAGCCCTGAAAGAGATGATACTATCATCTTATGAAAAGTAAATATAATTCTGTTGTAAAAGTAAGAAAACAACAACTTGATAAAGCAGAATCAAATCTTAATCAAGCCAAACAAAGACAGCTTGAACATGAAAAAGCTTATGAACTTTCACGCCAAGAGTGTGAAAGTTTAGGCGTATTGCCAAAATCAGGATCTATAGCAGAGTTAAGATCAAATTTAAGTATGGCGCAAGTAGGACGCGAGGCTTTGGCAAGAGCTAAGGAGAAAGTAGAACTTTCTAAAAAAGAAATGAACCATTATCAGTTTTTATATCAAAAAGCGCATTTAGATTATGAAAAAATGAAGGCTTTGGAAACTGAAGAAATTAAACAAAAACAAAAAGAACTTGCGAAGGCTGAAGAAAAATTTTTAGATGAAATTGCAATCAGTCGTTTTTTCAAAGGGGAAAAAGATGATTAAAAAATTTATATTGTTAGTTTTTATTTCAAGTGTAGTTTTTGGAGCTGAACAAGATTGTGAGCAGTATTTTGAAGCTAGAAAAGCTCAAATTGAATTGCAAACTAGAGAATTTGATGAAGCAAGACAATCTTTAGAAGCTTATAAAGCCTCTTTTGAAGCTTTGCAAAAAGAAAGGCTTGAAAATTTAGAAAAAAAAGAGGCTGAGGTTAATGCAACTTTGGCAAAAATTGAAGAATTAAAGCTTGAAAACGCAAGGCTTGTAGAAGAACAACAAAAGATTTTAAATTCAATCAATGATAAAACTCAAGGTAGGGTTAAAGAAATTTATTCCCAAATGAAAGATGCAGCCATTGCAGATGTTTTAAGTCAAATGGATGCAGAGGATGCAAGTAAAATAATGCTTTCTTTGGAATCGCGTAAAATTTCAGGTGTTTTATCTAAAATGGATCCAAAAAAAGCTAGCGAGCTTACTTTGCTTTTGAAAAATTTAGATAATAATGCTAGTAATTAGGTGATTAAAAGAATGAAAATTTTTCATTTTTAACATTCTTTTACCAAAAATAAGCTATTATTTCAAACATTATTAAATAAAAGGTTTTCAAGATGCGTATAAAATTACCACATATTCCTTATATCGCAAATAAAATGATGTTAGATATAGCTAATTCTTCTTTTGTAGAAATTAAAGATCAATTAGAAAAGCTTAAGGTATGTATAATAGAAGTTTTAGAGAAAGATATTCTAAATGAAAGAAAATTAGATGAAAGAGTAAAAGAGCTTTTAGAGCAACAAGAAGATGAAATGGAGCTTATGCAAGTAGATCGTAAAAATATGTTTTGGCTTGTGAAGAAAAAGTTAGCTCCTGAATTTAATGTGATTTTAGATTCTGAAGATAGACATAATCATCTAGCGCATCAAATTTTGGAAGAACTTGTAGAGAATGATTATATTAATTTTATAGTGAGTGAAAATAGAGTTAAAAATTTAATCTTTTCAAGCATAGAGTCTTATCTTAAAATTTATGAAAAACTTGAAGATGAGGTTTATGAGAAAATTAGCAATTATAAAACAAAACCTATTCCAGGTAGTGAAGAATACGATCTTATCTTTGAAAAACTCTATCAAGAAGAGCTTAGAAAAAAAGGTATGTTTTAATGAAGGCTTATATTTATTTAGAAAATGATATTTTTTTAAGTGCTAAGGCTTTTGGAAAGAGCGGTACTTTTTTTGGAGAGCTTGTGTTTAACACTTCTTTAACAGGGTATCAAGAAATTATTTCAGATCCTTCTTATGCAGGGCAATTTATCGTATTTTCCATGCCAGAAATTGGTATAGTGGGAACCAATGAAAATGATAATGAAAGTAAGGAAATTTTTGCAAGTGGCGTTTTAATGCGTGAATTAAGTTCTAGTTTTTCAAATTTTCGTGCTAAAGAAAGTCTGCAAGATTATCTTGAAAAGCATGGAAAAATAGGAATTTATGAACTTGATACGAGATATCTAGTAAAAATGATAAGAAATAATGGCAATTTAAGAGCTATAATTTCAACTGAAATTTCAAATAAAGAAGATTTAAAAATCGCCTTAGAAAAATCAGCAAAAATTGATGAAGTAAATTTTGTAAAAGAAGTTAGCACTAAGAAAAATTATTCTCATAAACAAGGTGTTTGGAACGCTAGTTTTCAAAAATTTAATAATGCTAAAAGAAGTGAGAAAAAAGTTGCTGTTATAGACTATGGTGTTAAAACAAATATCCTAAATGAACTTGTAGAAGTAGGTTTTGAAGTAGAAGTTTATCCATATAATGTTAAAGCAGATGAGTTGATTACTCTGTATAAAAAAGGTGAAATCCAAGGCGTATTTCTTTCTAATGGTCCAGGTGAGCCAAGGATTTTAAAACAAGAGATTGCAGAGATTAAAAAACTTGCAGAAGCTAAAATTCCCATGCTTGGAATTTGCTTAGGTCACCAGCTTTTAAGTAATGCTTTTGGATATGAAACTTATAAAATGAAATTTGGACAACATGGAGCAAATCATCCTGTGATCAATCTTGATACAAAAACGGTAGAAATTACCGCACAAAATCATAATTATAATGTTCCAGAAGAATTAGCTCAAGTGGCTCATATCACTCATAGAAATTTATTTGGCGACAATGTTGAAGGAGTAAGATATAAAGACTATCCTATTATTTCAGTGCAACATCACCCAGAAAGTTCTTCAGGTCCTCATGAAAGCAAGTATATTTTTAAAGAATTTATGAATTTGATGTGAGTATAGATTTTTTAGCTATTATCAGTGTTGCTTTTTTATCTAGTTTTGGACACTGCTATTCTATGTGTGGTGGTTTTAATTTACTTTTTATAAATTTGAATTCAAAAAGCAATAATTTATTTTTATTAACTTTTATTTATCATTTGTTTAGAATTTTTGCTTATATTGCTTTAGGGATAATTTTTGGAACTTTTGGGAATATCTTAGCAATCAATGCTAAGGTTCAAAGTTTGTCATTTTTTATTCTTGGTATATTTATGATGATTTTGGGTTTTGCTCTTATTTTTAGAGGCAATATGTTATCTTTTATTGAAAATAATGTTTTTTTTGATAGTTTTGTAAAGAAAATTATTAAAAAATCTAAAAATTTTAAAGGATTAAAATCAGCCATATTTTTAGGATTTTCCAATGGTTTTGTTCCTTGTGGATTGGTGTATTTTTTTATAGCCAATGCAATGAGTAAGCAAAATATTTTTGAAGGTATTTTGGTAATGATGATTTTTGGGATATCAACTTTACCTGCGATGTTATTTTTTTCTAAAATTTCACAGTTTTTTAGTGATTTTTTGAAAAATTTGTTTAATTATTTATCGTATGGCGTTATTGTTTGTTACGGTATGAATCTTGCCTATATAGGTTTTAAGGCTTTTCAATGAAAGATTTTTTTAAAGATCAGTTTTTTAAAGCTCTTGAAAAAAATACAATTTTTTCAAGAGCTGATGTTCAAGGAAATTTAATTTTTGTCAGTGATAAGCTTTGTCAAATAAGTGGATATAGTAAAAAAGAGCTTATAGGAAAAAAACATTCAATATTTAAACATCCAGATGTTGAGGAATGTTATATTGAAGAACTTTTAAAAAAACTTTCATATAAAAAACCTTATCAAGTTATTTTTAAAAATATTGATAAATTAGGCAAAACTTTCTATCTTGAAACTTTATTAATCCCCATATTGGATAAAAATAATGAATTAATAGAAATAGTAGCATTCTCTCATGATGTTAGTAATTCTTTTAAGCTTAATGAAGAGCTTGCTCTAAATCACGCTAAATTAAGAGAATTAAGTATTAATCTTGAAAATACAGTTAAAAATCACCAACAGGAATTTATACAGTTAGGTAAAAAATTTGAGAAAAAAATGCAAATTGCCTTGGAAAAAAATGAAAAAGATATTAAAATAGTCTATGAAGAGATTTTGAAATCTTCATTAGAGCAAATGATTAGTGATATAGCTCATCAATGGAGGCAACCGTTAAATGAGCTTGGTATTGCTATGTTTCAAATGAAACAAAATCTTAAAGATGAAAAAGGATTTGCTGAGATTTATTCACAATCAAAAGATATGATTAAAAATATGTCAGAAACAATTGATGTGTTTAGAACTTTGTTTAACAAAGGAGTAGAGCAGTGTGTATTTATAAAAGAGACTTTAAATAAAGCCTTAGAAATTGCTTTTGAAACTATAGAAAAAAATCATGTAAATATCAATATTGTTTCGAAAAGTGATTATGAAGTTTTGGCATATGAGAATGGTTTAATAAGAGTTTTTCTTAACTTGATTTTAAATTCAATAGAAGCATTTAAAAACAAAAAAAGAAAAATCATAACAATAACTTTTTCAAAATTTGGAAAAAATTATCTGAAAATTACAATAAAAGATAATGCTGGTGGGATTGATAAAGAAAACTTAGATAAAATTTTTCAACCTTATTTTACAACAAAACATCCTAGTCAGGGTATAGGAGTAGGACTTTATATAAGTAGACAAATTATCGAAAGTTTCCAAGGAAAAATAAAAGTTAAGAATGGAAAAGATGGGGCTTGTTTTGAAGTATTTTTAAAGCTAAAAGAGAGGGTAGAGTAAAAATGTCACAAGAATGTAAAGAATTGATAATATTAGTAGTTGAAGATGAAATTAAGACTAGAGAATCATTGATTAATGTATTAAGCGAACGCTTTAGTAAAGTAATCGGAGCTCAAAATGGAGATGAAGGGCTTAAAAAATTTAAAAAATTTAAACCGGATTTAGTTATCACAGATATTGCTATGCCTATTATGGATGGACTGGATATGGCAAGAGAGATTAAAGAAATTTCAGATGATGTCCCAATTGTTGTTCTTAGTGCGTATTCAGAGAAAGAGAGACTTTTGCGTTCCATTGATATCGGTATAGATAAATATTTAATTAAACCTGTTGATATAGAAGAATTATTCAAAGTCTTAGATTGTTTAGTAGGTGAAAAAATTGAAGCAAACATGCTTGTAAAAATTTCCGAAGAATATCAATTTAACAAAACTAAACGAACTTTGATTCATAATGGTAAAGAGATTGTTTTAACTAAAAAAGAATTGGCTTTTATTTCTTTGCTTTTAAAACAACCTGGGGTTTTGGTTTTGCATGAAGATATTAAGAAAAATGTTTGGATAGGTGAGCATGTGAGCGATACTGCTGTTCGAACATTTATAAAAAGAGTAAGAGATAAAGTGGGTGAAGATTTTATAAAAAATGTGCCAAGTTTAGGTTATAAGATAAATATCAATAAATAAGACTGGTTTAGCCTTAAAATATAAAGCATAACAAATGATTAACAAAATTATCATTTTTAAGAAAAAATGTATAATTAATATTCTATAATATTCTCTTGTTATCAAAAATTTTAAGGAGAAAGTCGATGCATCCAGGTAATGTATTAAATTACGACTATACGGTTGCAAGATATTTTATGTTTGCGACCATATTGTTCGGCATTGTTGGTATGGCTATAGGAACTCTTATAGCTTTTCAAATGGCATATCCTAATTTAAATTATTTAGCAGGAGAATATGCCACTTTTTCAAGACTTAGACCACTTCATACTTCAGGTGTGATTTTTGGTTTTATGCTTTCAGGGATTTGGGCAACTTGGTATTATATAGGTCAGCGTGTTCTTAAAGTGAGTATGGCTGAGTCAAGATTTTTAATGGCTGTTGGTAAGCTTCATTTTTGGCTTTATATGCTTACTATGGTTTTAGCTGTTATATCTTTGTTTATGGGTGTGACTACATCTAAAGAATATGCAGAGCTTGAGTGGCCTTTAGATATTCTTGTTGTTCTTGTTTGGGTTTTATGGGGTGTAAGTATTTTTGGACTTATTGGAATTCGCCGTGAAAAAACCCTTTATATTTCTCTATGGTATTATATAGCTACATTTTTAGGTATAGCTATGCTTTATCTTTTTAACAACATGGAAGTACCAACTTATTTTGTTACTGGAATGGGTAAATGGTGGCATAGTGTATCAATGTATGCAGGAACAAATGATGCTTTAGTACAATGGTGGTATGGACATAATGCTGTGGCATTTGTATTTACTGTGGGTATTATTGCTCAAATTTATTACTTCTTGCCAAAAGAAAGTGGTCAGCCGATTTTCTCTTATAAACTCTCTTTATTTGCATTTTGGGGCTTAATGTTTGTTTATCTTTGGGCAGGTGGTCACCATTTGATTTATTCAACTGTACCTGATTGGATGCAAACTATGGGTTCGGTTTTCTCTGTAGTATTGATTTTACCTTCTTGGGGTTCAGCGATTAATATCTTGCTTACTATGAAAGGTGAGTGGAGTCAGCTTCGCGAGAGTCCGTTGATTAAATTTATGATTTTGGCATCAACTTTCTATATGTTCTCAACACTTGAAGGGCCAATTCTTTCAATTAAATCTGTTAATGCTTTAGCACACTTTACAGATTGGATTCCAGGACATGTTCATGATGGAACATTAGGTTGGGTAGGATTTATGACTATGGCTGCGCTTTATCATATGACTCCTAGAGTTTTCAAAAGAGAGCTTTATAGCAAATCTTTAATGGAAGCTCAATTTTGGATCCAAACCACAGGCATAGTTCTTTATTTTGCTTCAATGTGGATTGCGGGTATTACTCAAGGTATGATGTGGAGAGCGACAGATGAGTATGGTAACTTGCTTTATAGCTTTATTGATACTGTTGTGGCTATTGTTCCTTATTATTGGATTAGAGCGATTGGTGGATTGTTGTATCTTATCGGTTTCTTTATGTTTACTTATAATATTTACAAAACAATTGCTTGTGGAAGAGTGCTTGATAAAGAACCAAAAAGCGCTTCGCCTATGGCAGCATAAAAAGGAGAAAATATGTTTAGTTGGTTAGAAAAAAATCCATTCTTTTTTGCTGTAGCTGTTTTTGTAGTGATTGCTTATGCAGGTATAGTTGAAGTTTTACCAAATTTTGCAGAAAATGCAAGACCAATTGAAGGTAAAAAACCTTATACGGTTTTACAACTTGCAGGGCGTGCAGTATATATTAAAGATAGTTGTAATGCTTGTCATTCACAGCTTATTCGTCCATTTAAATCAGAAACAGATCGTTATGGTATGTATTCTGTAAGTGGTGAATTTGCTTATGATAGACCTTTTCTTTGGGGCTCAAAAAGAACAGGACCTGATCTTGCTCGTGTAGGAAATTATAGAACAGCTGATTGGCATGAAAATCATATGTGGGATCCTACTTCTGTTGTTCCAGATTCTATTATGCCTTCATATAAGCATATGTTTAAAAATAATGCAGATATTGAAACTGCTTATGCTGAGGCTTTAACTGTGAAAAAAGTTTTCAATGTTCCTTATGATACAGAAAATGGAACAAAACTTGGTTCTTGGGAAGATGCGCAAGCTGAAGTAAAAGCTGAAGCTCAGGCTATAGTTGATCAAATGAAAAATCAAGAAGTAAAAGATGCTTTTGCTAAAGGTGAAATCAAAGAAATAGTTGCTTTGATCGCTTATTTAAATAGCTTAAAGTAAGATGATGGAACATTTATCAATAGTTTTTGATGTGATTAAAAATTTAATCACATTTGATTTAGCAACAGTTCAAAAACATGAGTGGGAGATTTTCCAAGGTTATGGTTTTTTTGTACTCGTGATGTTTTTGTCAATAGTATTATATGCGTATTGGTATCATTTATATAGAACAGAAAAAAAGGGCGAGAGAAATTATGAAAATTATGCAAATCTTGCCTTAGAAGATGATATTGATGATAGTGTATTAGAAAGTAAAAGGAGTGCTTAATGCAATGGTTAAATTTAGAAGATAATGTTAATCTCTTATCTTTAATTGGAGCTATTCTTATCATTTTAATCACACTAGTTATTGTGGGTAGAATGTTTAAGCAAATGAAAGAAAAAAAAGGCGAGTCAGAGCTTAGTGAACATAGTTGGGATGGAATAGGAGAGTATAAAAATGCTGTTCCTACTGGTTGGGCTGTGGTATTTTTCCTGACTATTGTTTGGGCTATTTGGTATTTTCTATGGGGATATCCTTTAAATTCTTTTTCAAGTATAGGTCAATACAATGAAGAAGTAGCAACTCATAATACAAAATTCGAAGAAAAATTTAAAAATTTATCTCCTGAAGATAAAATAGCGATGGGTCAAAATATCTTTTTAGTTCAGTGTTCAGCTTGTCATGGAATTACAGGCGATGGTATCAATGGTAAAGCTCAAAATTTAAATATTTGGGGTAGCGAAGAAGGTATAATCAATGTAATTAAACATGGTTCAAAAGGTATGAATTTTCCAGGTGGAGAAATGCTTGGTGCTGCTGATTTAGGTGTGGCAGAAGAAGATATCCCTGCTATTGCTGCTTATGTAGCAAAAGATCTTTCAGCTATTAAGAAAACTGCAAATGAAAATTTAGTAGCAAAAGGTAAAGAAGCTTATGCAACTTGTGCAGCATGCCATGGAGAAGATGGAAAAGGTCAAGATGGAATGTTTCCAGATCTTACAAAATACGGTTCTGCAGCTTTTGTAGTAGATGTTTTACATAGTGGTAAGGCTGGTTTTATAGGAACAATGCCGAGTTTTCCAACACTTAATGATATTCAAAAAGAAGCTGTTGGCGAGTATGTAATTTCTCTTTCAAGGGGTGAATGATGGAAAATAATAATAGATGCGTGTTTTCTCTTTCAGGTGTTACAGGTATGTTAATTGCTACGGTTTTGTTACTTGCTATCTTAGTAGTTTTAACTATTTGGGGTCTTAAAGCTCAGCAAGAAGTGATGCAAAAGCCATATAGTCTTAAAGATGTACAAAGTGTAAAGATGTTTGGTTCAAAAGAACAAGATCATAGAAGTATAAAGGAAGCACAATGAGTAAGGCTTTGGAATATTTAATTGTTATTGGTTTAGTTGTTGCTGCTGCAATCACCGCTTGGTCGGTTTTGACCGTAAATCATCTTCATATAGGATGAAAAAAATATTACAAGATGGCTTTTTTTTAGCCATCTTCTTCTTTGTTTTATTGCCTTCTAGGGTTTTTGCTCTTGATGCTGTACTTTTTAATGAAAATATTTTAAGTCAAAAAGTAAGTAATGAGATTAATCTTATAGGAAAAGAGCTTTACCAAAAAAGTAATATTTTTATCGGTGTTATGGTTGGTGATAAAACTGAAATTGAAACTTTATTAAATAAACAAAAAGAACTTCCTCAATCTTATATATTGCTTCTTTTGTCGAAAAATTCTCACAAAGTTGATATAGTGGGCTCAAAAGGTGCTTTAGCTTTGATTGATAAAGAAGCTGTGCTTAGTCCTTATCCTGGAACAGGATCTATTTTGCCGATATTAGCTACAAATAAAGGTGATATTTATAATGCTGCTATACTTAATGGTTATGCAGATATTGTAGATCGTGTGGCAAAATCCTTGGGATTACAATTAGAACATTCTATAGGCAATGCAAATCGTGATACTATCAATATCTTAAGAATACTTATCTATGGATTTATTTGCTTTGCATTGTTATACTATGCACAAAGAAGAATAAAGAGGAAAAAAAATGTTAGAAACTAAAAAAAGTTTTTGGCCTTATGGTATTTTGCTTTCACTTTTGGCTATAATTATTGCTTGTATTGTAACGATTTTTATAGCAAGTCACCATCCTGTGTATGAGGATGATTTTTATTTTGACTCTTATCAAAATGTTGAAAATAATTACAATCAAATACAAAAACAACAAGTAAATTTTGATAAATTTTTTAAAGTAAATTTTCAAAATGATAAAATCACTTTTATAGGTAAAAGAAAAATTCCTAGTTATGAAGTGGATCAAAATTCTTATGTTGCAAATTTTAAAATTTCTGCATTACAAAATATAAATTCTGATGATTTAAAAGTTCAAGCTCTTCTTACAAGACCATTCACTAAAAATTTTGATCAAAAGTTAGAAGGACAAGTTGAAAATGGAATTTTAAGTATCGCTTTACCTAAATTAGATAAAGGTAGATGGGAGCTTAAGCTAAAGTTTTATGCAAATCAAGAAACAGTGGGTTTTTTTAGCTACGAATTAAATGCTCAATGAAATTAAGAATTTTTAGTTCTTCAAGACAAATTAGAGAGTATTATAATCAAAAAAAACAGCAAAATGCTTTATTAGATAGTGCTATTCATATAGGTGAATTTTTAGATAAAGTTTGTTTGAGCAATTTTCATAAGGCAAGTTCTTATGAAAGCTTACTTTTAATGCAAGAAGCTTGTCTAAAAAGCAAGGATTTAGAAAAAAAACTAGGAATTTCGGTAGAATTTTTTGCTTTTTTGAAAAATAACGAATATCTTTTTTCTTTTTTCAAAGAACTTAGTTTAGAAAAAAAAAGCATAGAAGATCTTAAAAATAATGATTATTATGCCACCTATAATGAACATTTGGAAATTTTAGATGAGATATATAAGAATTATCTTGCTTTGCTTGAAAAGAATTCTTTTTATGATGATCTTTCTTTGCCTAAAAATTACACTCTTAATAAAGATTTTTTAGATGAGTATGAAGCTATAGTTTATGATTTGCAAGGTTTTTTGAGTAAATTTGAAGAAAATTTATTAAGTGAAATTTCTCAGATTAAAGAAGTGGTTTTAAGTTTTAAAACAAGTAAATTTAATCTTGAATATCTTTTAAAACTTGATTTTTTAAAAACATTTGATTTAAAAATAAACACTCATTATGAAATCAATCTTTCAAAACAAGAGATTTTAAAAGAAGAAATTTTTAAAACAAAAAATTCAAAAATTAAACTCAAATCTTTTGAATTAAGGGCTTTGCAATGCGCCTTTGTTATGGATGAAATTTCACATTTTGTACGCAAAGGTTTAAAGCCTGAAAATATTGTAGTTATAACTCCAGATGAAAGTTTTTGTGAGTTTTTAAGACTTTTTGATAAAGACAATATGCTTAATTTTGCAAGTGGGATTAGTATTAAAGAAAGTTTGTTTTATCAAAAATTTCAAGCACTTTATGAAAGTGCTAGTAGTGCTTCTTTTGTTTATAAAAATCAAGAGGATTATTTTGAAGACACGCAGATGATTTTTGATTATCATAATACGCTTTTACATTCTTTAAAGCTTGATTTTATAGAGTTTAAAAAGTATTTTGATGAGAAATGTGATTTTGAATATTTTGAAAAATTACTTGCTTTATTTTTAGAAAATGAAAAACAAGAGCTTATTTATTTGATACGAAAAGAACTTTATTTTATTAAAGATTTATTGAAAAATCAGTCTTTAACTCTTAAAGAGTTGATCCATCTTTTTTTCATGCAAATTTCGCAACTTTCCCTTAGTGATGTAGGTGGAGGTAAGGTTACGGTAATGGGACTTTTAGAAAGTCGTGGGCTTTGTTTTGATGGGGTGATTTTGGTTGATTTTAATGAAGAATTTATTCCTAAAAGAAGTGTTAATGAGCTTTTTTTAAACAATGAAGTGCGTAAAAAAGCAGGATTGATTAGCTATGATAGAAGAGAAAATTTACAAAGATTTTATTATGAAAGCTTGATGAAGAATGCTTTAGAAGTAAGTATTTGCTTTGTGGAAAATGAAGAAAAAAGCAAATCACGTTTTTTAGATGAGCTTGATTTTGACTTTTTTTATGAAACCCATATCCATCAAAAAGCTTATCTTAATGCTTTAAAATTAGACTATGAAGGCATAAAACCTAATCTAACTCCTATAAAAGCTCCTATTTTAAAGCATAATCCTTTCGAGTTCCCGCTTTCTTTTAGTCGTTTTAATTTATTGGAAAATCAAAAAAGAACTTATTATTATCGTTATATTTTAAATTTAGCAGAACCTAGGGTTTTAAGCGAGGAAAGTAAAGCGAAAAATCAAGGAAATTTCATCCATAAAATGCTTGAAATTTATTATAAAAATTATGTAAATAATGATTTTGATATAAAAGTTTTTGCAAATTTATTGAATAAAGAATATCAAAAATACAATATCAGTGAACTTGATCTTGAAGTATTTAAATTAAAATTTATACAATTTGCTAAAAATGAAAAAGAGCATTTTTCAAAAGGCTTTTATGTCGCACATACAGAGCTTGAGTTAAACAATATTTTAAAGCTTGGAGTAGATAGTATAAAACTTAAGGGCACTATAGATCGTATCGATAGTTCAAAAGAAGGTAATTTGATCATTGATTATAAAAGTGGAAAAGTACCAAGCAATTCTTATCAACTTGCTTTTTACCAAGCTTTATATGATGAAAATGCAAGCGTGGGTTTTTATGATTTAAATAGTATGCAAATATTGCACCAAAAAGCTAAAAGTTTAGATGAGCTGAAAGAAAGACTTAAAGACTTAGTTCTTATGAGCAAGGAAGAAATAGAGTTTGAAAATGAACAAGATGAGTACTGTCCTTATAAACTCATTTATAAAAAGGAATTAAAATGAGTCAATTTGAGCCTTTTTTGGCATTAGAAGCGAGTGCGGGAAGTGGAAAAACCTTTGCTTTGAGCGTGCGTTTTGTAGCACTTATTTTAAAAGGAGCTAGGATTAATGAAATTTTAGCTTTGACTTTTACTAAAAAAGCTGCTAATGAAATGCAAAAAAGAATTATTGAGACTTTTTTAAATTTAGAAAAAGAAAATAAAACCAGTGAATGCAATGAACTTTGCAAGCTTTTAGGTAAAGATAAAGAAGAGCTTATTTCTTTAAGAGATGCTAAAAAAGAAGAATTTTTAAGAACAGAGTTAAAAATCAGTACTTTTGATGCTCTTTTCGGAAAAATTTTGCGTTTTTTTGCTTTAAATTTGGGCTTAAGTAGTGATTTTACAATGAGTGAAGAGAGACTTGATGTAAGAGAGATTTTTTTAAAACTTCTTAAAAAAGATGAATTAAAAGATTTGGCTTATTATATTAATTTAGTTGATGAGAAAGAAAATTTTTTTAACGAGCTTGAAAAATTTTATGAGAATGCTTATTTTCAAAATCGTCCTAAAATTCTAAATCCATCTAAAGCTTATATCAATAAAGCTTATAGTGAATTAAGAAGTTATTGTTTGGGTCTTACTCATGTAAAAAATTATAAAAATTTGTGTGACAATTTTAAAAGCGAAGTTTTAGATTTATCCGTGTTTATGCAATCAAGTTTTATGACAAAATTTGAAAGTACAAAATATTTACAAGATTTAGAAAGTACTAACTTGCATTTTAGTGCAAAAAGAATGGAGCTTATAAATGCTTTAAATACCTATGCCATAGAGCTTGAAAATTATAAAATTGCTAATTTAATGAATCTTTTAAATCATTATAGTGAAGCTAAAAATATATTTCATAAAGATAAAAATACCTTAAATTTCCAAGATGTGAGTAAAAAAGTTTATGAGTTAATAACCAGTGAATTTAAGGATATGATTTATTTTCGTTTAGATGGTTTTATTTCGCATTTGCTTATTGATGAATTTCAAGATACAAGCGTGATCCAATATCAAATTTTACGCCCTTTGATCGCTGAGCTTGTTTCAGGAGAAGGGGTTAAGAAAAATCGCACTTTTTTTTATGTAGGAGATAAAAAACAAAGTATTTATCGCTTTCGTAAAGGAAAAAAAGAATTATTTGATTTGTTAAAACAAGAATTTGATCAAATTAAAAGTGATAGTTTAAATACTAATTATCGTTCTAAAGAGCTTTTGGTTGATTTTGTTAATGAAACTTTTAAAGAAAAAATCAAAGATTATAAAGAGCAATTTGCCTTAGAAAGTAAAAAAGGCGGTTTTGTGCGTATTGTGGAATCTAAAGAACAAAAGGTTAAAAACCAAGCCCAAGAAATCAAGGAAAAGACTTTAGAAACTTTATTTGAGCAAATTAATTTTTTAAGATCTAAAAATATTTCTTATGATGATATTTGTATTTTGTGTTGGAAAAATAGCGATGCAGATATGGTTTTGGATTTTTTAAGAGAGCAAAAAATTCCCGCATTTACTCAAAGTAATGTTTTGCTTGAAAATAAAGCAAGCGTAAGACTTGTTTTAGAATATGCTAAATATTGTATTTTTGGCGATGAGTTTTACTTGGTATTTTTAAAAGAACTTTTAGGTTTTGAGCCCAGAAAAATCGCCCTTGATTTTTCAAAAAATGCTATGGAAAATGTACTTTTTTTAATAAAAGAATTAAAACTTGATTTAAATGATATCGCTTTAATGCAATTCATCGAATATGCTAAAACTAAGGAAAATTTTTTAAAGCTTTTATTTGAGCCTTGTACTTTGAAAATAGTAAGCGAACAAAATATGGGTATTAGTATTATGAGTGTGCATAAATCTAAGGGTTTGGAATTTGATCATGTGATTTTGCTTGATAGTTTATCTAAAAACAATTCAAACAATGAAGATATCATGCTTGAATATGATATCAATCAAGGTTGGCAACTCCATATTAAAGATAAAATTCGAGAGCTTACTAAAGAGCCTATTTATACTCTTTTTAAAGAAAATATTACAAGAGCAAATTATGAAGATGATATTAATAAACTTTATGTGGCTTTTACAAGAGCTAAGGAAAGTTTGATCATCATAAAAAGAAATGAAGAAAGTGTAAATGGAAATTATCCAAGTTATTTTAAGGGGGGATTTTTAAATATACATTCTCAAGAGAGAGGTTTTTTAGAAAGCAAAGAACAAATTTTAAGCGTTAAAAAAGAAAGTATTCAAGCTTTACAAAAATTTGAAAAAATTAGCCTACAAGAAGTTCAAAGCGAAGAAAGACTTGATAGTAAAGAATTATATTTTGGAAATGCTTTTCACTTTTTTATGCAAAATTTAAAACTCCCTAAGGGTGAAAATTTTCACATGCTTACTCAAAGATGCAAGAGCAAATTTAGACATTTTTTGGATGAGAGTGATTTTGAAAAGCTTTTTAAAAGAATTGAAATTTTACTTAAAAATACTCAATTTCAAAATTTGATTGGTAATGGAAAGCTTTTAAAAGAACAAGCTTTGAGTTTTAATGGAGAAATTAAACAATTAGACTTACTTGCCTTAAAAGATGAAGAAGCTTTCATAATTGATTATAAAACAGGTCTTGCTATGCAAGATAAACATAAAGAGCAGGTAAGAACTTATAAGATCGCCATTAGTGAAATTTTGAAAAAAGATAAAGTATGTGCTTTTATAGTTTATTGCTTGGAAAATGAAATTCAAATTTTGGAAATATAAACTTTATTTTTACTTAAATTAAGTAAAAATTAATATTATTTTTTATACAATCACATTTTAAATTTTTGGCAAAGGTAAAAATTATGACAAAGATAACAAAGCCAAACGAAGTAAAACGAGAATGGATTGTTTTAGACGCAGAAGGCAAACGCTTTGGTCGTCTTTTAACTGAAGTAGCAACAATTTTGAGAGGTAAAAACAAGCCTTGCTTTACTCCAAATGTTGATTGTGGTGATTATGTAATTATCATCAATGCTTCAAAAGCTGTATTTACAGGTGCTAATAAAGCAGAAGATAAGCTTTATCATAGACATTCAGGATATTTTGGAAGTGTAAAAAGCGAAAAATTTGGTGATTTACTTGAAAAAAATCCTGCAAAATTATATAAATTAGCAGTTAGAGGTATGCTTCCTAAAACAAATTTGGGCAGAGCTATGCTTAAAAAATTAAAAATCTATGCGGGTAGTGAGCACCCACACACTGCGCAAATTGCTAAAGAAGGAAAATAATCATGGCAACAACATACGCAACAGGTAAGAGAAAAACTGCTATCGCAAAGGTATGGGTAAAACCAGGTAGTGGTAAAATTAGTGTTAATGGTGTTGATTTAAACACTTGGCTTGGTGGACACGAGGCGATTAAGCTTAAAGTGGTTCAACCTTTACTTGTGACTAAACAAGAAACTTCAATGGATATTAAAGCAACCACTTTAGGCGGGGGCTATAGTGCTCAAGCTGAAGCTTTAAGACATGGAATTTCAAGAGCTTTAGCAGCTATGGATGCTGATTTTAGAGCCTTATTAAAACCTAAAGGACTTCTTACTAGAGATAGTAGAACTGTTGAGCGTAAAAAATATGGACGCCGCAAAGCAAGAAGAAGCCCACAATTCTCTAAACGTTAATATTTTTTGGTGGGATTTTCCCACCTTTCTACAATTTTTTATAAAACTCATCCTTTTTTCTGTCATTTATGATATAATTGCAAAATTTAAATTTTTATTTTATAACACAATGAAAGGTTTTTTCTATGAAAAAAATATTCTTATGTTTAGGTTTGGCAAGTGTTTTATTCGGTGCTGATAACAATGTAAAATTTGAAATCACTCCAACTTTAAACTATAATTACTTTGAAGGTAATTTAGATATGGATAATCGTTATGCACCAGGGATTAGACTTGGTTATCATTTTGACGATTTTTGGCTTGATCAATTAGAATTTGGGTTAGAGCATTATTCTGATGTTAAATATACAAATACAAATAAAACCACAGATATTACAAGAACTTATTTGAGTGCTATTAAAGGTATTGATGTGGGTGAGAAATTTTATTTCTATGGTTTAGCAGGTGGAGGATATGAAGATTTTTCAAATGCTGCTTATGATAATAAAAGCGGTGGATTTGGACATTATGGCGCGGGTGTAAAATTCCGTCTTAGTGATTCTTTGGCTTTAAGACTTGAAACTAGAGATCAAATTAATTTTAATCATGCAAACCATAATTGGGTTTCAACTTTAGGTATTAGTTTTGGTTTTGGTGGCAAAAAGGAAAAAGCCGTAGAAGAAGTTGCTGATACTCGTCCAGCTCCACAAGCAAAATGTCCTGTTGAACCAAGAGAAGGTGCTTTGTTAGATGAAAATGGTTGCGAAAAAACTATTTCTTTGGAAGGTCATTTTGGTTTTGATAAAACTACTATAAATCCAACTTTTCAAGAAAAAATCAAAGAAATTGCAAAAGTTTTAGATGAAAATGAAAGATATGATACTATTCTTGAAGGACATACAGATAATATCGGTTCAAGAGCTTATAATCAAAAGCTTTCTGAAAGACGTGCTAAAAGTGTTGCTAATGAACTTGAAAAATATGGTGTAGAAAAAAGTCGCATCAAAACAGTAGGTTATGGTCAAGATAATCCTCGCTCAAGCAATGACACTAAAGAAGGTAGAGCGGATAATAGAAGAGTGGATGCTAAATTTATTTTAAGATAATGAATAAAACTATTTTATTTGATTTAGATGGCACTTTAATTGATTCTACTGATGCTATTTTAAATTCTTTCCAAGGAGCTTTTAAAGCCCTTGGATTAACTTCTAAAAATAATGAAGAAATCAAAAATCTCATAGGTCATCCTTTAGAGCAAATGTTTAGAATGCTTTATCCAGATAAAGTAAATTTAAGTAAAGAATTTGTATTAGCTTATCGTGAAATTTATGCACAAATTTATTTAGAACAAACCACTCTTTTGCCTAAAGCAAAAGAAGCATTAGAACTTGGAAGCGAAATTGCAGATCTTGGTATAGTTACAACAAAAGGAGGTAAATTTACTCCGATTCTGCTTGATTATTTGGGAGTTAAAAAATTCTTTAAAACTTTAATTACTCTTGAAGATATCACAAATCCAAAGCCAAGTTCCGAACCTATAATTTTAGCCTTAAAAAGACTCAATAAAACTAAAGAAAATGCCTATATGATAGGCGATACAATACTAGATATTCAAGCTGCAATTTCTGCTAATATCACTCCTTTGGCCTTAGCTTGTGGCTATGGCAATGAAAATGAATTAAAAGCCTATTCTATGGTATTTTTAAATGCATATGAGGCTGTTAATTATATAGCTAGATTAAACTAATTTCAAGTTTTCGTTAAACGCCTTTTAAGAGAATTTATAGTAAATTGATAGCTAAAAAATTATAAAAATTATCAATATAAAGGAAGGTCTCAATGGGTAAAATTATGAAAACTATGGACGGAAATGAGGCTGCTGCATACGCTGCGTATGCTTTTACTGAAGTTGCTGGAATTTATCCTATTACACCTAGTTCTCCTATGGCTGATTATACCGATATGTGGGCAGCTGCAGGTAAAAAAAATCTTTTTGGAGTTCCTGTAAAAATCGTAGAAATGCAAAGTGAAGCAGGAGCTGCAGGTAGTGTGCATGGATCTTTACAGGCTGGGGCTTTGACTACAACTTATACAGCTTCTCAAGGATTACTCCTTAAAATTCCAAATATGTATAAAATAGCAGGTCAATTACTCCCCTGTGTAATCCACGTAGCAGCGCGTTCTTTGGCTGCTCAAGCTTTGTCTATCTTTGGTGATCATCAAGATATTTATGCGGCAAGACAAATTGGTTTTGCTATGCTTTGTTCGCATTCTGTGCAAGAAACCATGGACTTAGCTGGTGTAGCACATTTAGCTGCAATTAAGGGAAGAGTGCCATTTTTACATTTTTTTGATGGTTTTAGAACAAGTCATGAAATTCAAAAAGTTGAAGTGATGGATTATGCGCATTTTGATAGATTATTGGATAGAGAAGCTTTGCTTGAATTTAGAAATAATGCTTTAAATCCAGAAAATCCAAAAACACGCGGAACGGCACAAAATGATGATATTTATTTTCAAACTAGAGAAGTAAGCAATCGTTTTTATGATGCTTTGCCTGATGTTGTTAATGAATATATGCAAGAAATTTCAAAAATCACAGGTAGAGAATATAAACCATTTACTTATTATGGACACAAAGAACCAGAGCGTGTGATTGTTGCTATGGGTTCTGTAACTCAAGCACTTGAAGAGGTAGTGGACTATCTTAATGCCAAGGGTGAAAAGGTAGGGATTTTAAAAGTTTATCTTTATCGCCCATTTAGTTTAAAATATTTCTTTGATGTTATGCCAAAATCAGTGAAAAAAATCGCAGTTTTAGATAGAACTAAAGAACCAGGAAGTCTTGGGGAGCCACTTTATCTTGATGTAAAATCAGCTTTCTATGGAAGAGAAAATGCTCCTGTTATAGTGGGTGGAAGATACGGACTTTCTTCAAAGGATGTTGATCCTGCTCAAATGATAGCAGTATTTGAAAATCTTAAACTTGATAATCCAAAAGATGGCTTTACTGTAGGTATAGTTGATGATGTAACTCATACTTCACTGAGTACTGGAGAGAAAATTTCACTTGGAGATGAAAGTACGATCGAATGTTTATTTTACGGACTTGGTGCTGATGGAACTGTGGGTGCAAATAAAAACTCGATTAAAATTATCGGGGATAAAACGGATTTTTACGCTCAAGCTTATTTTGCTTATGATTCTAAAAAATCAGGGGGTTATACAAGAAGCCATTTAAGATTTTCTAAAAAACCTATCCGTTCAACTTATCTTGTTTCAACTCCGCATTTTATCGCTTGTTCAGTAACGGCTTATTTGGAAATTTATGATGTTTTAGCAGGAATTCGTAAAGGTGGAACTTTCCTTTTAAATAGTATTTGGAATGCTGAAGAAACCATAAGACAACTTCCAGATGCAGTAAAGAAAACTTTAGCTGAAAAAGAAGTAAATTTTTATATCATCAATGCGACCAAATTAGCTCGTGATATAGGTTTGGGAAATCGTACAAATACCATTATGCAATCAGCCTTTTTTAAACTTGCAAAAATCATTCCTTATGAAGACGCACAAAAATACATGAAAGAGCTTGCGTATAAATCTTATAGCAAAAAAGGCGATGCTATTGTAGAAATGAATTACAAAGCTATTGATGTGGGTGCTGATGGACTTGTAAAAGTTGAAGTGGATCCAAATTGGAAAAATTTAGAGCTTAAAGAAAAAGAACAAACCAATGCCTATAAAGGCACTGAATTTGTTGAAAAAATCGTAAAACCTATGAACGCAGCCAAGGGTGATGATTTACCTGTTTCAGCCTTTTTAGGTTATGAAGATGGAAGTTTTGAACACGGCACAACCGAATACGAAAAACGCGGTGTTGGGGTTATGGTACCAAGATGGATAGAAGCAAATTGTATCCAATGTAATCAATGTGCTTCAGTTTGTCCACATGCTGTTATCAGGCCATTTTTGATTAATGATGAAGAAATGGCAAATGCACCTCGTGGTGTAAAAGATCATGCTTTAGAAGCTAAAGGGACCAAAGGAGAAAAATTAAGCTTTAAAATTCAAGTTTCTCCGCTTGATTGTACGGGCTGTGAGCTTTGTGTTCATGAGTGTCCTACTAAAGAAAAATCTTTGGTTATGGTACCACTTCAAGAAGAGATGGATTTTGGTGAGCAAGAGAATGCGGATTATTTATTTAAAGAAATTACTTATAAAGATGATATTTTAAATAAAGAAACCACAAAAGGAGCGCAATTTGCCCAACCTTTATTTGAATTCCATGGGGCATGTCCTGGATGTGGGGAAACTCCTTATATTACTTTAATTACAAGATTGTTTGGCGAAAGAATGATTGTAGCTAATGCGACAGGATGTAGTTCGATTTATGGGGGTTCAGCTCCATCAACTCCTTATAGAAAAAGTGTGAAAAATGGACACGGCCCTGCTTGGGGAAATTCACTTTTTGAAGACAATGCTGAGTTTGGTTTGGGTATGAAAATTGCAACTGAAAATACAAGACACCGCATTGAATATATCATGAATGAAAGTATGCAAGAAGTTCCAAATGCTTTATCAGCTCTTTTTAAAGATTGGATTGCAAATAAAGACAATGGTGCTATGTCTGTGGAAATTAAAGATAAAATGATCCCTATTTTAGAGCAAAATAAAAATATTAAAGCGGTGCAAGATATATTAGAGCTTAAACAGTATTTAAGTAAAAAATCTCACTGGATTTTTGGTGGTGATGGTTGGGCTTATGATATAGGCTATGGCGGACTTGATCATGTTTTAGCAAGTGGAGAAAATGTAAATATTTTAGTGCTTGATACAGAAGTTTATTCTAATACAGGCGGTCAAAGTTCAAAATCTTCTAGAACAGGAGCTGTAGCACAGTTTGCAGCAGCAGGCAAACCTATACAGAAAAAAGACTTGGGTCAAATTGCTATGACTTATGGTTATATTTTTGTAGCACAAGTAAATTCAACGGCAAATTATACTCATCTTATCAAAGCTATCACTGCAGCTGAAGCTTATGATGGACCATCTTTGGTGATTTGTTATTCTCCTTGTATAGCTCATGGTATTAAAGGTGGGCTGGGTTACTCAGGAGAGCAAGGTGAGCTTGCTACAAAGTGTGGTTATTGGCCACTTTATACCTTTGATCCTCGTTTAGAAGAACAAGGAAAAAATCCTTTAACTTTAACAGGAAAAGAGCCTGATTGGGATTTATATGAGCAATTTTTGATGAATGAAGTGCGTTATAATTCACTTAAAAAAGCAAATCCTGAACATGCTGCTGAGCTTTTTGAACGCAATAAAAAAGACGCTCAACGTCGCTATAGACAGCTTAAGCGTATCGCTATGGCTGATTATAGTAATGAGGTTGAAAGCTGATAAAATATATTTTTAGTGCTACATTGTGTTTTAGCACTTTGTTTGCACAAGATAATTTTGAAGAGTATTTTAAACTTATAGATAAAGAAAATCGCATAAATTTTAATACTCTTCAAAACCCATTTGTGAATCCTACTTTTGAAAAATTAAGACATATTAAAATTACTGCAATTATGCTTGATAAAGTAAAAATTTATGATCGATGGTATAAAAAAGGTGATATGATTGATGATGCTATAATACATGAAATAAATACTAAAGAGATTAAATTCCAATATGATAATTTAGAAATTGCAATCCAAATAAATAAAAATGATAAGATTAATATTAATTAACATTCTTTTTTGTCATTATCTTTATGCTTTAGATTGTCAAAAGCGTCTTTTTGATATCAGTATTAATGAAAAATTAAGCATACAAGAAAGTCTTGATGAGCTTGCAAAATATTGTTCTTTTAGTATTATTGTTAAAGATAAAATTGCCAAAGAAAAATTAGAAACATTGCAAAATTCTGTCAATATTCATCAAATGAATTTAGACGAAATTTTTAATTTTTTTATCAAAGAGCATGATCTTAGCTATGATTTTGATGGTAAAATTTTAAGAATTTCAGGCATTAATACGAAGATTTTTAAGATAAGTTATATCACTTCTATCAGAGAAGGACAAAGCATAACTAAAGCGTCTGTAGACGCTAAACCAAGGCAAAGTGAATATAGCGGTAGTTTTGATGACGCAGAAGACAATATGATTAAAAGTATGGAAAAATTTGATTTTTGGCAAAATATAGAAAAAGAGATTATTGTATTATTAAAAAATTCTCATGAAGATTATGAGGCTAAAACTCCCATTATAAATCCCAATGCAGGTCTTATTATAGTAACTGGAACAAATTCTTAGTTAAAAAGTGTGAAAAATTATTTGCAAAAACTAGAAAATCGTCTTAAAAAACAAGTTATTATCGATGTTAGCATACTTGCTGTGAGTTTAAATGAAAGCCATTCTAGTGGGATTAATTGGCAAAATTTTAATATAGGTTTAAATTCACAAGTAAATAATGAAAATTCTTTTATTCAGTTTCAAAATGGGCAAGGTTTTGTTAAGAATTTGGGTTTAAGGGCAAATTTAAATTTTGATTCTATTATTAACTTTCTTTCTCAAAATGGAAAAACTAGCGTGCTTTCTAATCCAAAGCTTATGGCTTTAAACAACCAACAAGCCATTATTTCTGTAGGCGATACTATAAATTATCAAGTCAAAGAAAGTTCTAAAGGTACTGAAAATGGGACTACTGTTAGTGAAAGTTATAACAATTATTCTATTTTTGTAGGCATTTTACTCAATATCTTGCCTGAAATTTCTGATGATGGAAAAATAATGCTTAGAATTAATCCAAGCTTAAGTGATTTTAAGTATCCAGAAGATAATAAACGACAAAAAGAACCAAGAACTATTGCTCCTGATACCATACAAAAAAAGCTTTCTAGTGTTGTGCAAGTAGAGAATAATCAAACTTTAATTTTAGGTGGATTGATTTCTCACGATAAATCTAATGAAAAAAATTCTATCAATTTTCTATCAAAAATTCCAATCCTAGGTTCTTTGTTTAAAGGAGAAGTTTTAAATTCTAAAGCAACCGAAATTGTTTTTATTATCACTCCAAGTATAGTAGATAGTGTAAACGCTCCAAGTCTTAAAGATCTAGGATTTAAGCATTATGAGTAAAATTATTCCATTTAGAGAAGAAATTTTTCATCAAATCAATCAAATTTTAGAAAGCCAAAAAGCTTTTATTTTTTTATGGGGAAAAAGCGGTAGTGGTAAAAGTGTATTGTTGCAAAGATTGGCAAAAAAATATAATGTTGATTTTATTAATGAAAATTTTAAAGATCAGAGTTTCTTAAAAGAAAAAATTGAGTTTTTGATTTCACAAGGTCAGAGTTTAATCATTCTTGATGAAGCAGGAATGTATGATTATGCAATGCTAGAAAGCATCAGGATTTATAGTGATTCTATAAGTTTTGTTTTAAGTTCTCATAAAAAGTTAAATATACTTAAAAAAGAGTATTTTAAAAGTCGTTTAAGTGCTTGTTTTGAATTGAAAAATATTAGTCTTTTAGAGCTTGATAATTATATTAAATTGAAATTCGGAATGAATTTTTCAAATAAATGTCTTAAGTTTTTACAAAAAATTTCTCAAGGAAATTTAAGATATATTGATAAAACTTTAAAAAGTTTTTATGAGATAAATAGTTTTTTTGATACAAACAAAAGTCAAGAGTATATTTTAAAGCTTAGTGCTTTAGAGAATGGCTTATTAAGGTAAGGTATGCAAGAAAGAATTAAAGAACTTGAGCTTAGGTATAAATATTTTTTACTTAAAAAATATTTAAAATATTTATTTTTAATTGTTTTAATCTTAGTGATAGCATTTTGTTTTTTTGTGCTAATGCAAAAATATAATAAGCAAAAAAATATTTATTTGCAAGCTATTGAACATAAAAAGCATTTAGAGCAAAAGATTTTTCAAGCGCAAATTTTACAAGAAAAAAATAAGATTTCTAGGGAAAAGTTATATAAAGAACTAGAAGAAGTTAAAGCGGTGCAGGAAAATACACATATTAGTAAGATAGAATTGATTCTAAAATTTTAAATATTTCTGATTTAAAAAAATCTTTTTATCAAAATCCAAGCTATGAAAAGGCTTTAAATTTAGCTAAGAAGTATTTTGATATTAAAGCTTATCAAAAGACAATATCTTGGGCTTTAAAAGCCAATGAACTTGACAAGCAAAAACAAGATTCTTGGCTGATTTTTGCTCAGGCTAAAAGAGCTTTAGGTGAAGAAAAAGAAGCTCAAAGTGCTTTAGATGCTTATATAAATTATTATGGTTTAATGGAATTAGATGGAAAGTAGAATGGATAAAATTTTTCAAGCTTATATTGATAATGAAATAAGTCTTGATGAAATTTGCGCTAAATTTAATATCACTTCTTGGGATTTTTTTAAAAAATTAGCAAATTTTTGTAATTTACATTTTGTTGATTTAGATGAAGATAATGATTTTATTTATGAAGGTATACCTTTTTCTTTACTTTTAAAATTTAAATTTCTGCTTATTAAAAACAATGACGGCTTTATGATTATTAGATCTAAACCTTGTTCTTTAGAGCTTTTAGAGCAAGTTAAGACTTTTATGATTTGTGAAAAAATCGACACTGCAATTGCCGATGAATTAAAGATAGCTAAAATTTTAAATCAAATTCGCATTCAAGAGGAGATTAAAAGATTAAGTATTAAGCTTAGACTTGAATGGCAAGAAAATCAAAAAAGAGATGATCAAAGTTGCATCAGTCAAATTTTTGATTTTTTATTACATGAAATTTTATCTTTTCATGCGAGTGATATTCATATAGAAGCAAGGAATGATGACGCTTTGATTAGGTTTAGGGTTGATGGAATTTTGCGTGAATTTGCTATTTTTGAGAAGGATGTTTATGAAGCTTTGGTTTTTCATGTCAAATTTTTAGCTTGTTTGAATTTAGCTGAATCAAGAAAAACACAAGATGGAAGTTTTGAATTAGATTTTGAAAATGAAAGATATGATTTTCGTGTTTCATGTTTGCCTTTGATTTATGGCGAAAGTGTTGCTATAAGAATTTTAAAACATGATAAAGAAATTTTGGATTTGTATAAACTAAATCTTGGAGATAAAAATTTAGAAATTTTAAAAAAGATTTTACATCGTCCCAATGGAGTGATTTTATTAACCGGCCCTACTGGTAGTGGTAAAAGTACAACTTTATACGCGTGTTTAAATGAGTTGAAAAGTATTGAAAAAAAGATTATTTCAGCAGAAGATCCTATAGAATATAAAATTCCTTTAGTGCAGCAAATTTTGCTTAATTCAAAAGTTGGAGTCGAGTTTAATAGTATTTTAAGAGTAATTTTAAGGCAAGATCCTGATATTATCATGATAGGAGAAATTCGCGATGAAGAAAGTTTAGATATTGCACTTAAAGCTTCTTTAACAGGTCATTTGCTTTTAAGCACCTTGCATACTAATGATGCTCTTAGTACCATTGATAGGCTTTTGGATATGCAAGCAAAAAGTTACTTGATAGCATCGGCTTTGAGTCTTGTTATAGCACAGCGTTTGGTTAGAAAACTTTGTCCTTGGTGCAAACAAAAAAGTAAAAAACATTATATTGAATTTGAAGGTGAATTTTTTGAACCAAAAGGATGTGAGCGTTGTCATCATAGTGGATTTTTTGGCAGAGAATTAATCGCTGAATGCTTAGAGATCAATGAAGATTTAGCTTGTGCAATTAGGGAAAATCAAGATAAAACGATTTTAATGGAGCTTGCAAAAAAATATGGCTTTCAAACTATGTTTGAACAAGGTTTAAAAAAAGCCAAAGAAGGTCTTACAAGTATAGATGAGCTTTTAAGGGTTGTAAGATGAAATTTTATGAAGTAGAATTTCTTAAAAACAATCAAAATTATACAAAAACTATAAAAGCTGAAAATTTAAATACAGCACAAGCAAAAGCCTTATCAAAGAATTGGAAAATCATTGATATAAAAGAAATTCAAAAATCTAATTTTCAGAGATTAAAAGATGAAAATTTTATACTCTTTTTTAAAGAGCTGGCTTTGTTGTGTGAAGTTGGATTAAGTGTTCAAGAAGCGATTAGAGAATTATATCTTATGCATTCTTGCAAGATTATGAAAAAAATATTAGACAATTTAATTTTAGCTCAAAATCTAAATCAAGCTTTTGAAAATGCTAATTTTGGATTAAATCGTGCGGAGTTAGCTTTGATTAAAACGGCTGAAAAGACAGGAAAAATCAGCGAAGTGTTTAGTCAAATTTCTAAACTTCGAGAAAAAAGCTTAGAGAGTCAAAAACAATTAAAAAAGGCTTTTAGATATCCTACTTTGGTTTTTTTAAGTATTATCGGAGCATTTTTGTTTTTAATGCTTTTTGTAGTGCCTAATTTTAAAGATTTATTTGAAAATTTAGGCACGAGTTTGCCTTTTATCACGCATGTAATGTTAGAAATTTATAATTTTTTAGATGACTATGGAATTTTTTGCATATTTTTGTTTGTTATTTTTATTGTTATGCTTATTTTAGCTTATAAAAATTTTCATTCTTTTGCTTTTTCTTGCGATTTTTTATTTTTAAAAATACCTTTGATTTCTCGTTTGATTATTTATAATCAAAATTATTATTTTTTTATGGTTTTTTCTTTGCTTTTAAAAAATGGAATTTCAATATCCAAAGCTTTTGATTTAGCTATTATAGGGCTTGAAAATAAATTTTTAATTTTTCAGTATAAAAAACTTTTTAGTTTTATAGATTCTGGTCTTGAGTTAAGTTAGGCTTTTAAAAAGATTGATATTTTTGATTCTTTGGTATTTTCTATGCTTAGTGTTGCGATGAAAAGCGGAAGACTTGAAGTGTTAAGTGAAGAAATTGCCAAATATTATCAACAAAAAAGCGAAAATTTAATGGATAGATTTTTGATTTTTTTAGAGCCTATGATGACTTTATTTGTGGCGCTTTTAGTTTTGTTTTTGGCTTTAGGTATATTTTTACCTATGTGGGAGCTTAGTTCAGGTATAAATTTTTAATAAAAATAATCCCAAGCTACTTTAATAATAGTAGCTCCTACAACGATTAAAAATAAAGTTTTTATAAATTTTCCATTGGTTTTTAATACAAGTTTTGAGCCTAGATAGGCCCCTAAAACTTGCCCTATACCCATAAGTAAGCCTAAAATCCATAAAAGTTCATATTGCCATAAAAATATAATAAGAGCGATGATATTGCTTGTAAAATTTAAAATTTTGGTATTAATACTTGCTTTTTTCATGTTAAATCCTAGTAGCATTACACAGGCAAAAATCCAAAATGAACCCGTTCCAGGTCCTAAAAATCCATCATAAAAGCCTAAAGTTAAGCCACAAATTAAATGAAAAATTTTGATATTTTTTATTTTAGGTTTGCTTTCGTGTTTGCCTAAGTTAGGACGTAAGGCTGTATATAAGAAAGTAAGAGTTAAAAAGATTAAGATAATAAGCTTTAATTGCTCATCTTTTACAAAAAGAACGCTATAACTTCCTATAGCTGCTCCTAAGGCTGTAAAAAAAACACCCCAAACAAGATGAGGTAGAGTGGTAGATTTAAAATAAGTTAAAGTAGCTGTAAAAGAACCAAAAACACTTTGGAGTTTGTTTGTTGCTAGGGATAAATGCGCAGGAATTCCACAGGCTATGAGTGCTGGTAGAGTAATAAGTCCCCCTCCACCTACAATAGAATCTATAAAACCAGCAAAAATAGCTACAAAAAAAAGTATGAAATAATAAATCGTATCTAAGTGTTCAAAGCCCATTTTCACTCCTTAAATTTGTCAATTTCTTTACTTTGTCCTAAACGATAGAGTGCAAAGTCATATTTTATGGGATCATTTGCATCTAATTTTTTTAAATTTTGCGTGAGTTCTAAAACACTTTTATAATCATATATTTTACGCTTTAGAAGTCCTAAAGTCAAGGAAATTTTATGTGTATGTGTATCAAGTGGGATTAAAAGATCTTTGGTGTGAATTTTGGTAAAAAGTCCAAGATCAAGTTCATCTTTTCTAACCATCCATCTTAGATACATATTATAACGTTTAAGAGGTGAAGTAGGGACGCTTTGCCAAATTTTTCCAAAGAAAAAATCATACCCATAACTTGAATATGAATTTAAGGTTTTGATTTTTTGCATAAAAGCTAAGATGGCATCTGTGGTATTTTCTCTTTTTTGATAGGCTTGGTGAAAAAGTTCGTAGAGTGAAATTTCATTTTTCAGTCTTGAAAGAGTGATAAAAATTTCTTGTATATCTCTTTCGTTTTGGAAGCGGTATTTTAAATTTTTAAGTTCTTTTTTTATTTGTTTTTCTTGAAGGTTTAATAAAGAAAAATCAAGTTTTTTTAGAAAATTTACTATATTTTTAGCATTTCCATAGGCAAATAAAGCACAAATTAAGGCAATAAATTCATCATTGTGAATTTTAGCAATTTGCAAAGGATCTGGAGTTTCAAAAAGGGAATGATTGGTATTTTTTTGATTAGCTAAAAAATCAAGCTTAGCTTTAAGATGGATAAAATTTTTCACTTGATATTACTAGAGCTTAAGATTTAAGTCCTAGTAAGGTATCAAGCATTTGATCTACGGTTGAGACGATTTTTGCTGCAGCACCGTAACTTGATTGATATTGTATAAGAGCGGCTAATTCTTCATTTGTATTTACACCACTTTTAGATTGGTACTCACTATAAACAGAATTATAAAGAGTTTCATTGCTTGCGTTTACAATATTATTATTCTCGCCATCTGAAGCTATTTTACCTGTAAGTTTGCGGTAATATTCTTCCATAGTAAGATTATCAATGGTGCCATCTTCATTATAAAAATTAACTTTTTCATATTGAAGTTGGATGATTTTATTTGCCATGTCATTACCACTATCAACCCCATTTGAGCTTGCTCTTACTGTGCTCGGATCATTTAAGATAGAATCTTTTACTTTCATATCGCTTGCATCAGTTCCGCTGAAAAAACCACCTATGCTAAACGCACCTGCGAAATTTGTACCCTTATCTTCAATGGCTACCTTAAAACCTGGTTTTGCATTGATTTGAAATAAACCATCTCCAGTTTTTGCATCGTAGCTAAAACTTGCATTGATATGATCATCAACATCATCGTTTGAATTTTTATTGTCATTATCATCTGTATTAGCATTGATTTGACGCATGATATCATTCATGGTTGTATTTACATCTATGGTGATGGTTTTGGTGAGTTTTTTATCGCCTTTATCATCATAAATGACTATATCAAAACTTCCTGGTTGTATGGTTCTATCGTAATTAACTAAAGGAATATCTCCCTTAAGCCCAGATAGATAATCAGAAGTGACAGAACTTTTCGCAGAACTTGCATAAAGATTGTTAGTTTCATTGATCATGGTTTTAGCAAAAGTATCTAAAGAATCCATATAACCTTGGATAATTCCATCTTTATATTTTCCTTCGCTTTTACTATAGTTTCTACCGCGTAGATCAAGTTGGGCACCTAGTTGTCCACCGCTAATCTTTGCAGTAAGATCGCGAACTTTTTCATCAGGAGTTTCATAATAAATGCTATAAGATTTATTTTTATCATCATAATCAAGCTTTAAAGGATGAAAATTTATCCCATCTACTATACTAAAACCTTCTATACTTAGATTGTATTGATGTCCTGGATCAGTGATGGTTGTATCAAGGCGATTGTCTTGATTGATTTCATTTTTGCTTGCAACTGCGCTAACTAGCTTTGAAAGAGTAAGCTCAAGTTCATCTCTTCTATCCCTAAGCTCATTTGCGTGTTCTGTTGGTAGAGCTTCTTGTCCGTAAATTTGTTTATTTATAGTAGCAATTTCTTCGCCGATTTTATTAATCTCATCAACCGTATTTTTAATATCATCATTTACTTTTTTTTGGATTTTATCCAAGGTTGCAAAGGTATTATTAACGCTTTCTGTTAAGGTTTGAGAAGCTTTTACAAGGGCTATTTTTGTGGCATTTTCATTGGGGTTAGATGCAAAATCATTCCAAGCTTTGTTATAATTTTCTAAATCTTGCAAAATCCCTGTATTTTGTAAGTCTGGAAAACGCTGAGCGATTTCTTGTAAGGTTGAAGCCATATATTTAGTGTATTCTAGTTGGTTTGATGCACCTTTTAATTTATAGTAAGAATACTCATCATGCAAACGCACTATACTTTCTATAGCAGTTCCTGTGCCTACTTGAACTCCACCTGTGGTAATATACCCATTTGTAGTTTGCACTACTCTTTGGCGTGTATAAAAAGTTGCATTAGCATTTGAGATATTATTTCCAGTTGTTGCGATTTGAACTTCGCTTGCCTTTAAGCCTGTAACACCTGTGTATAATGTTCCAAAAATACCCATTATAAATCCTTATACATTGATCTTGAAAATTGACTCTGGATTTGTCTTTTTATCTCCATAAGCATTATTTGTTCCATCATTGATATCAAACATTTTATTTACTAAGCCATCAAGAAAATCTTTGACAATAAGAACAAATTTAGCATACTCTTTGTTTTTACTATGAAGGTTTTGAAGATTTTTTTTAAGTAGATCTAGTTTTTGTTTATCTTCATCATCTAAGAGTTCACTAAGCCCTTTTGTAGAGCTATTATTTAGCTCAACCAAGGCAACATCAAGTTGTTTTTTAGCTGTAATAAATTCGGCGATAAGTTTGTTTTTTTCTTCTACACTTGGCGTTACACTCTCATGTTTAGCCACTTTGATATTTTCTATATCTTCTTCGGTTAAAGCAATAAGTTTTGCTAAGATAGCATTTACTTCATCAAGTCTTTGTTTAAGCATATTTTCTCCTTTTCTCTCTCAAAAAAAGGAGAATGAAAGTTTTAGATTAAAGAGTCAGCAATCGCAGCAGCTGTAGCTTTTGTATCGATTTTATAAGTACCGTTTTTAATCTGCTCTGCGATTTTGCTCGCTTTATCATTTTCCGTTTTTTGAGTATCGTTTGTTTTAGTTTCTTTATCTATTCTATTTGTATTTAATGTGGTATTTGCCACATAACTTTGTTGTATAGGATTGATCATTTCTGCCTCCTTGATCTTAGTTATAATCCTCTACAAACCATATCGACCCAAATTTAAAAAACTTAACCCCTTTCTTTTAAAAAATCGTATAATAATTTTGAAAAACCCATACCTCCACTTAAAGCTTTACTCATGGTATCGTTATACATGGAAGAGTATATTTCATCACTGGCATCTTTTCCAAAGAGTGAATTTTGACTTTTTAAAGATACGTCTAAAACTTGCTTTAAAAAAAATGCCTCAAAAGCATCCGTTTGTTCTTTTAAGGCTTCATCTTCTTTGCTCTTTGTAATTATATCATTATCATTTATTTTGATGCTTGATTCTAAACTTCTTGCTTTAGCTGCACGATCAAGTAAAGCACTATTCATACTATAAGTATTTAAAAAATTATCGATTTTCATTAGATGATCTCCAAATCCGCGTTAATTGCACCTGCGCGCTTTAAATTTTCCATAATAGCGATAATGTCATTTGGGGTTGCTCCAAGTTTGTTAAGCATTCTAGCTATATTTGCAACTGTACTTTTTGCATTGTTGATTCTTAAGGTATTTGAACTTGGATCTACAAAACCACCATCTTTCATATCGATTTCATTTTGATTAGCTACTGCGTTATTGTTTGGATCTATTTTTATGGTGATATCTTTATGAGTGATTAAAACAGGTTCTACCTCTACATCAACTCCAGCAATCACTGTTCCTGTTCTTTCATCAATGATAACTTTGCTTTGTGGTTTATAGGCTATATCTTGTTCTAAAACTCTTGCCATAAAATCAACATTTGAAAGATCTTCAGGTTTTTTGAGTTTTACTGTGCGAGAGTCGATGGCTTTAGCCACTTCTTCGCCAAAGACAGTATTTAAAACTCTTTCTATATCATTTGCGGTTTTAAAGTCCGCTACTTTTAAGCTTAAGGTTAGATCATTATTTTGACTAAAATTTTGTGGAATTTCTCTTTCTACATTAGCTCCGCCCATTACGGTTGCAGCAGTTGAGTGAGAACCTGCTCCTCCTGGTCTAGGTGTTAAACCTCCTGTTGAGATAGAGCCTTGTGCTATAGCATAAATTTCACCATCAATCCCACGAAGTGCAGTCAGTAAAAGTGTTCCGCCTTGTAAAGATTTTGCATCACCCATAGATGAAACGGTAATATCAAGTTTATCTCCGCTTTTTGCAAAGGCCGGAAGTTTGGCTGTAACCATAACAGCTGCGGTATTTTTTGATTTGATATCGTTAGGATCTACTTTGATATTCATACCTTGCAAAAGGTTTGAGATGGATTGTAGTGTAAATTTAGAGCTTGTTCCATCGCCGCTTCCATTAAGCCCTACAACAAGTCCATAACCTATAAGTTGGTTATCTCTTACACCTACAGTGTTTGCTACATCCTTGATTTGCACTGCAAAAATGCTTGTCATAAAGAGTAAAAATATCGTTAAAACTCTCATGGATTCTTCCTTTAATCTATTGTTGATGATAGATCAAGCAAGAAGTGTTCCAAGTAAGTTAAGAAGTGTAAAAGCTTAAGCTAGTTGATCCAAATTTCTTTTCTTTAATTTTTTGAAAATTTTGGATTTTTTCGGGAGTTTTTATGGTTGAGTGGTGTTCAAAAATGATTAAATTTAAAGTCTTTAAATCTAAATTTTCTAAAAAATGATAAATTTTTTCATAAATATCGCTAAAACCTTCTCTGATATCAAAAGGCGGGTCAAGATATAAGATGATTTCATTTTTTGAATTTTCTATGAGTTGGGGTAAAATTTCAAAAGTATTTGCGTGGATCACTTCTAAATTTGGATCTATGTTTTTAGCATTTTCTAAAGCAATTTTATAGGCTTTTACATCAAGTTCTATAGCATAAGCTTTTAAAGCATAATTGCTTAGTGCTTCGGCCGCCATCAAAGCACTTCCGCCAAAGGCTTCAATGAAAATTTTATCTCTTAAATCTTCCCTTATTACATTAAAAACACAACTTTTTACTATACTTTTAGTGCTTCTTGTTGTTGTAAGACTAGGTAAAAGTAGTTTTTTTCCTTTGTATTTACCACTTTCTATATTTGTATAAAGCTTTGTTTCTTTGATTTTTTTTATTTTTTCTTTAGGAGAAGTAATTTCTTGTTTTTGAAGAAATTTTTTTCTTTTTTTATTGTGATTAAAAAAGTCTTTAACGCTTATAAATTCATCATTCATCATTAAGTGCTTTTACGAGTTTGTTTTTAAGATCTTTTATGGCAAGATCGATTTTATTTTCATAATCTTTTTTAAATTCCAAAGCAATAGCGTCAATTTTTTCTTCAAGCAGTCTTTTTTGTTCAAGCGCAAGTTGCAAAGCTGCTGCTTTTAAGGCATTGTCAAATTCATTTAAAGACTCAAACAAGGCTTCTTTGCTAAATGGCACGCTTAAAAATGGAGAGTTCTTAGAGATGATAAATAAGGGTTTTGCGGTGTGAATTTTTTCATCACTAATGATAAAATCACAATCTTTTTTCATTACCAAATGATCTTTTAAAAAAAGTTCTAAAGTTTTTTCTATGATGAGATCTTTACATTCTAAAGAGATTTTCATATCAAATTAACCTTTAAAGTGTGATTTTTTAATGATGGAGCTTGTATGCCTTGGATAAGGGCTAAAAACTCAAAACGACTTAAAATATAAAAGTCTTCAAAATCTCTTTTGCTTGTTTGCATAAGTTTTTTAGCACAAGTATCAAAAAGATAAAAATCCTTTTCTTCTTTTACTACCATAAAATCAGCCCCGCTATCATAAGCGTCCAAAACAATATCTGCAGCCATTTTATAGCTTAGTGTAGGATTTAAATTCAGCAAAGTAAAGCCATTATTTTTTGTACTGTTTTCATAGGAAATAAATTTAGCCTCAAGTTTGGATTTTAAAGTATCGCAAGCATTAAAACCGTAAAAAGCTATATTGAAATCTTTAAAATTATGTTTAATTTCCTTAAGTTCTTTGATCTCATTATCAAAAGCATTGGTTTTAGGTAAATCAAAGTGTAAAATATTTTTATCAAAAAATCCTAAATTTAAAATTTCATTTTGTAGGTTTTTAATCGTTGTTTCTAAAATTTCATTTTTGCTTTCAAGGTGATAAAAAATACCCTTTTCTTTATCTGCTAGAGTTTTTAAAATTTCTATCTTTTTTTCAGGATATTTTTCTATCATTTTTGAAGCCAAATAAAACATTCCATCGCCCATATATTCAGGAAGATAGTCTAAAATTTCACTTGCATAATATAAATAATCATATTTTGCATAAAGCTTTTTATCCTCTTCATCGCCAAATTTTTCAAGATATTTGTATTTGTCTAAAAAATCATTTTTATCAATGATAAGATCTTTAATAGCTCTTTTTGTACTTAAAGGCTCGATGCAAAGATTAAAATCAAATTCTTTTGCTATTTTTTCTAAAGGTGTAAAAAGTGGTATGATTTGCTTATTTACAACTATGTAAGTATCTTCATCTTTATTAAAATCAAAATAAATATCATCATCTTGAACTTGCAAAAGCAAATCATAAAAACTTGCAAAATTTTCATAATTATCATAAACATAAGGTTTATAATAAGCCTCATAATCCTTGGTTTTATCAAATCTAAAAATTCTTAATTCTAATTTTTTCATGGTTTTTCCTTAAATATTTCTATATTATATAAAATTTTTCTAAAATTCACTAGAATTTAAAAGGAAATTTTATAAAATCACACATTATGAACAAAGAAGATTTTATTATCAAAGCTTTTTTAAATGAAAAAAATGGCGATGATGGAGCTATTATCGATGATTGGTGTTTTAGCAAGGATTTGTTTTTTGAAAATGTGCATTTTAAAAGAGAGTGGCTTAGTTTAGAGCAAATCGCTACAAAAGCAATGCTTGTTAATATCTCGGATGCTATTTCAATGAATGCTGTACCAAAATACGCACTTTTAGGACTTGCCCTACCAAAAAATTTAAGCGAAAATGAGATCAAAGCCTTGCAAAAAGGTTTTTTAAAAACAGCTAGGAAATTTAATATAAAAATCATAGGCGGCGATACTATAAACAATGATAAAATAGACATTAGTCTTACTATCATTTCAAAGATTAATAATAAAGCCGTTTTTAGAAAAGGTTTAAAAAAGGGACATTTACTTGCTTATACAGGAAAATTAGGACGAAGTTTAAAAGGGCTTGAAATTCTACAAAATGGGGGCACTTTAAAACCAAATCATGTATTTATAAAGCCAAAATTAAGAGCTAGTTTTTTTTATGAAATCGCACCTTTAATTTCTTGTGCTATGGATATTTCAGATGGTTTAAGCAAGGATTTATCAAGGCTTTTAGCTTTAAATAAATGTGGTATTTCTTGGTTTAAAAAACTTGATGATTATACGCTTTATAGCGGAGAAGAATATGAAATTTTATTTGCTTTTGATGAAAAAGAACGGCAAAATATAGAAACAATAGCCAAAAAACACGGCGTGAAATTAAATATCTTTGGAAAAGCAGTGAAAGGAAAATATGAATTTAGAGGAAGAGAACACCATTTTTAAGCCTTTGTATAGTTTAAAACACAGTCCTATTAATGCGTATTTTAGTAAAAATAGCGATGATTTTGTAGTGCGTGAAAAGCCTTTGTATGAATTTAGCGGTAAGGGTGAGCATCTTATTTTACATATCAATAAAAAAGATTTAACCACAAATGAAACTTTAAAAATTTTAAGTGAAGCAAGCGGGGTTAAAATAAAAGATTTTGGTTATGCAGGGCTTAAAGACAAGCAAGGATCAACCTTTCAATACCTTTCTATGCCTAAAAAATTTGAGAGTTTTTTGTCAAATTTTTCTCATCCTAAACTTAAAATTTTAGAAATTTTTACCCATGAAAACAAGCTAAGAATAGGGCATTTAAAAGGAAATTCTTTTTTCATACGCTTAAAAAAAGTTTTACCAAGCGATGCTTTAAAACTAGAACAAGCTTTGATGAATTTGGATAAACAAGGTTTTGCGAATTATTTTGGTTATCAGCGTTTTGGAAAATTTGGGGATAATTATAAAGAAGGGCTTGAAATTTTGCGTGGCAAAAAGATGAAAAATGTAAAAATGAAAGAGTTTTTAATTTCAGCTTTTCAAAGTGAGCTTTTTAATCGCTGTTTAAGTAAAAGAGTGGAGTTATCACATTTTGCAAATGATTTTAGCGAAAAAGAATTGATCCAAATTTATAAAATTTCTAAAGAAGAAGCCAAGGAACTTAAAAAACAAGAGCAATTTTTTAAACTTTTAAAAGGCGAGGTTTTAGGGCATTATCCTTTTGGAAAGTGTTTTTTATGCGAGGATTTAAATGCTGAGCTTGAGCGTTTTAGAGCAAGAGACATTAGCGCTATGGGACTTTTAATCGGTGCTAAGGCTTATGAAACAGGAGAAGGTTTGGCTTTAAATTTAGAAAATGAAATTTTTAAAGATGCTTTGGAGTTTAAATCCAAAATGCAAGGTTCAAGACGCTTTATGTGGGGATATTTAGAAGAGTTAAAATGGCGTTATGATGAAGAAAAAGCTCATTTTTGTATAGAGTTTTTCTTGCAAAAAGGCTCTTATGCTACTGTGGTTTTAGAAGAAATTTTGCATAAAAATTTGTTTGAATGAAATAATTATGAGTTAAATTTTTACGTGATTTTTACTTTAGAATTTATTGCAAAAATGATATTTAAATTTTAAATTTAGGTATAGTTATATTAATTTAATTTTAAAACTAGGAGCAAAAATAATGAAAAAGATTTTAACAAGCGCTTTGGCTTTAGGAGCTATGACTTTGATTGTAGGTTGTGGCGATGGCGATTTAGTCGAGTTAAAAAACAATGGCAACGATCAAGCTATGTTTGATTTAGGTAATCAAGAGATTATGAAAAAATATCCAAATCATAAACTTTATGATTATACTTCAGTCAGAACAATTAGTGATATTAACAATCCAGAAGGCAAAATTAAAGAAATGAAGCGTGATTTAGAAATAGATAAAACTCCATACTCAAGCTATGTTTTCTTATTAAATCCAAACGATAAAAAGACTATAAAGTTGTGAGTGTTTATTGTGATAAAGATTTTAAGAAAAGAGTTTATTGGATGCTCTTAGGTTTTATGCAAGATAATAAAACAAGCGGGAAAATCCCGCTATCTTTCTAATTTTTTATACCGACATTTTGCAGAAATTACTTATTTTTAAGCCTGTTACTCCGCTTTTAAAGCGATCAAAATGCCTTCTATCATTTTCTTAATATCTCCATCAAGGATATTATCCACTTGAGAAAAAGCTTCTCCACTGCGATTGTCTTTGACTTGCTGATAAGGGAAAAGCACATAAGAGCGGATTTGATGCCCCCAGCCTATCTCGCTTTTTTCTCCAACATTAGCACTATCTTGTTGTTTCATGAGTTCAAGTTCATAAAGGCGAGATTTTAGCATTTTAAAAGCAGTGGCTTTGTTTTTGTGCTGACTTCTGTCATTTTGGCATTGTACAACTATACCAGTTGGAAAATGTGTGATTCTTACAGCTGATTCTGTTTTATTGACATGTTGTCCGCCTGCACCGCTTGCTCTGTAATAATCTATTCTTATGTCTTTTTCTTCGATTTCAATTTCTATATCATCATCAAGTTCAGGGCTTACCATAACACTTGAAAAGCTTGTATGACGGCGTCCTGCACTATCAAAAGGAGAAGTTCTTACCAAACGGTGAATGCCATTTTCAGCTTTTAAATAACCATAAGCATTTTCGCCTTTAACCAAAAAGCTCACATCTTTAAGTCCTGCTTCTTCGCCTTCTTGAAAGTCTAGAGTTTCGACTTTAAAACCTTCTCTTTCGCAAAATCTTAAATACATCCTATAAAGCATGCTTGCCCAGTCATTACTTTCCGTTCCACCTGCACCTGGGTGAATGGAAACAATGGCATTTTTACCATCATTTTCCCCGCTTAAAAGCATGGAAATTTCAAGACTTGTGATAGTATCTTCAAGTTTTGGCGCGTCATTAAATAAAGCTTCAAGCGTTTCTGTATCGTTTTCGCTATTGGCCAGATCGAAAAGTTCGCTTGCGTCATTTAGAGCGTTAAAAGCATTTTCATAGTTTTTAAGTAGATTGGTGATTTTGGTTTTTTCTTTGCCTATGATCCCTGCTTGTTTTACATCGCTCCAAAAAGAAGGAGAATTTTCAAGCTCTTCGATTTCTTTAAGCCTTGTTTGTATATTTTCAGGCTTGATGATGGAGGCTATGTTGCCGACTTTGTTTTTTAAAGTTTTTAAAAGTTCGCTAAATTCGTAATTATCCATAAAATTTCTTTGCTATAATTATATTTTTAAAATCAAAAATTATATCAAAAGAAAACTTTAATATAGGAAAAAAATGTCAAAACTTTATCTTACGTCTTTAGGTTGTAATAAAAATTTAGTCGATAGTGAGATTATGCTAGGACGTCTTAGTGCTTATGAGCTTTGCGATGAACCAAGCAAAGCTGATGTTTTAATCGTAAATACCTGTGGTTTTATCGATAGTGCAAAAAAAGAAAGTATTAATGCGATTTTGGATTTGCACGAACAAAGAAAAAAAGATTCTCTTTTGGTGGTTACGGGTTGTTTGATGCAGCGTTACCGCGAAGAACTTATGAAAGAACTTCCTGAGGTTGATCTTTTTACAGGTGTGGGTGATTATGAAAGAATCGACGAAATGATACTTAAAAAAACAAATTTATTTTCAAATTCGACTTATTTACAGAGTGAAAATTCCAAACGCATTATCACAGGTTCAAATTCCCATGCTTTTATAAAAATTGCCGAAGGTTGTAATCAAAAATGCTCTTTTTGTGCTATTCCAAGTTTTAAAGGCAAGTTAAAATCTCGCGAAATAAGTAGCATTATAGCTGAGCTTAAAGATTTGGTAGCTAGAGGTTATAAGGACTTTTCTTTTATTGCACAAGATACGAGTTCTTATTTGTTTGATAAGGGTGAAAAAGATGGACTTATACGCTTAATCGATGAGGTCGAAAAAATCAAAGGTATAAGAGCGGCTAGAATTTTATATCTTTATCCTACGAGTGCGAGTGAAGCTTTGATCAAACGCATTATAGCTTCTGAAATTTTTGTAAATTATTTTGATATGCCTTTGCAGCACATAAGTGATAATATGCTTAAAATCATGAAGCGTGGGGCAAATAGCACAAGACTTAAAGAAATGCTAAATTTAATGAAAAGTGCGCCAAATAGCTTTTTGCGCACGGGCTTTATCGTAGGACATCCAGGTGAGAGTGAGGCGGATTTTGAAGAACTTTGTGCATTTGTTAAAGACTTTGGTTTTGATAGGATAAGCGTTTTTGCGTATTCTAAGGAAGAAGATACGGCCGCTTTTGATATGGAGCAAGTGCCTTTTAAAGTGATCAATAAAAGACTTAAAATCATAGAAAAAATTGTTGATGAAGTGATAGAAAAAAGTTTTGAAAAAGAAGTAGGGCAAAAGCGTTTAGTAGTTTGCACGGGAGAAAGTAGCGAGGGAGAGTTTTTTATCGCAGCTAAAGATTTAAGATGGGATAGAGAGATTGATGGAGAAATTCTTATCAATGAAAGTGAATGTGGAAATTTAGAAATGGGGCAAATTTATGAATGTGAAATTTTACAAAACCTTGATAAAAAGCTCCTTGCTAAGGCTTTAAGAAAAGTAGATGCAAATTAAAGATGAAATTTTAGCCCTTTTAAAAAGGGGCAAGAATTTACTTGCTTTTTCTTATGGAAGTGATTCTAGTGCGCTTTTTTATCTTTTAATGCAAGAAAAGATCGACTTTGATCTTGTGATGATAAATTATAAAACTAGAAAAAATAGTGATTTAGAAGAGTTAAAAGCCAAAGAACTTGCTTTGAAATTTCATAAAAAAATTTTCATAAAACAGGCTCCTAAATTTCAAAGTAATTTTGAAAAAAAAGCCAGAGATTTTCGCTATGATTTTTTTGAAAAAATTTGTCTTGAGCAAGATTATGATCATCTTATCTTAGCCCATCATTTAAACGATCAATTTGAATGGTTTTTGATGCAACTTTCTCGTGGCGCAGGTTTGGCTGAAATTTTAGGTATGCAAGAGTGTGAAAAACGATCAAATTATACACTTTTACGTCCTTTACTCTTTATAAGTAAAGATGAAATTTCATCTTTTTTAAAAGAAAAAGATATTTTTTATTTCCATGATGAAAGCAATGAAAATGAAAAATATTTTAGAAATTATATAAGAAAAAATTTCTCTAATGCCTTTGTGGGTAAATTTCACCAGGGTTTAAAAAGAAGCTTTTCTTATCTTGGTGAAGATAGGAAAAAACTTTATGATTTTGAAAATATCAAAGAAATTCAAGGACTTCTTATTTGTCCTAAAAATGAAAGTTTGATTGCTAGAGTGGTGAAAATGAAAGGTTTACTTTTAAGCACAGCGCAAAGAAAAGAGTTTTTAAAGGGTGATTGTGTTTTAGGTGGTAAAATAGCACTTGTATATAAAAACGAACAAGCTATTGTTTTTGAATATGAAACTTGTCAAAAATTACCTAAAAATTTTAAAGAAGAGTGTAGAATAGCTAAAATTCCAAGACTTTTAAGAGCTTATTTATATAATCACAAAATCGATATTTCAAGCCTTAGCTTTTAGTTTTAAAATTCTTTGATAGCCTAAATGTGTGAGAAAAATCACAAAAAATACTTGCAAAAAAAGTCCTAAAAGTGGCACTGATGAGAGTAGATAAAAACAAAGAGTGCTAAATTTAAACTCTAAAGGCGAAAAATCAGAATGAAAATTTTTAAAACTTTCTTTGTCTAAAATCGTGCTTGTAACATCAATCATTAAAAGTTTGTGAAAGAGATAATAAAAAGCAAGATAATATACAAAAATATTGATAAAAGGTAAAAATAAAGCCAAGGTGCAAAGCAATAAAATCCCTATAAATTTTATAAATATTTTAAAAATTTCAAAGATAGTTTTTAGGGTTGAAACTTCGTTTGTATTATCATAATGGTAATATTTTTGGTTGATTTCTTTAGCGATAAAAGGAGTAAGAAAAGAAGTGATAAAAAGGGCTAAAAAAACCGAAGCAAAAACAACAATAAAACCTGAAAATAAAAAACTTATGATGGTGATTAAAATTTGTACAAAATGAAGGGCATAAAACCACGCCCAAAACGAATCCTCTCCAACGCTAAATAAAGAATTGAAATAATCAAGCAAGGCCGAAAAGCCAAGCACTCCTAAAAAAAGCATCAGCACAAGGCTAAAAATCAAAGGAATTAAGGCAAATTTTAAAAATTTAAGACTTAAAAAATCTTTGATTGCAAGTTTTAAAATATCCAAATTATGCCTTTTTGTAGCATTCTTCTAGTTTTTTATAAATAGTATCAAAATCAAGATTTTGTTCTAAAATTTGAGCTAAAACTTCATTGTCTTCTTTGCCATTCCAAGTTTTTTTATAGCTACCATCTTTGTAACCATTGTTTTGTCTAAAGATATTTAAAACATTTTTACCTATATAGGTTTTATAAAGAATTTCAAGATTAAGTCCACATTTAATAGCTAGGGTAAAATAGGTTGAAAGCAATTCTCCAAGATTAAATCCAAAGCCACTGCATTTATGGATAATAAGCTCTATATCATTTAAAATACCATAAATATCACTCTCATTAGGATGCTCTTCTTCTTTGCAAAAATCCTGAAACACACTTACAGCATTAACTTCTGTGGCTATAGCTTTCAAATCTTTTCCATTTTTATCGCGATACTCTTCAAGCAAAAGACTTAAAATAAAATGCCAAATATCGACAATCTCTATACGCACATTTTCCCAATTTGTCGGACTTGAAATGTTTTTCCAATGTTTCCATGCAAAAGAGTCTATAAGTTCTGCACATTCCATATAAATACAGCGTCTCCAACTGATCAGTTTTCCTTCTTTGGTGTAGCCATTTTCCCAATTTAAGCCGTTTGTTTCGTCGTTAAGTTTTTGTTGGAGTTTGAGCATATTTTCTAAAATTTCGATATTTGTCATTTAAAACTCCTTGATAATTTTTAATATTATATGATTTAAGCGTAAAGATTTAAACTATCATCTGTCTTATCTTGATTTTCCTTGGCTTTTTCTTGTTGTTTTTCAAGTTGTTTTTTCATTTGTTCTAAAACTTCATCAAGAAGTTTTTTGCTATCTTCAAGCATAGAAGTATTGATATCTTTATCATTTGTTTGATTTTGTTTTAGCAAATCACTGAGTTTATTTGTAAAATTATTCATAATAGCATTTTGATGGTTTTCATCATTTGGAGTTGGTAGAACATTTGCCATTTGCATAGCTGATTCGATAATTTCCTTTGGCTTTAACTTTCCAACTTTAGAATTTGCTAAAAAATCTTTGATCATAGGTTCAACTTCTTTCATAGCATTTTTAATCTCATCAAGATCATTTTGTGTGAGTTTAGAGCCTTCAAAAGTAAAGCTAAAACCATACTGACGCTTAAGATTAAGAGTTTTACCTTCTTCATTATTTGCATAACTTATGCTTTGATTGTCATACATAGATAAGGCTAAGTGTTTGCCACTTTTTGTTGTATAATCCATCGAAAAACTTTGGTTTTTACTAGCATCAATTTGCATTTCTTCCCCTTATATTTATAGTTTAAATCAAAAATCGGTTATTTTTAAAAATATTTTAGTATAATTTTTACAATATGGATGAAAGAATTTTAGAATTTATAAAAAATGAGCAGCTTTTATCTTGGGCTATGATTGATGAAAAAGGTGTTTATACGGCTAGTGCTTTTTATGCTTTTGATGAAAAGAATTTAGCTTTTATTATTGCTTCTCATGAAGACACTAAGCATATAAGATTGGCCAGTGAAAATTCAAGTATAGCACTTAATATAACTAAAGAAAATAAAATAGCTTTTTTAAAAGGTGTGCAAGCTAAGGCCGAGTTTAAAATCGCAAACAAGGAACAAATGAAAATTTATTTTTCTAAATTTCCCTTTGCTAAGCTTGATAAAAGTGCAAAAATTTATGCTTTAGAGCTTTTTTGGCTTAAATTTACTAACAATGCTTTAGGACTTAGTAAAAAGCTTGAATTTTGTAAAAAATAAATTTTTATGATTTTATTTAAAAAAATGAGTTATGATTATAGTTTATGTAAATTGTTAGGTATAGAAAATAAATGTTAAATGTAATTCACGCTTTATTTTTTAGGGAGTTAAAAACTAGATTTGGTGCTAATAGGCATTTAGGTTATCTTTGGGTAGTTGGAGAGCCAATGTCAATAACACTTGCTATTACAGTAATTGTTACCATTATAAGAGAATATCATCATCAAGTTATGCCTGAAGGAATTTCTATTTTTATGTTTTTAATTTCAGGTATTATGCCTTATTTTATGTTTAGAAGTATAGTAACTCAGCTTATGAATGGTACTCAGGCAAATTTGGCTCTTTTTGCTTATAAACCTGTAAAGCCTATACATGTATTTATTGCTAGAACTTTGCTTGAATTTTGTATTTATTTTGTGATTTTTATCACTGTGCTTTTTTTTGCAGGATGGTTTTTTAGATTTGATGTATTCCCAGTTCATTTACTCGGAGTTTTATTTTGTATTTTTTTACTTATGTGCTCAGCTTTTGCTTTGGGGATTTGTTTTGCTATTATTTGGCATTTTGTAGAGCCTTTAAGAACTTTATTAGCTTATTTTAGCATAGTGTTTTATTGGAGTTCTGGGATTATATTTCCTACTTGGCTTATGCCAAGACCTTTACTTGATATATTTTATTATAATCCTTTGCTTCACATAATGGAGCTTTTAAGATTTAATTTTTTTGAGAATTATCCTTTGCAAGATGAATATAGTTATTTTTATGCTATATTTTGGATTTTACTTGTTTTATTTATAGGACTTTTTGTCTATTACTATAACAGACAAGCTTTAACGGCGGCAAAAAAAGAATGATAAAGCTAATTAATCTAACTAAATCTTATCCTTTATTTAGCGGTGGGAGGCATTATGTTTTTAAAAATTTTACTTTTGAATTTCCTGAAGATTGTAGTATAGGATTGATGGGGGGTAATGGTGCAGGTAAGTCCACTCTCATGAGACTTTTAAGCGGGGCAGAGCTTCCTGATAGTGGCAAGATAATTACTAATAAAAAATTATCTTGGCCTTTGGGTTTAAACGGAGCTTTTCAAGGTTCTTTAACTGCTAGAGATAATGCTAAATTTGTAGCTAGAGTATATGGTTATAAGGGTAAAGAACTTCAAGAAAAAGTAAAATTCGTAGAAGATTTTGCAGAGCTTGGAAAATTTTTTGATGAACCTATGAAGACTTATTCTTCGGGAATGAGTGCTAGGATAGCTTTTGGACTTAGTATGGCTTTTGATTTTGATTATTATTTGATCGATGAAGCAGGAGCTGTTGGAGATCCTGCTTTTAGAGAAAAAAGTGTGAAATTATATAGAGAAAGATTAAGCAAATCAAAAGTAATTATGGTATCTCATAATGTAGCTGAAATTAAAGAATGGTGTGATAAAATAATTTATATGAAAAATGGACAAATTACGGTTTATGATAATGTAGATGAAGGAATAGCTGTATATCAAGGAAAAGCTTAATGGAAGAAAATAAAACTTTATTAGAAAAAATCAAAGATTTAAGCATATTTGATTCTTTTAAAATTGTTTGGTTTATAATGATTTTTGTTGTGATTTATTATACATTGATTGCAGCACCAAGATATGTAAGCACGATGATTTTAGATGTTAGATCAACAAGTGGAGAAAGTGCTCAAACAACTGGAATCTTGTCTTTGCTTAGTAGTACTTCTACAGCAAGCGAAGATTTAAATTATCTAAAAGGTTATATAGAATCAAGTGATATGTTAAAGATTTTGGATGAAAAAATCAAACTTAAAAATCTTTATCAAGAACAATATATAGATTTGCCTTTTAAAATTTGGGATTCAAGCTCGATAGAATCTTATCTTAAATACTACCAAGCAAGAGTTAAGGTTCATACGGATGAAACCACTAAACTTTTAAAAGTTGAAGTAGAGGGTTTTACACCCAAATCAGCTCATTTGATTGCTCAAACTATTATGCAAGAAAGCGAAAAATTTATCAATGAAATCTCTCATAAAGCAGCTAGAGAGCAAATGGCTTTTGCTGAAAATGAAGTACAAAAATACAAAGAACGATATCAAAAAGCACAAAATGATTTGATTGCTTTTCAAAATAAATATGGAGTTTTTGATCCTTTAAAGCAAGCTGAAACTAAAGCAAGTTTGGTTGCGCAAATTGAGGCTAATTTAGCTCAAAAAGAAGCTAAACTTTTAACTTTACAAAGCTATATGAATGATGCAGCACCTGAAGTAGTAGCACTTAAAGCAGAAATTGAAGCAATCAAAAAACAACTTTTAAGGGAAAAATCTAAAATTTCAGCTAACAATTCTTCTCAAAAGCTTAATGATTTGGCTGCTAAATTTCAGGATTTAACTATAGAAGCTACTTTTGCGCAAAAAGCTTATGAAGCAGCTTTAAAAGCTTATGAAAGTGCTAGAATAGAAGCATTAAGAAAAATAAAACAACTTGTCATCATTCAAAGTCCAGATATTCCAGAAAGCGCAAAATATCCTGAAAGAATTTATGATATTTTAACAGCATTTATTGTATTATCTTTGATTTTTGGGATTGTTAAATTTATTAAAATGATAATAGAGGAGCATAAGTATTAAAATGAAAAAAATATTAATTTTATTTTTTAGTTGTATTTTATGTTTTGGAGCCGTGGATGTTTCACAAATCATTTCAGCAGAGGATCAAGGTTCTGCTGCAACTAGCATAGATCAAAATTTAAGCTCAAATTATGATATAGCAAATAAAGAAAATAATCTTACAAAAATTCATCAAATTTTAGTATTTGGCGCTCATCTTTTTAATGGAAATTTTAAAAATTACAATCAAAGAGTTTATAACCCAGATTATAAGATCGCAGTTGGTGATCAAATCAGTCTTAAAATTTGGGGAGCTGTTGAGTTTTCGCAAGTTTTAGTGGTGGATTCTCAAGGAAATATTTTTATCCCTAAAGTAGGAGCTGTAAATTTACTAGGTGTGAAAAATAGTGCCCTTGTAAGTGTTATAAAAGCACGTGTTAATAAAATCTATAAAAGCAATGTTTTTGTTTATGCAGATATGAATGCTTATCAAAATGTCAGTGTTTTTGTAACAGGAAGCGTTAATGCTCCAGGACTTTACCAAGGACTTAGTTCGGATTCAGTGATACAGTATCTTGATAAAGCAGGGGGTATAAATTTAGAATATGGAAGTTTTAGAGATATTCAAATTTTGCGCAATAATAGCGTGATAAAAAATATCGATTTATATGATTTTTTACTAAAGGGGCAAATGGATCTTTTTCCTTTTAGAAGTGGAGATGTTATCTTAGTAGGAAATGTTCAAAATTACGCTTTTGTTAACGGTGATGTGCAAAGACCTTTTCGTTTTGAACTTTCAAATGATATTAAAACTTTAGCTGACTTAGCTAGAGTATCAGGTGCTAAACCTATCGTGACTAATGCTATCGTAAAGAGTTATGGTGAAGACCATAAACTTGATGTTAGTGCTTATAATAAAATGCAATTTTCAAAAGTTTTACTTAGAACAGGAGATGAGGTAGAATTTCACCCTGAGTATGTTTCTGAAAATATAACTATAAGTGTAAATGGCGAGCATAATGGTTTAAAAACTTTAGTTGTAGGTAAAGGAACAACTTTGGAAGATATTTCTAAACTAATCAAGGCTAATCCACAATCAAACATGCAAGCTTTGCAAGTATTTAGAAAAAGTGTAGCTAGAACTCAAAAAGAGCTTATCAATGCTCAGCTTAAAGAGCTTGAAACTCTAGCTTTAACTAGCAGTTCTGTTACAGCTCAAGGCGCAGCTATAAGAGCTCAACAAGCAAAAACGATTTTAGAATTTATCCAAAGAGCTAAGCAAGTACAACCAAAAGGCCAAATTGTCATCGATAATCCAAAGTCTTATAGTTCGGTTATTTTAGAAGATGGTGATACTATTAATGTACCAAGTAAGAATAATCTTGTTATAGTTCAAGGCGAGGTTTCTTTACCTGGGGCTTTTGTGTATGATAAGGGAAAAGATTTAAGATATTATATCAATCTTGCAGGAGGTTATGGAGAAAGAGCAGACACTTCAAAAGTTTTGGTGATACGAAGCAATGGAAAAGCTGAAAAATATCATAGTGGTATAGATATGAAACCAGGCGATTCTGTGTTGGTATTGCCAAAAGTGGATAGTGAGAATTTGCAAATTTTTTCAATGTTAACTCAAATTCTTTATCAGATTGCTATCGCAACCAATGTTGTGCTTAATCTTTAAGGTTTAAAAATGAATACTCTTGAAATAGCCAAAGAAGTTTTTGAAAAAGAAGCGCAAGCTATTTTGGATTTGGCTAAAAATTTAGATGAAAATTTTAATCAAGCTGTGAATTTGATGCTAAATACTAAAGGGCGTTGCATAGTTAGTGGTATAGGCAAATCAGGTCATATAGGTGCTAAGATAGCAGCTACTTTAGCAAGCACAGGAACACCAAGCTTTTTCATCCATCCAGGAGAGGCTTTGCATGGAGATCTTGGAATGTTAACTCCCGAAGATGTTTTAATTGCTATTTCAAATTCAGGAGAAACTGAAGAAATTTTAAAAATCATTCCAGCTATAAAAAAGCGTAAAATTCCACTTATAGTAATGTGTGGTAAAAAAAATTCTACCCTTGTAAAGCAAGGCGATATATTTTTAAATATAGCTGTGGAAAAAGAAGCTTGTCCTTTGCAGCTTGCTCCTATGTCTTCGACAACGGCAACTTTGGTTATGGGAGATGCTTTAGCTGCTGCTTTGATGAAGGTAAGAAATTTCAAGCCTGATGATTTTGCCCTTTTTCATCCAGGGGGGAGTTTGGGGCGTAAGCTTTTAACCAAGGTAAAAGATCTTATGGTTTCAAGTAACCTTCCTATAGTGCATCCTGATACCGAATTTAACGATCTTGTTGATGTGATGACTAGTGGAAAACTAGGGCTTTGTGTGGTACTTAAAAATGAAAAATTAGTTGGTATTATCACTGATGGGGATTTGCGTCGTGCTTTAAAAGCAAGTGATAAACCAAGGTTTGATTTTAAGGCCAAAGAAATCATGAGTACAAATCCTAAAGTAGTCGATGCTGATGCTATGGCAAGTGAAGCAGAGGAGATCATGTTAAAACATAAAATCAAAGAAATTATAGTAGGGAAAGAAGAAAGAGTTGTAGGGATTATCCAACTTTATGCCATAGGAAATGTTTAATGGCTCTTTTATCTGTTATTATCCCTTTTGGTTTAAGCAAGGAGCGTCCTTATATAGAAGAAAGGGTTATTGAGAAAGCAAAATATTTTAAAAGTGATGAGAATATAGAATTTATTTTTGTTGAAGGATATTCATCTAAAAATCATGAGCTTAAAAATTTTATCCAAGCAAACCATCATATTTATCTTAAAGATATGGAGCAAAAAGCTTTTTCTCAAGGAGAATGCAGAAATTTAGGAGCAAGTTGTGCGCATTCAAATGTTCTTTTATTTTTGGATGTGGATTGTTATATTTCTTTGGATAATTTTGGAAAAATTTTAAAACTAATTCAAATTAAAAATATTTCTCAAAATATCAATGCTTTGATAGTTTTACCCGTAGTGTATCTTAATAAAGAAGCTAATGAAAAATTAAAACAATACGATGATAAATTTTGGGATATTTTGATACAAGAGGATTTATTTACAGCAAAAAATACTTGGGTAAAATTTTTTGCCCCAAGTTCTACTTCAAGTATTGTGATAAATAAATATCAGTTTTTAAGATTGGGTGGAAATGATGAAAATTTTATCGGACACGGTTATGAAGATTTTGATCTTTTTGCTAGAATTTTAAAAGCTTGTGTGAGTTTTGAAAAAATGCCTACTAATTTAAGCTATGATGCTAGAAATTGGAATTTTTTTAACTTTAAAGGTTTTAGATCTTGGTTTTCATTACTTGGTTATGAGGCTTGTTTTTATGGAATTTATATGTATCATTTTTATCATATAGAGCCCAATCAAAATGCTTATATGCAAAATAAAGATAAGAATCATCAGCTTTTTTATAAGCATTTAAAAAATATCAAAAAACACGATTTAAAGCCTTTGCAAGTTTTTAAAGCCAAAGGTGAAAAAGTTTTAATGCTTTTTAAAGATCAAAATTATGATTTTAAGGATATTAGTGTTTATGTGGGAGAAATTATCTATAAAAATATAAGTGATTTTTTTATAGCTAAAGAGTTAAAATATGAACTTTTGTTGGATTTTTTACAACAAGAAAAAATCACTAAAATATTTTTGGATGCAAGTATAAAACTACAATTTAATGGTATAGATTATTGTGATATTTTTTATTTTCAAAAAGGAATTTTACCTCATTCTTGGTTTTTTGCAAAAAAATTAGATTTAGATTATAAACAAGATTTAAATTTAAGTGAGCAAAAACTTTATCAAGTGAAAGAATATTTCTTAACTTTAAAGGAGGATGAAAAAAAAGTTATCTTGGATTTTTTAAGCCAAAACAATGATGATAAGTATGATTTGTATAAAATGCTTTATTATTTGATTAACGAGCTTTATAGTTTTGAGCATGATGGGATTTTTTATCAAATCATCATTGATAAAGAAAAAATGCTGATTGCACAAAAACATGATAAAAGCTTTTATCCTTTAAGATCTTTTGTTTATAAACCTTATTTGCATGAGCTTAAGAGTGTAAGACCTTTTTCATTTTTGATGAAAATTTTAGGTTTAGAGTATCTTGGTGCTATGATTTCACATACTAAATTTTATCGCTTGGCAAGAAAATTGTTTTTTAATCCTAAGGGATTTTTTGAGGATTTAAGAGCTAAAAAGGCTAGAAATTGATATGTTGTTAAAAGCAAAGCATAAAAAAAATATATCTTTCTTCTTTAAAAGTTTGCTAATTTCCCTGCAAAATTTTCTAAAACAATTTAAACCTAAAAAATACAAAGCCTATAATAAATATATCATAGTTTCAGCGGTTTATAATGTGGAAAAGTACTTAGATGATTTTTTTAAGTCTATAATTAATCAAAAATTGGATTTTAAAAGTAATATTCATCTAATTTGCGTTGATGATGGTTCTACTGATAATTCAGCTAATATCATTAAAAAATATCAAAAAAAATACCCAAAAAATATTATCTATCTATACAAAGAAAATGGCGGTCAGGCAAGTGCGAGGAATTTAGGTTTAAAATATTTAAAAGAAAATGATTTAAATATTCTTTGGGTAACCTTTACTGATCCTGATGATTTTTTAGATAGGGATTATTTTTATGAGGTAGATAGTTTTTTAAAAAAACAAAATAATATAGCTATGGTGGCTACAAATATTATTTTTTATAGAGAAAAAAGAAAGATTTTATATAAAGATACTCATGCTTTAAATTTTAAATTCAAAAGACAAAAAAGTGTTTATGATAATATAAAATTAAATGAAAATATTCAACTTTCTGTTGCATCATGTTTTCTAAGATGTGATTATCTTAAAGATACTTTTTTTGATGAAAATTTGATCTTAAATTTTGAAGATGGAAAATTTATTAATATTTATTTATTTAAAAATTTAAATCTAAAATCTGTATTTTTAAAAAATGCAAGATATTTTTATAGAAAAAGATTTGATAAAAGTTCCACTTTAGATAAAAAAAATGAAAATAAATTTTACTATTTGGAAATTTTAGAAAAAGGATATTTGGAGCTTTTAAATTTCGTAGCAAAGCAAGATAAAATTCCTATTTTCATACAAAATGTTATTTTGTATGAACTATTTTGGCAGGTGCAAGAACTGGTTAATCATCCTGAAAAATTATCTTTTATGAATCAAGCTAAAATTCATAAATATCTTGATTTACTTGATCAAATTTTTTATTTTATTGATAAGCAGAGTTTAATAAAATTTAATTTTAATCCTTTTTTGTTTTTATACAAAATGGGATTTTTACATTGTTTTAAAAAAGAAAAAGTACCCATAGATAAAGTTTTTATTGAACAAATAGATGATAAAAATGATGAAATTTTGATTAAATTTTATACTGCAGATGTTAACGATGAAGTTAAAATGCTTTTTGATGATAGGTTGGCTAAAATCATTTGTTCAAAAATCAGACAATATGATTTTTTAAACCGAGTTTTTATTTATGAAAGAAGAATTTGGCTTAAATTTTTTATAAATGCTAAAAATATGATTTGTTTTATTAATGATAAAAAGATTGACATAATCTATCAAGAAAAAAAGTGCACTTTTTATGATATTTTTTATGAGATTAAAAAATTAAAAAAAAGAAGAGCTAAAAATAAATCATTATGGCTTTTTGCTGATATGTCTTTTAGGGCTGATGACAATGCTGAACATTTATATCGTTATGTTATGAAAAATCATCCTGAGAAAAATATCACCTTTGTCCTTAGAAAAAATTCTCATGATTATAAAAGGCTAAAAAAAGAAGGTTTTAAACTGGTTGATCCGAAAAGTTTTAAATTTAAATATTTGGTTTTTAAGGCTGATAAACTCATTTCATCACATATTGATAGGTATTTTTTTGAAGCTTTGGGGGAAAATACTTTAAAGACTAAAGATTTCATATTTTTACAACATGGGATCACAAAAGATGATTTATCTTCTTGGTTGAATCAAAGAAAAATTGATTTATTTATTACTGGAATGCAAGATGAGTATGACTCTATAGCAGGAGATTTTAATCGTTATAAATTTACCCCCAAAGAGGTAAAATTAACAGGATTTCCTAGATGGGATGCTTTGCTTAAAAATAATCAAATAAACACTAAACAAATTATTATTATGCCTACTTGGAGAGAATATATAGTAGGTTCTTATAGTAAAAAATTAATGAAAAGAAGATTTAATCCAAAATTTTATGAGAGTGAGTATTTTTATAGATGGGGTTCTTTTTTACATAGTAAAAAATTACAAGAATTGCATGAAAAATATAATTACAAAATAGTTTTTAATCCTCATCCACAAATTAAACCTTATTTGGAAGGTTTTAAGTTGCCAAATTATATTATAATACCTTCTGTTGAAATGAGTATGCAAAAGCTTTTTTGTGAATCATCTTTAATGATAACGGATTATTCAAGTGTGGCTTTTGAGATGGCTGTTTTAAAAAAGCCCGTGATTTATTATCAATTTGATAAAAATGAATTATTTTCTAGGCATATATATACTCAAGGTTATTTTGATTATAATAAAGATGGATTTGGAACTGTAGTTTTAGATATAGATAATCTATTATATGAATTAAAAATGAAGCTACAAAACTATAGTTTTAAAAATAATTTTTTAACCCCTAAGGCAAATTCTTTAGAAAAAGTTACACAAGTAATTTTATCCATCTAACTCCTTACACATTTTTTCAAATTCTTGATAGTATTTCCAAGAAGCTACTATATCCGGACGATGTTGTTTTAATGTTGTTAAATTATAATTAATAATTTTTAAATAAATATCTCTATATTTTTTATCTAAGCTTAAATAATGTAAAATATCTTTTTCACACAATGGTTGATTGAGATTTATATATTTTTTAATTATATAAATTAATTGTAAGATTATCTTTTTTATCTTTATATAAAGTTTTTTGTCGAAATCTAAATTTTTATTGATGTAAAAATGAATTTGATGGTTATCAATATATATTTTTTTCTTAAAAAATAAATCACTTATGTCGTCTTTTTTACTATAATTTAATTCCTTAGCATTAATTTCTATTTCAAACTCATCAAAATCAAGAATCAAAGGAAAGTAATGAAGCAAAAATGTAGTTGCTAGTGATTTTTTTTCTTGATAAAATTGTTTATCAAGAATTGATGGTTTGGTAAAATTAAAATATGTAGCAAGTTTTTCTAATGTTATGAAAGCATTTTCTGGCTGGATGTCATTCATATCTAAAAAGTATTTTTTTGAATTTTTAAAGTATTTTAAGAGAAATTCTTGTATTAGCATTTGATGTTGAAGTAAATACGGATCAAAATCTTTGATATTATATTTATTATATTTTCTTTTATATCTTTGAAGAATATCTATTGTATTTTTAGTTATATTGGAAGCATTTAATTTTTTATCCTGTATATAATATTCAGATTTTACGATATTAGCATTTAAGATTGTTTTAATCATAGTAAAAGGATCTTTATAGCTTATTAAAATTTTCTTTTTACTTGAGAAGCTAGAAAAAAATTTCTCTTCCTCAAATTTATTTGTAAATGTTCTATATTCAAAAATTTGTAAAGCGTTATAAGAGCTCGAATTTGAAACTAGCAGATGATAATTAAAAACAAACCTATCAAAACCATTTAAATATCCGCACCATTTGACATTTACGTTACATCTTTGAAAAAATAAATTTAGTGCGGCGCATCCCATGGCATGTCCACCAAGCCACACAAACTCATAGT
>NZ_JAAMXB010000001.1:0-56150 GCF_011068225.1 Campylobacter sp. CFSAN093229 | reverse complement strand
AGCTGGCATAGATGTCCTTGGAAAATAAAATTAAAATAACAATGTTTTGTAACATCGCAAAAAACGAGTGCAACTCTAATTAAATTTAGCTTAATTATAAATTAAATTAAAATTTATTATTTTATTCTCATTGAAATATAATATCCATATTTTAAACAAAAAAATAAATACATGATTGGCTTTTAAATACTATAAAAACTACATTTAAAAGCCCTAAATAAAATGATTTATGTAATAAATATTACTTTTATATAAAAATTTATGGTAAATGAAAAAACAATATCCAAAAGCCTAATTTACAATACTTTGAGAAATTAAAAAATAACAATTTCAAAAATAAAAAATAAATTTGTGATTTTTTTTATTTTTTTAAAGAAAATAGTATAATTTTTTTGCAAAGTGATAAAAAAATTAAATTAAAATGTAGTTTTTTAGCTTAAAATATCTTAAAATTTCTTCTTTAGCTTTTAAAATATCATCAGTATTTAACTCAAGATCAATCTTATCTGGTTTTTTATAAGTTTTATCATAATACTCCAAAAGCATAGTAATAAGCCTTTGCCATTCTTTTCTCTCATAACTTTGAAGCAAATCTTGGCGTAAATTTAAGCTGATATAAGGGCTAATTTTTTGCACACATTGTTGAAATTTTAAAGGAGTCATTTTCTCTTGATAAATTTTTTGTATTCTTTTAATGCGATTTTCCAAAGAACAAAAACAATAAATTTTAAAAGCCTTTTGCATTTTTTCATAAAATTTCAAAGGTAAGATGATATCCCCTATTTTGCGACTTTCGCTTTCTATGAAAGCAAAATTTTCTAAATTTTGCATATTGTGAAAAAGTTCTGCTTCAAAAGCTTTTTGCGTAGGTTGTTTTCCTAAAATATCACCAAAAGACGAGCCTAAATGATTTGCTATTTTTTCCAAATTTATAGCTTGTGGGAGTTGTTCTAAAAGCTCTGTTTTTCCACAGCCTGTATTGCCGCAAAGAGTAAAAAAATCAAAATTTATTTCATTTTCAAAATAATGCGTTACAAAAGTTCTATAAGCTTTAAAGCCACCTTTTAAACGCACCACTCTAAAACCAAGCTCACTTAAAATCACTGCGATAGACTTTGAACGCAAACCCCCACGAGAACAATAAATCCCCACCTTTTCTCCTATGCGAAAATTTTGGGTGATTTCTAATATATGCTTAGCGGTATTTTGACAAATATAACTCGCACCCCTAGCCTTGGCTAAAGCTTGATTTTTCTTATAAATCGTTCCTATTTCTTGATATTCTTCATCATTGAGTGCATAAAAATTTAAAGCTCCTATCAAATGAGAATGCAAAAATTCTCTAGGGCTTCTTGCATCGATTAAAAGAGAGAAATTTTCTTTTTGAAACTCTGCAAATTCAACTTCACTGAGCATTTTTAAAAGCCAAAACAAGTTTTTGATAAACTTGCTCGATATTAGTGCCACAAACCCTAGTTTCTCCTATGGTTGTGATAAAATTTGTATCTCCTGCCCAGCGTGGCACTAGATGATAATGACAATGAAAAGCTATGCCAGCTCCTGCATCTTTGCTTAAATTCATACCGATATTGACCCCATTTGCATGAATTTGCTCTTTTAAAATTTTCACTCCCAAACGCACAAAATGGCTCATTTCTTGCCAAATTTCATCGCTTAAATTTTCTATATGCTCTTCATGTACATAAGGAATCACCATAAAATGCCCCGCAGAATAAGGATAGCGGTTCATCACTCCAAAACAATGCTTTGCTCTAAAAATTACGCCTAAATCTTCATCGCTTTTGATCTTATTAGCACAATCACAAAATGGACAAACGCTTTTTTCTTTTTCAAAATACTCACTCCGCCATGGTGCATACAAATACTGCATTTTCCCTCCTTAAAGCAAAGCTTCTAAAGCCTTTCCTTCATCTTTTTCGCGCATAAAATATTCGCCGATTAAAAAAGCATCAACGCCTAAATTTTGTAAATGCTCTAAAAATTCTTTATTTTCTAAACCACTTTCTGCGATGATGATTTTTGAATTTGGGATTTGTGGGATAAGTTTTTCACACAAACTCATATCCATAGTAAAATCCTCTAAATTACGATGATTGATACCGATAATATCCGCTCCAGCAAAAATAGCCTTACTCAAATCCTCTTTATCATGAATTTCAACCAAAGCCTCAAGACCTAAATGTCTTGCAAACTCAAGCAGTTTTTTAAGCTCTTTCATGCTTAGCATTTTAGCGATTAACAATACAAAATCCGCCCCATAAACCAAAGCTTCTAAAATTTGATACTCATCAAAGATAAAATCTTTTCTAAGTAAAGGAATTTGTGTATAACGGCGTATAAGACTTAAGTATTCTAAAGAACCTTTAAAAAAATGTGGCTCAGTCAAAACAGAAATCGCCGTAGCTTTATTCTTCTCATAATTTAAAGCGATACTCAAAGGATCAAAGTCTTCTCTAATGACTCCCTTGCTAGGACTTGCTTTTTTTACTTCTGCTATGATTTTAACTTCTTTTTCTACTCTTTTTAAAGCTTTAATCACATCTTTTGGAAAGAAAGGATTTGAAGCTAAAGAACGCCCTAACATATCATAAGGAAGTTTTAGTTTGCGTTCTTTTAAATCTTCTTTTGTTTTTTCAAAAATTTTATCCAATATCATGGTTTTACACACGCCTTTATCGCTTTTATATGAGCTTTACTCTCATCAGAATTTGCAAATTCTTTATCATCTAATGTTTGTTTTAAAATTTCCCATGCTTGCTTACAATCGCCTAGTTTATAATACCCCCAAGCTAAAGAATCTAAATAATACAGATTTTGCGGATCTTTTTCTAAGGCAAGTTTCACAAGCTCTATACCTTTTTTAACATCTAAATCATAATCTATAAGCAAATATCCATAGTAGTTTAAATACAAAGCATTGCTATCTTTATCGACAGCTTGTTCGAATTTTTCTTTTACAGAATCAATTACTTTCGGAGTGATTTTTTTAGCTTCATTTGCAGCTTCAAATTCAAAAACTGCCGCTCGTAGAAGATATTCTTTATTTTTTGTTTTATGATAAAGAGCTAAACTCATTTTTTTAGCATCATCAAAGCGTTTTAAATTCTGATACAAAGCGAGTTTAATATCATCATCTAAATCATACTGCAAAGAAATTTTTAAAGCTTCTTCTGTTTTGCCTTGAGAATTTAAAAGCTCAACCAAAGCCAATGCAAAACTTTTATTTTTGGTAAGTTGATAAAGCTCTTTATATATACTTTTTAAAGCTTCGATATTTTTTTCATTAAAATAAATTTTAGCAAGCAAGACGCAAGTTTTGAGAGTACAACCATTGGTTTTTCTTGAAAATTCTAAAACATTTTTAATATTTAAAGTATCATTCAAAATCGCATAAATTCCTATGAGTTTAAATAAAATTTCTTCATTTTGCACTTGATTATAAGCAGATCTATAGTATTTTGTAGCATTTTTTAAATCATTTTTTTTAACCAAAATATCTCCGTAAAGCTCTAAATTTCTAGGATCACTATCCTTTTTTACCAAAAGTTCTTTCATAAGTTTTTGAGCATTGTTGATATCATTTGAATTTAAAGCATAAAGAGCACTAAGTCGCTTAAGATTGTCATTTTGATTTAAATAAGGCTTTGCTAGATTATTTAACTCTGCTTGCTTGTCAAGATTGTTTGCTAAAGTAAGTAAAAATGCATTTTCTAAAAAATTAGTATTATTATAATCTTGATAAAGACTTAAAAATTCATCTCTGGCTTCTTTGTATTGTTTATAATACTCATAATTATAAGCCTTCATAACCCTTAAATCAAAATCATTGCTTTTATATTTTGTATAATCAGGATAAACAACATTGATTTTTGAACTTCCACAAGCTGCCAAAAAAAAGGCTGCTAAGACAAATAACAAATACCTATACATTCTTTTTCTAATTCCTTTTGATGTGTTTTAAAATATTCCCAAAATGGAAAAGTTCTGCATTGTTTTGGACGAAAATCGTAGATACTGCAATTTCTTTTTTGAGTATCAAAAAAAATGCAAGCAAAACCATCTTCAAATTCGACTTCCTTAAAACTCATTTTAAAGCCCACTTTTCTCAAGTATTTTTCAGCAAATTCTTTGCTTTCTAAATTTAAATGCTTTCTTAATGCTTCTAATTCTTCCTTGCTTGCAAAAATATTGCCACTTTCTCCAGTACAACACTTTCCACCGCATTTCTCACAAGCATTTTCATCAAAAGCATAAGAAAAATTTTTATCAAATATCATAACTTTTTAACCTAAATCTTAAGTGAATTTCTTGCATTTGTTTGCTTAAAATTTCATTTTCATATACAAAAAAAGGAGGTAAAATCTCACAAGGCGATTTTGAACCTTTTTTTACCTGTATCAAAACAAGTCTTGCTTTTTTGTTTTGATGTGTATGTACAAAGCAAAGCTTTGTTATTTTTATTTTCATATCTTTTAAAATAAAACAAATTTCATCTAAAGCTAAAGCTTCATAGCAAAAATACAAAGTACCATTTGGCTTAAGCATAGAATTTGCTTTAGTTAAAAAGCTATGCAAGGGTAAAAATTCCTGAAATTTACTTATAGCTTTATGCTGATCTTCACTCTTGTAAGCTCCTTGTCTATAAAATGGAGGATTGCAAACTATGAAGTCAAATTTTTTTATGCTTTGAAATTGATTGAAATCATCATGAAAAATATCGCCTTGTATTTGGTTGGATTTTAAATTTTTTTCAATCAATTTTATATTTTCTTTTTGAATATCAATCAAAGATAAACTTAAATTTGCAATATTTTTTTTAAGTAAAATACCTATGATACCACAGCCTGCACCTACATCAAAAACAGCGCCTTTAATTCCTTGTTTTAAAATAAAATCAGCTAAAATTAAAGAATCACTATTGTAACGATACCCTTGTGATAATTGTGCTAGCGTAATCAAATCTGACATATATATTTTAATGCGTTGGAATTTTAATGCGTTTTGGAGGTTGTTCTTTAAATATATTTTGTTCTTTTGTTATATTATTATCTTCTTTAAAATTTACTGGGCTTTGTGCTATCAAAAAAGAAATTACAAAAGTTATAAAAAAAGCAATTTTTATCATAATAACACCTCATAAAATGGTGTCCACGGCGAGATTCGAACTCACGGCCTCAAAATTAGGAATTTTGCGCTCTATCCTGCTGAGCTACGAGGACAGAAAGCGGGAAAAATCCCGCTAAAAATTTAACCATTTCTTTTTTTGATAATTTCATCCGCAACGTTTTTAGGAACTTCATCATAGTGATCAAATTCCATAGAATAAGTCGCACGACCTTGAGTTTGACTTCTAAGATCAGTTGAATATCCAAACATTTCAGCCAAAGGGCAAAATGCTGTGATGATTTTATTTCCACCACGCTCATCCATGCTATTTACTTGACCACGGCGTTTGTTAAGATCTCCAATAACATCACCCATATAATCTTCAGGAGTTTCTACTTCAACTTTCATCATAGGCTCTAAGATCACAGCACCTGCTTTTCTAGCACCTTCTTTAAAGCCCATAGAAGCAGCAAGTTTAAACGCCATCTCAGATGAATCCACCTCGTGATAACTTCCATCATAAACAGTTACTTTAACATCTTCCACAGGATAACCTGCTAAAACACCATTTTGTAATGCTTCTTGAACACCTTTATCAACTGCAGGAATGTATTCTTTTGGAATTACCCCACCTTTGATATCATTAACAAATTCATATCCACTACCTGGCTCAAGTGGTTCAAGGCGTAAGAATACATGTCCATACTGACCACGACCACCTGATTGTTTAGCGTATTTGTATTCTTGTTCAACAGTTTTTCTAATAGTTTCGCGATAAGCAACTTGTGGTTGACCTACTTCAGCTTCAACTTTAAATTCACGAAGCATTCTATCAACGATAATTTCAAGGTGTAACTCACCCATACCTGAAATGATAGTTTGACCACTTTCTTCATCTGTAGAAACTCTAAAACTTGGATCTTCTTGTGCTAATTTATTTAAAGCAATAGACATTTTTTCTTGATCAGCTTTAGTTTTTGGCTCAACTGCAACAGAAATAACTGGATCTGGAAAATCCATTCTTTCAAGGATTACCTTATCTTTTTCACTTGCAAGAGTATCCCCTGTTAAAGTATCTTTAAGTCCTACAACAGCACCAATTTCGCCTGCGTAAAGCACTTTAATCTCTTCTCTTTTGTTAGAGTGCATTTTTAACAAACGACCAATTCTTTCTTTTTTATCTTTAGTTGAGTTATACGCATAAGAACCACTTTCCAAACAACCGCGATAAACACGCACGAAAGTAAGTTGTCCTACAAATGGATCTGTCATGATTTTAAATGCAAGTCCTGCAAACTCGCCATCATCAGTTGATTTTACAGAAACTTCTGTGCCATCTTCATATTCACCCTTGATATTTGCCACTTCATCAGGAGCTGGTAAATAAGCCACAACAGCATCAAGTAAAGGTTGAACCCCTTTATTTTTAAACGCTGTACCGCAAAGCATAGGAACGATAGAAAGACTTAAACATCCTGCTTTAATCCCTGTTTTAATCTCTTCAAGGCTTAATTCTTCTCCGCCTAAATATTTTTCCATCAACTCATCTGAAGTTTCAGAAACTGCTTCTATCATTTTTGTGCGATATTCTTCTGCCTTTTCTTTAAGTTCAGCTGGAATTTCTTTTTCTACATAATCCGTTGGCTTAGTATCATCTTCCCAAACTAAAGCTTTCATAGTTACAAGATCGATTACGCCTTTAAAATTATCCTCAGCACCAATTGGAATTTGAAGTGGAACTGGATTAGCTTTTAAACGGTTACGAATTTGATCTTCTACATTGTAGAAATTTGCACCGATTCTATCCATTTTGTTTACAAATACTATTCTTGGAACACCATATTTATTTGCTTGTCTCCAAACTGTTTCACTTTGAGGCTGCACCCCACCCACTGAACAAAATACCGCAACAGCACCATCAAGAACACGCATAGATCTTTCAACTTCAATTGTAAAATCCACGTGACCCGGAGTGTCAATTAGGTTAATTTGGTGATCTTTCCAAAAACAAGTTGTAGCCGCAGAAGTGATAGTAATCCCACGCTCTTTCTCTTGTTCCATCCAGTCCATAGTAGCAGCACCATCATGAACTTCACCGATTTTATGACTCATACCTGTAAAGAAAAGAATTCTTTCAGATGTAGTCGTTTTACCCGCATCAATGTGAGCAGCAATACCGATATTTCTAACTTTTTTTAAAGGAGTACTTCTTGACATACACACTCCTTCTTACCAACGATAGTGAGCAAATGCTTTATTTGCTTCAGCCATTTTATAAGTATCTTCTTTCTTCTTAAATGAAGCACCTTTGCTATTAGCAGCATCTAAAAGCTCAGCTGCAAGTTTATCAATCATAGTTCTTTCGCTTCTTTTTCTTGCAAAAGAAATAATCCAACGAATCGCTAAAGCTTGTTGTCTAGCAGGACGAACTTCAACTGGAACTTGATAGGTTGCACCACCTACACGACGAGATTTCACTTCTAATAAAGGCTTAATATTTTCAATCGCATCATTAAAAATATCAATACCTTTTTTCTCGCCACCTTTTTTATCAATAGCTTCCAAAGCACCATACATAATTGTTGTAGCTGTGCTTTTTTTACCATCATACATTAAAGAATTAATAAATTTTGTGATTACTTTATTACCATAAATCGGATCAGGCAAGACTTCTCTTACCGGAGCTTTTCTTCTTCTCATTATTTTTCCTTCAAATTTTAAATTTTACTCAAACAAAATCAAATCTAACGGATTTGTCTGTATGAATGATTATTTTGCAGCGCCTGCTTTAGGGCGTTTAGCACCATATTTAGAACGAGAAACTGTTCTTTTTGCAACACCTGCTGTATCAAGAGCACCACGAACGATGTGATATTTAACCCCTGGTAAGTCTTTTACCCTACCACCACGCACTAAAACAATGCTGTGTTCTTGTAAGTTATGACCTTCACCGCCGATATAGCTGATCACTTCAAAGCCACTAGTAAGTCTTACTTTGGCAACTTTTCTTAACGCTGAGTTTGGTTTTTTAGGTGTTGTAGTATAAACCCTAGTGCAAACTCCCCTTCTTTGTGGACAATTTTTAAGCGCTGGAGATTTAGATTTTTCTAAAACTTTTTTGCGCTCTTTTCTAACCAATTGATTTATGGTAGGCACAATAATTCCTTTCTTTAAAAATGTAATAAACTTTGGATGATACCTAAATTTTGCTTATATTTTAGTTAAAAAGATTGAAAATGAAGAAATATAGCCCCGAAGGGCTATAAAATAGAGTTTTATTCTTGTTCTTTAAGTTTTAAATTTTGTTCACCATAAAGCCCTGTTCCAACAGGAATCATTCTACCTAGAATAACATTTTCTTTTAAATCTTCTAAGTAGTCAAATTTACCCGCTATACTTGCTTCGGTTAGAACTTTAGTAGTTTCTTGGAATGAAGCCGCAGAAATCACACTATCACTTCCAATCGCTGCTCTTGTTACACCTAAAAGCACAGGCTCAGCAATAGCAGGTTCTCCACCCATTCTAATGATTCTTTCGTTTTCTTCACGGAATTTACGTCTTGAAACCAAATCACCCTCGATAAATTTCGTATGTCCACTATCTACAACTTTTACTTGTCTTAGCATTTGAGAAACGATAACTTCTATATGTTTATCAGAAATCACAACACCTTGTCCGCGATAAACTTGTTGAATTTCAGAAATCAAATAATAATGCAAGGCTTTTTCACCCAAAATTTTAAGCACATCATGACTTGAAACAACTCCATCTGTAAGTTTTTCACCTGCATGGATAAACTCGCCATCTCTTACTTGAATATGTTTTGATTTATCGATTAAATACTCAGCACTTGTTCCATCTTCTGCTTGGATAATGATTCTTTCTTTGGAACGCAAAGGTTTATCAAAACGAACAACACCATCAATTTCTGCAATCACAGCCGCATTTTTTGGTTTTCTTGCTTCAAAAAGTTCAGAAACTCTTGGAAGACCTCCTGTAATATCTTTTGATTTAGCTGCAGCTTTTGGAGTTTTTGCTAAAATATCTGCTTGAGCGATTTTATCACCATCATGAACAAAAATAACGGTTTTTGGTTCAAGCTGATAACGCACAGCCTTATCACCTTTTCCTGCGATTACCAAAGTTGGTCTAACTCCGCTTGGCAAATACTCATTAATCACTAAAGAACGCTTACCTGTAGCTTCATCAATTTGCTCATCGGCACTATAACCTGCTTCAATATCCTCAAAGCTTACAACACCATCAATTTCTGCAATGATAGTATTATTATAAGCATCCCATTCTGCAATCACTTTTCTTTCTTTTTTAGGAGCACTTGCAATGATAGTATTTGCATCATCGATTTTTTCACTATCGTTAAATTCTATCTTAGATTCTCTTGGAATATAGTGTCTTTTTGCTTCTCTATCATTTTCATCAGCAATCACTACAAAGAATCCTTTTTCTTTAACAATATCGCCTTTTTTAACATTTTTTACTCTATCTAAACCATCGCCTTTAAGGATATAAAATTTAAGCGTTCCTTTTTCGCCTGCTTTGATATTTTGAACTACAGGCTCACCATCTTCTACTAAAATTTCACTCGCAAAAGGGATACGATTTGGTACATTCCAACCCTCTTTAATCACTTCTACGATACTTTCATTTTCTTCTACTTGCATACCGCTTTGATATGGCAAATAAAGTTTTCCATCTATACTGCCACTTACACCTGCTAATTCATTTGGTTTAGCAAGATCGTATTTTCTTAGTATGTATTTTACTTCTTGTTTTTTATCTTTAATAGAAACAATCACATCTTCATGAATATTTTCTATATTAATCACACCTTTAAATGGAGTTTTAATTTTTGGCTCCACAAGTAAAATCGCCGCATTTCTACGATTTGCTACGATATTTTTACCTTCTTTATTTTTATAAGTTTTAAGATTATAAAATCTTATAAAACCTTCTTTTTGTGCGCTTACTTGTCTATCTTGTAAATCCGTACTTGCAGTTCCCCCACTGTGGAAAGTTCTTAGAGTTAGCTGCGTTCCTGGTTCGCCGATAGATTGAGCGGAAATAATTCCTACTGCTTCGCCTGGTTTTACTAATTTACCTTCTCCAAGATTGATACCATAACATTTTGCACAAATTCCTTTTTTAGCTTTGCAGGTAATAGGAGTGCGGATATTGACACTTTTTATACCGCTTTCTCCAAGAATTTTTGCTTTTTCTTCATCCATTAAAGTACCTTCTGCAAAAAGCACAGAATTTGTAATAGGATCGATCACATCTTCAGCTAAAACTCTGCCTAAAATTCTTTCTTCTAAAGTTTCTATAATAGAGCTATCTGCGGTAATTTCATTGATTTCAACACCCTCATGCGTTCCACAATCTTCAATGGTAATTTTTACATTTTGCGCAACATCGATAAGTTTTCTTGTCAAATAACCCGCATTTGCTGTTTTAAGAGCGGTATCTGCAAGACCTTTTCTAGCACCGTGAGTTGAAATAAAGTATTCAAGAACATTTAGCCCTTCACGGAAATTCGAAATAATAGGAGTTTCGATAATAGAACCATCAGGTTTAGTCATAAGTCCTCTCATCGCAGCAAGCTGAGAAATTTGAGCCGCACTACCCCTAGCACCAGAATCTGCCATCATATAAATAGAGTTAAAACCTTCTTTATCTTTTTCTACAAGCTTCATCATCTCTTTTGAAAGGACATTATTTGTACTTTTCCAAATATCAATGATTTTATTGTATCTTTCCCCTGAAGTAATCAAACCAAGATTATAAGAATTTTGAATTTCTCTTACTTGTTTTTTTGCTTCATCGATAGCTTTTTGCTTATCATTAGGAACAATAATATCTGCAATAGAAATTGAAATACCTGCTTTAGTTGCATACTCAAAACCTAAATTTTTAAGTCTATCCAAGAAACTTGCTGTAATCTCTAAACCACCTTGTTTATAAACATAATCCACAAGCGCGGCAATGTCTTTTTTCTTTAAGACTTTATTCCAACTATTTTCAGGCACAAAATCAGGTAAAATGGATTTAATAATCAATCTTCCTGCTGTAGTGGTAATCTTTCTACCATCTACCATGGTTTGTATACTCGCATGAATATCCAAACACTTGCTTTCAAGTGCCATCATCACTTCATCAATGCCTGTACAAATTTTATGCGAACCTTTAGCACCGGCTTTTTCCAATGAAAGATAATAAATTCCTAAAACCATATCTTGCGATGGAACGGTTACAGACTTACCGCTTGCTGGCAAAAGAATATTCATTGATGAAAGCATAAGCACTTTACATTCTGCAATAGCCTCTTGAGAAAGTGGCACATGCACCGCCATTTGATCCCCATCAAAGTCTGCGTTAAATGCTGCACAAACTAAAGGATGAAGTTGTATAGCCTTACCTTCCACTAAAACAGGATGAAACGCTTGAATAGAAAGTTTATGTAAAGTAGGCGCACGGTTTAGCATAACAGGATGCCCTTTTACTACCTCTTCTAAACATTCCCAAACTTCATTAGTTTTATTTTCTATCATTTTTTTAGCTTGTTTTACTGTGGTTGCATAACCTTTTTCTTCAAGTTTAGCTAAAAGATGTGGTTTAAAAAGTTCTAAAGCCATTTTTTTAGGTAAACCACATTGATCCATTCTAAGTTTTGGACCCACAACAATAACGCTACGACCTGAGAAATCCACCCTCTTACCTAATAAGTTTTGTCTGAAACGTCCCTGTTTACCTTTAATAATTTCACTTAAAGATTTCAATGGGCGTTTATTTGCTCCCTTTACAGCATTAGCACGACGACCGTTGTCAAAAAGTGCATCAACAGCCTCTTGAAGCATTCTTTTTTCATTTCTGATAATGATTTCAGGTGCATCAAGTTCCATAAGTTTTTTAAGACGTGTATTTCTATTGATAACGCGACGATATAAGTCATTCACATCAGAAACTGCAAATTTTCCACCATCTAAAGCCACTAAAGGACGCAAATCTGGCGGTAAAACTGGAAGATTTGTAATCATCATCCATTCAGGACGATTTGGTACGGCTTCATCGCTATCGGTATTGGCGTTTAAATTTGAATTTAAGAAATTTTCTACAACTTTTAAGCGTTTAATGATAGTTTTTTTCTTAGCCTCTGAATTTGTAGCCGCCATTTCTTCTTTAAGCTGATTTAAAAGTGCTACAAGATCTAAATTTGCAAGTAAATCACGAACAACTTCTCCACCCATTCTTGCTTTAAAGCCACTATTTTCATAGCGTTGCATTAAATTTTGATATTGCTCTTCGTTTAAAACATCACAATATTCTACTTTTTTGGTGCTTTCATTATCATAGAAAGCATCGCCTGGATTTTCAACGATATAAGCTTCATAATAAAGCACACGCTCAAGATCTTTCATCTTAACACCCAAAAGCGTTCCTATACGACTCGGAAGAGAATTAACATACCAAATATGAGCCACAGGAGTTACAAGCTCGATATGTCCCATTCTAGAACGACGCACTTTTGAATTTGCTACTTCAACGCCACATTTTTCGCACTTAACACCTTTAAAACGCATTTTTTTATACTTACCACAAAGACATTCATAATCTCTTATAGGTCCAAAAATCTTTGCACAAAAAAGCCCATCTCTTTCAGGCTTTAAGGTTCTATAATTGATAGTTTCTGGTTTTTTTACTTCTCCATAAGACCATGATTTGATTTTTTCAGGACTTGCAAGTCTTAGTTGAAACGCTTCAAAATCCCTAGGTCTTGCATCTTCTTTGATTTCTATTACTTTAAATTTACTCATTATCTTCATCCTTATCAAAAATCTCAACATCTAAAGCAAGAGATTTAAGCTCATTGGTTAATACAAAAAATGTTTCAGGAATTCCCGTTGCTGGAACATTTTCACCTTTTGTCAATGCTTTATAAGCACTAAATCTACCTTCTACATCGTCTGATTTGATAGTTAACATTTCTCTTAAAGTATGAGCCGCTCCATAAGCTTCAAGTGCCCAAACTTCCATCTCCCCAAATCTTTGTCCCCCAAAGAGTGCTTTACCACCCACAGGCTGCTGGGTAACTAAGCTGTAAGGTCCTGTACTTCTTGCGTGAACTTTCTCATCAACCAAGTGGTGGAGTTTTAGCATATACATACATCCTACATGAACACGCTCTGCGATTTTCTCACCCGTGCGTCCATCATAAAGTTCTGTTTTGCCGTCCATATCTATCTTGGCCATTTCAAAAAGCTTGCTAAATTCTTCTATATTTACACCTTCAAAAACAGGAGTAGCAAATTTAACTCCTTTACTCCAGTCTCTAGCATAGTTTAAAAGCTCTTCATCGCTTAAGCTTTTAATAAATTCTTTTTCGCTTGCAAGTCTTGGAATAGAACAAATTTCAAGCATTTTTGCTCTTAATTCTTTAAGAAAATCTTTTTGCTTTCTGTCAAAAATTTCTTGAATCTGATCTCCAAGTCTAAGTCCAATTAAACCCAAATGGCTTTCTAAAATTTGGCCTATATTCATACGACTTGGAACGCCAAGTGGATTAAGTGCAATATCCACACTTTTACCATTTGGTAAATAAGGCATATCCACTTCAGGAACTATAGTTGAAACTATACCTTTGTTTCCGTGACGTCCTGCCATTTTATCACCGACTTTAAGCTTTCTCTTTGTAGCAATATAAACTTTAACAAGCTTAATTACCCCACTTGGTAAAATATCATCTTTTTCTAAAATTTCAAGCTTTTCATCGTGTTCTGCTTTTAATTTTTTCTTCTCATTTTGGAAATGATTTTTTAAATCATCGTATTCTTTTTGAATCTCTTTAGAATAAGCTTTAATCAAAGTTGTTAAAGTAAAACGATTGATTTTTTCAAGTTCGCTAATATCTGCGGTTTGTCCTTTTTTATAATTTTTATCTCCAATTTTTTGATCGCTATTTAAAGGGGCTTTGGAAAGAAGAGCACAAACACGAAGCATTTCTTCTCTATCCATCATCAAAAGTCTATCATGATGTTCTTTTTCTAAAGCCATTTTTTCCTTATCATAAGATTTTATTGCACGATCATCTTTTTCATAGCCTTTTTTAGTGAAAATTTTAACATCCACAACAACACCCTCTAAAGAAGCGGTTGCATAAAGTGATTTATTCACAACATGTCCTGCTTTTTCTCCAAAAATCGCTCTTAAAAGTCTTTCTTCAGGAGTTGGTTTAACCTCACCTTTTGGAGAAACCTTACCCACCAAAATCATACCTGGTTTGATATGGGTACCAATTTTTGCAATACCGCTCTCATCAAGATGTGCAACATCTTCTTCTTTTACATTTGGGATATCTTTGGTAATTTCTTCTATACCATCTTTTAGTTCTCTTGCTTCAATTTCTTTTTCATAAATGTGCACACTTGTAAAGGTATCTTCACGAATAATTCTCTCACTTACAACTATAGCATCCTCATAGTTATAACCATTCCAAGGCATAAAAGCGATTAAAGCATTTTTACCTATAGCAAGTTCGCCTTGATCCATAGAAGGACCATCTGCGATAATTTGTCCTGCTTTTACTATATCACCTTTTTTAACAATAGGATGTTGAATATAATTTGTATTTTGATTAGTTCTTAAATTTTTCTCCATAGTGTAATGGTCAATAAATGGACCTTTATCATCTTCACCTAAAATGAAAATGCTTTTATTATCCACTTTCTCAACCACACCGCCACGCTTTGCTTTAACAGCTTCCCAAGCATCACGCGCAATAATTTGTTCCATACCTGTTCCTACTATCGGAGCTGAAGCAGTAAGAAGCGGCACAGCTTGACGTTGCATGTTTGAACCCATTAGTGCTCTGTTTGCATCATCGTGCTCTAAAAACGGAATCAAAGAAGCCGCAACCCCAACAACCATACCTGAGCAAAGATCGATTAATTGCACTTCTTCGCGTCTTGCAAGTATAGTTTCACCATCTTGTCTAGCCTCAACAAATTCTTCTACTATATTGCCTTTAGCATCAACCTTAGTTGAAGCTGGTGCGATAAATAAGCCTTCTTCTTGTGTTGCTGTAAGATAAACAACTTCATTAGTCACTTTACCATTTACAACTTTTCTATATGGTGCTTCAACAAAGCCAAGTTCATTTACTTTTGCATAAGTAGAAAGAGTGTTAATCAAACCAATATTTTGACCTTCAGGTGTTTCAACTGGACAAATTCTACCATAATGTGTCGCGTGAACATCACGCACTTCAAAACCTGCTCTTTCTTTTACAAGCCCACCTTCACCAAGCGCTGACAAACGACGCTTATGAGTAACCTCACTTAAAGGGTTGGTTTGATCCATAAATTGCGAAAGCTGACCTCCTGTAAAAAATTCAATGATAGTTGTAGTAATCATTTTAGGATTGATTAAATCATAAGGCATTACTTTATCAAGATCCGCATTTAAAGAAGTAAATTTATCTCTGATCGCCTTTTGCATTTTTGCAAGACCTAAATGAAGTTCATTGGCTAAAAGTTCACCTATAGAACGGATACGACGATTTCCTAAATGATCTCTATCATCAATATGTCCTTTACCATTTTTTACTTTAATTAAATATTTTGCAGTTTTAATAATATCTTCATTAGTCAAAACAGTAACATACTCAGGCACTTCAAGACCTAACTTATGGTTCATTTTCATACGACCTACCTTGGTAAGATCGTATCTTTCAGGATTGAAGAATAAATCATTTACAAAAGCCTTCGCTGCATCTTTTACCACAGGTTCACCTGGGCGCATAACTTTGTAAATTCTAATCGCAGCTAAATCATTTTCATCATCGATATTTTCACTTTGTTTAAGAAGTTTTAGAGTTTCTCCATCTTGAGCAAAGGAGTTAATAATCGCTGCATCAACGCCATTAGCCAAGTCATTTGCTATATCAAAACTTTTTTGCTCTTTAATCTTAGCAAGCTTACTCTCATCTAACAAAGTTAAAGAATCAAATAAAACCTCTCCACTTTCTTTATCAATAATAGGATTTGCTAAATAACGATTAAGTAAAATTTCTACAGGATATTCTATCCATTTTAAACCGTCTTTAATAAGCTGTTCTGCTTTTTTCTTTGTAAGTCTTTTTCCAGCTTGATGAACGATTTTTCCTTTTTCATCTTTAATATCATATTCTATTCTATCCATAAAATCATTTGGATTAAATTCTGTTAAAAATTTATCTTTTTTCACATGTATAGTCTGAATAGGATAAAACAACTTAATAATATCTTGTTTTTTATACCCTAAAGCTCTAAAAAGCATAGTTACAGGAACTTTTCTACGCTTGTTGATTCTTACATACAAAACATCTTTGGCATCGTATTCAAAATAAAGCCACGAACCACGATCAGGAATAATTTGTGCTGTATAAACAAGCTTATTTGCAACCGTTGAGCTTTCTTCTTCTTTAAAAATAACACCAGGGCTTCTATGTAATTGATTTACAACCACTCTCTCAACCCCGTTAATGATAAAAGATACACGATCTGTCATTAAAGGAATTTCGCGGATATAAATTTCTTGTTCTTTAATATCTTTTACGCCAACTTTTTCCCCTGTTTTTTCATCTTTTTCATGCAGAGTAAGACGGATTTTCATTTTTAAATTTACAGAATAAGTCAAACCTCTTTCCATGCATTCGCGAATGGTATATTTTGGCTTGCCTATTTCACTACTAACATATTCAAGACTCAATCTATTTTGCGGATCATGAATAGGAAAAATTGATTTAAAAACTTTTTCTATACCACTTTCACCATTATCAAGATTTAAAAAATAATCAAAACTCTTTTTTTGTAATTGTAGAAGATTTGGGATTTCTATTTGTTTTGAAATGTTTGAGAAGTCTACTCTTAAACGATTTCCTAATTTATTATCTAACATATCGCACATACCTCATGGTAAATTTTGTAAATTTAAAAAAGAAGACCTAAAAATTAGGTAAAAATAAAAAAAGAAGACTTGCCTCGGCAAATCTTCTTCTAACTTTAAAGCTTAAAATTACTTAAGTTCTACTTTAGCACCAGCTTCTTCAAGTTGTTTTTTAGCTTCCTCAGCTTCAGCTTTAGCCACACCCTCTTTTAGAGTTGAAGGAGTTTGCTCAACTGCATCTTTTGCTTCTTTAAGACCAAGGCCTGTAAGAGCACGAACGATTTTAATAACTTCAATCTTTTTAGCACCGCCATCAGTTAAAACGATATCAAATTCAGTTTTTTCTTCAGCAGCAGCTGCAGCACCACCAGCTGCAGCACCACCAGCTACCATTACAGGAGCAGCAGACACACCAAATTTTTCTTCAAATTCTTTTACAAGTTCTGATAACTCAAGAACACTTAAATTTGAAATATATTCTAATACATCTTCTTTAGAAATTGCCATTTTTTATCCTTTTATTTAATTTATTCAGATTCTTTTTTATTTTTAAGCGCATTTAAACCTATTGTGAAATTGGTAATTGGCGCATTCCAAACTTGCAAAAGCATAGCAAGCAACTCATTGCGTGAAGGCATTTTAGCAAGAGCTTTAACCTTAGCAACATCTGCAACTTCGCCTTCAATATGAGCTGTTTTGATTTCAAATTTATCGTTATTTTCTTCAAATTTAGCAGCTACTTTTGAAACACTTAGCTGATCTTCGCCCCAAAGATAAATATTTGTATCTTTAAGAACTAGACCTGTTTTACCGGAATTGTTAAGAGCAATGTTAGCCAAAGTATTTTTAACAATTTGAACTTTTACATTGTTTTCTCTTGCATTATTTCTAAGCTCTTCTAGTTTTTTTGTGCTAAGACCTCTGTAATTACAAACTACAATAGCTTCACTAGCTTTAAAACCTTCTTCAAGTTTAGCAATAATCTCAACTTTTTCGCTTCTAGTCACATTTTCTCCTTTCCGATTGAGATTTCAAGTAGAGTGGAAATCCAATTAAGCTTACGCCTCGACTATCTTCAATCTAAAATAAACATCTCAAAAAATCAAAAATTTTTTCAAATGTTTATTTTAAAACAAAAGAGTTGCAAAAAAGCAACTCTTATTTCATATCAAGCAATTCTTGTGTTTCAAGCTTTACAGAAGGGCTCATTGTCAAAGATAAAGCCGCATTTTTAATATATCTACCTTTAGCTGCGGCAGGTTTGTGTTTGTTAATTGCCTTTACAAAAGTGCTAACATTGTCCCATAATTGTTCTTTGGAAAAACTTACTTTACCAAGACCTGCATGGATATTTCCTTGCTTATCAACACGGAAATTTACCTGACCACTTTTTGCATTATTAACTGCTTGAGCAACATCCATAGTCACTGTTCCGGTTTTAGGATTTGGCATTAAACCTTTTGGCCCTAAAATTCTACCAACTTTACCAACAAGTCCCATTAAATTTGGAGTAGCAATCAAAACATCAAAATTCATATTACCTTTTTGAATTTCTTCTACTAAATCATCGCTACCCACAATATCTGCACCAGCATTTTTCGCTTCATCAGCTTTTGCGTCTTTTGCAATTACAGCAACACGAACTTTTTTACCCGTTCCAGCAGGTAAAACAACAGATCCTCTTACCATTTGATCTGCATGTCTTGGATCAACATTAAGTTTTAAAGCAATTTCTACAGTCTCATCAAATTTAGCAGACTTTAAAGTCTTTATTGTATCAATTGCATCGCTTAAAGCATACTCTTTATTTGAATCAATTTTTTGTGATAATTCTTTTAATCTTTTTGCTATCTTAGCCATTTATTTTCTCCGCATTTTAAAGTGCTACCGCCTTTTACCTTGGCGGTGAAAGGATTAATCAACGATTTCAACACCCATAGAACGAGCTGAACCTGCAATAATTTTAGCAGCTTGATCTCTATCTTTAGTATTTAAATCTGCAATTTTCTTATCTACTATTTCTAAAACTTGAGCACGAGTTAACTTACCCACCTTATTTTTAAGTGGATTATCCGTACCTTTAGAAATTCCAGCTGCTTTTTTGATCAAATCCGTAGCTGGCGGTTGTTTTGTAATAAAAGTAAAACTTTTATCTGCATAAACAGTGATAACAACAGGGATATTAAAACCTGCCATATCTTTTGTTCTTTCATTAAAAGCCTTACAAAACTCCATAATATTAACACCTTGCTGACCCAAAGCAGGACCAACAGGTGGTGATGGGTTTGCTTTTGTGGCAGCAATTTGCAATTTAATTTCGCCTACGACTTTTTTAGCCATAACAAATCTCCTTACTTGATATAAATTAAATTATTTTCTCAACTTGAGAATATAAGATCTCCACTGGAGTTGAGCGTCCAAAAATAGAAACATTTAATTTTAATAAACCACGAACCATATCATACTCTTCTACAATTGCAGTAAAGTTTGCAAATGGCCCTTCTGTGATTCTCACATTTTCCCCTTCTTCAAAAGAAATCTTTGGTTTAGGCGCTGCACGATTGTGAACTTTTTCCAAAATCAAATTAATATCTTTTTCTGTTAAAGGGGTTGGCTTTTTGGATTCTCCAATAAAACGACCAACCTTTGGAAGAGATTGAATGCGATGCCAAAGCTCTGTATTTAAATCAAGAAGTGCAAAAACGTATCCTGAATACAAACTTCTTTCGCTAATCTTCTCCTTTCCATTCTTAAATTCAATAACATCTTCAGTTGGAACAACAATTTCTTTAAGTTGTTCTTCAATTCCGTTATCTTTTACTAAATTTTCAATGGCTCTTTTAACTGCCATTTCACTGCCAGCATAAGTTTGAATTGCATACCATTTATGAGTACTCATTTACTCTCCTTATACGATCGCAGAAACAATAGAGGACATAAGCCAATCCACTAACGCCAAAAACAAAGAAATCACCGCAACAACCACAAAAACTGTAATATAGGCATTTCTTACCTGTTCTTTTAAAGGAAAAATTACTTTCCTTAATTCGGCTTTTGATAATTTAAAATAAGTTATTAATTTTTCCATTTATTTAAACCTTAATTATGGCAGGGCAAGAGGGATTCGAACCCCCAACCATCGGATTTGGAATCCGGCGCTCTACCGTTGGAGCTATTGCCCTAAGGGCGCAAGCTTAACTTTTTAGCTTAACTTCTTTGTGAAGTGTATGTTTTTTTAATCTTGGGCAATATTTTTTTAATTCTAATTTTTCAGTAGTATTTTTACTATTTTTATAGGTGCTATAATTAATATCACCACATTCTTCACACTTTAAACCAACTTTAATTCTCATTTTAATTTTCCTTAAAAAATTAAAGCCAAGCTTTTAACTTGGCTTTATTAAATTATTTAATAATTTTAGAAACAACACCTGAACCAACAGTTTTACCACCTTCACGAATAGCAAAACGAGTTCCTTCTTCAAGTGCTACTGGAGCGATCAAGCTTACAGTAATTCTCACATTTTCACCTGGCATAACCATTTCAACACCATCAGCTAATTTAATCGAACCTGTAACATCAGTTGTTCTTACATAAAACTGTGGTCTATAGTTGTTAAAGAATGGAGTATGTCTACCACCTTCATCTTTATTTAAGATATAAACTTCAGCTTCGAAGTCAGTGTGTGGAGTAATTGATTTTGGTTTAGCAAGAACCATACCACGGATAACTTCTTCTTTTTTAGTACCACGAAGAAGAACACCTACGTTATCTCCTGCTTCGCCTTGATCCATTTCTTTTCTGAACATTTCAACACCTGTTACAGTTGTTGTTTGAGTATCTTTAATACCAACGATTTCGATAGTATCACCTACTTTTACAACACCTTTTTCAATTCTACCTGTAACAACAGTACCACGACCTGAAATTGAGAAAACGTCTTCAATTGGCATCAAGAAGTCTTTTTCAGTATCACGAGTTGGAGTTGGAATATAGCTATCAACTGCAGCCATAAGATCCATAATTTTTGCTGACCATTCACCATCTTGTCCAGCTTTAGCTTCTTCAAGAGCTTTTAAAGCAGAACCAGAAATAATAGGTGTATCATCGCCTGGGAAATCATAAGAGCTTAATAATTCTCTAATTTCCATTTCAACTAACTCTAAAAGTTCAGCATCATCAACCATATCTGCTTTATTCATAAAAACAACAATATATGGAACGCCTACTTGACGAGAAAGAAGAATATGCTCTCTAGTTTGTGGCATAGGGCCATCTGCAGCAGAAACAACCAAGATCGCTCCATCCATTTGTGCAGCACCTGTAATCATGTTTTTAACATAATCTGCGTGACCTGGGCAGTCAACGTGTGCATAGTGACGATTGTCTGTTTCATATTCAATATGAGAAGTAGCAATAGTAATACCACGCTCTTTTTCTTCTGGAGCATTATCGATATTATCATAATCTTTAAGCTCTGCTAAACCTCTTCTAGAAAGAACAGCAGAAATAGCAGCTGTTAAAGTAGTTTTACCATGGTCAACGTGACCAATAGTACCAATATTTACGTGTGGCTTATTACGTGAAAATTTTTCTTTAGCCATTTTTTTCCTCCGTATAAAAAATAAATTGAGCAAAGCAAGTCTTATATCTATATAATTTTTTCAATTCATGGAGCTCATAGCGGGAATTGAACCCGCGACCTCTCCCTTACCAAGGGAGTGCTCTACCTCTGAGCCATACGAGCGCTCAGAAAAATTATACACAATAACAGACAACAAAAACTCTTAAATGGGATATATACTGTAAGTTAAAGGTTTTAAAATACAGCTCCCAGTTCTTTTAAATTATTGGAGCGGGAAACGGGACTCGAACCCGCGACCCTCAGCTTGGAAGGCTGATGCTCTAGCCAACTGAGCTACTCCCGCAAAGCATGGTGGTGAGTCGTGGATTCGAACCACGGAAGGCAAAAGCCAGCAGATTTACAGTCTGCCCTCGTTGGCCACTTGAGTAACTCACCATAAAAATATTGCTTTTTCAATATTCTGGTCAAACACTGCTAAAATAAATGGAGCTGGTTAAGGGACTTGAACCCCCGACCTGCTGCTTACAAGGCAGCTGCTCTACCAACTGAGCTAAACCAGCAAAAATAAAAGTGAGATTATAACTCAAAAAAAAATTTTTGTCAAGACTTTTTTAGTTTTTCTATAAAATTTTAGTCTTGTAAAGTTTATTATTATAAACCAATATTATTTTTATCTATTTATGATAATCAAACAAATTTAAAAATTTCTTTGCTCTTTCGCTTTTTGGATTTTCAAAAAAACTTTTAGGATCATTTTCTTCGATGATTTTTCCTTCATCCATAAAAATGATTTTATCTGCTACAGCTTTAGCAAAACTCATTTCATGAGTAACAATAAGCATAGTCATACCCTCTTTTGCAAGATTTAACATCACTTCTAAAACTTCTCTAACAATCTCAGGATCCAGTGCTGCTGTAACCTCATCAAAAAGCATTAACTCAGGATTCATACATAAACTTCTTACTATGGCAATTCTTTGCTTTTGTCCTCCGCTAAGTTCTCTTGGATAAGTATGAATTTTATGCAAAAGCCCCACCTTTTCAAGCCAAATTTTAGCCTCTTTTAAAACCTCATCTTTCTTTCTTTTTTGCACTTTCATAGGCCCTAAAAGTATATTTTCTTCAACACTTAAATGCTCAAAAAGCTCATAAGATTGAAAAACCATACCAACTTTTTGACGCATTCTTGGCCATTCTTTAAAATCTTTATCTATTTTCTCATTATCAATATAAATATTACCACTTGCAATCTCTTCAAGCCCATTAATACAACGCAAAAGCGTAGATTTTCCGCATCCACTAGGACCTAAAATCACCACAACTTCTTTAGCCTTAACTTCTAAATTAATATCTTTTAAGGCGTGATGCAAACCATAATACTTTTGTAAATTTTCTATTTTTAGTATGCTCATTTTAGCTCCATTTTTTCTCTAATTTTCTCGAATATAAAGTGATGGGATAACAAAGTATAAAAAAGATAAAAAAAATCAAACCGTAAATAATAAAAGGTGCAAAATCATTTCTATTGTGAAATTCTATAATTTGTTGCCCTACTTTCACAAGCTCTACTGCGCCGATTAGATAAGCAAAGGTTGTACTTTTAATCATACGAGTAAGTAAATTCATGCTCATAGGAGTTAAACGACGCATAGCTTGTGGAATAATAATATAAACAAAACTTTGCACTGTATTTAAACCTAAAGATGATGCACTTTCATACTGATGTTTTGGAATACTCTGCAAGGAAACACGCACCAAATCCATCATCTCAAAACAACCCCAAATGCTAAAAACAATAATAGCTGCACTTACAGAACTCAAATCCCACCCAAACCATCTAGGAAAACCAAAATACACCACAAAAAGCCATACTAAAAGTGGCATAACACGCACAAATTCTAAACCCAAACGACAAAAAGCATAGATATAGGTATTTTTAAAACTCATTAAAATTCCTAAAAATAACCCACCTATCGAAGTAATAATAATGCTGATAAATGAAATTTCAAGAGTGACAAAAAGCCCTTGCCAGAGTCTTAAAAGCGTATCGGTATTTAAAAGTTCAAGCATGAAGTAACCTTTTTTCAAACTTTAGCAAAATAAAAGACAAAGGCAAAATAATGCATAAATATCCCATAAACAACAAAAACAATAGCTCATCTGTCTTATAGGTTAAGGAATTTAAACTCTTCATTAAATTCACCAAATCTGGCAAGGCAATAATACTAACGACTGAAGTTTCTTTGATTAAAAATATAATATTAGCACTAATACTTGGCATAGAAATAGCCAAAGCTTGCGGCAAAATCACATAACGCAAATTTCCAAATTTTGAAAAACCCAAAGAAAGTCCCGCTTCAAACTGCTGTTTTCTTATGGCTTCAAATCCCGCTCTTAAACTTTCAGCCATATAAGAACCTCCTAAAAAACTAAGTCCTACTATAGCACAAGCAAAAGAAGGCCTTAAAGTTTCTTCTACGCTTAAGCAAATCAAATCAAGCGGTGGAATTTGCTCTAAATGTATATTAAATTTAGGTAAAGCATAATATAAGAAAAAAAGTTGAATTAATAAAGGCGTATTTCTTGAAAACTCTATATAAAGCTTGCAAATATTTTCTAAAATTTTTATTTTAAAATAACTCATTAAAATACAAAACAAGCCTATTATCAAAGAAAAAATAATTCCAAAAAAGCTTAGTTTTATCGTAAGCCAAGCAGCCGTTAAAAAAGCAGAAGCTTGAGCTAATATAAAATCAAAATCCATTCTCTACCTTAAATTTTACCAAAGTTCTTTCATGATCATATCTTTATTTAAAATTTCAATTCTACCTTTTTTTGTATCAATAAGTTCTGAAATTTTAAGTTCTTTTAACACTCGAGATAAAGATTGTGCTCTAACGTTTAAATCAATTGCAATTTGTTTTTGTGAAATTGTATCTAAATTTTTTTCATTTTCCAAAAGATACTTTAATAATCTCGTCCTTAAATCTAATGCATTTTGAGATAATTTCTTTTCTAAAATTTTAATTTTATCAAAAAGTGAACTGATAAGTAAAAAATTGAATTCTTTATTTTCACTGCATAAATTTTGAAAATTAATAAAATCAATTTCCAAAATTTCTCCATCTTCCTCAAATATAGCATTAGCAGGATAATTTAATTTTTTAAAAGCAGGCATTTCTGCTATAAAATTTGGAGGATTAAAATAATGCAAAGTAATTTCTTTATCACTTGCTGTACTTTTATAAATGCGTATTTTTCCCTTGAGTAAAATAAAAAATTTTTTAGCCTCTTCGCCCTCATAAAATAAAATACTATTTTTTTGAAATTTTTTTAATTTTCCTACACTAGATAAAAGTTCTAAATAATCTTTCATTATATACATTTTCCATTCTTAACTTATGTTAAATTTAATTTATCTTATTTTTGCTATATTAACGCCATAAAATTAACATTTAAGAAAGGCTTATATGAAATTTGAAACAATTAATCAAGAAAGCATAGCAAAACTCATGGAAATATTTTATGAAAAAGTTAGAAAAGATAAGGATTTGGGCCCTATTTTTAACAATGCTATTGGAACAAGCGATGAAGAATGGAAAGAACATAAAGCAAAAATAGGAAATTTTTGGGCAGGCATGCTTTTAGGAGAAGGTGATTATAATGGGCAACCCTTAAAAAAGCATCTAGATTTACCTCCTTTTCCTCAAGAATTTTTTGAAGTTTGGCTAGGACTTTTTGAAGAAAGTTTAAATATGGTTTATAATGAAGAAATGAAAGCAGTTATTTTACAGCGTGCACAAACGATAGCTTCACATTTTCAAAATATGCTTTATAAATATGGTGGACATTAATTTGGCAATTTTTTTGCCAAATCTTTTTTTACCTTTTGTAAAATCTCCTCATCCTTAGAAAAATCAAAAAATTTAAACTCATTTCCATGTTGCATAAAACCATCGAGCAAATCTCCACTCAAACGATTTTTAAGATCAAGCTCTGCTATTTTAAACCCATCTAAAGTGCTAGCAAATTCTTTTAAACGACTCGGAATTTCTTTAAGTTTAGTATAAAGATAGCAAGTACTTTTAAGCCCTACACGACCTACACGGCCACGAAGTTGATGTAAGGTAGCAAGTCCTAAACGTTCCGCCCCCACAATCACTATCATACTCAATCTTGGCAAAGAAATACCTACTTCCACCACTGTAGTGCTTAGTAAAATATTTCCCTCATCTCTAAAACGCTCTAAAATTTCATCTTTTTGTTTATCTTTTCCATGAGTTACAAAAACTTTTTCATAATGACTCTGCCAATACCCCCTAGCCTGCTCTAAAGAAAGATAAGGAATCTTATCACTAGCACTCACTAAGGGATAAATAATGATAATTTGATGATTTTTAACAATTTCTTCCTTGATCTTCTCGCTAAGCTTAGAAAAACCTTCATTTTGTATGCAATAAGTTGTAATATCTTTTTTAAAAGGCATTTGTTTAATAAAGCTAAAATTTAAAAGTTCAGATTGTATCATGCTTAAAGTTCTTGGAATAGGCGTAGCCGAAAACTGTATAAAATGAGGGGTAAATTCTTGTTTATTTAAAGAATGAATTTTTTCACGCTGAGCTGATCCAAAACGATGTTGTTCATCTATCATTACAAGCACGGCATTATGACTTTCTAAATGAATTAAAGCGTGAGTGCCTATGATAAGATTTGCTTTTTGGATATTTTGTTCTAAATCTTTTTCTTTTTTACCCCCTTTAATAAACAAAATATTCATAAAATCAGGTAAAAATTTCTTAGCCTCTTCGTAAAGCTGATACGCTAAAATACTAGTAGGTGCCATTAAAATAGCTTGCTTAGGATAAACCATCAAAGCCGCACCGAGTAAAACCAAGGTTTTACCACACCCCACATCACCCATAATCACACGCCTTTTGGCTTCTTTTGAATGCAAATCTTTTTCTATGTCTTTTAAGGCGTTAAGCTGATCTTTAGTAAGAGAAAAAGGCAAATCTTTAAGCCAATTAGCTATATTAAAAACATTGATTTGATGAGCTTTAAAATGCGTTTGTTTAGCTTTTAAACGCTTTAAAAAATTATATATTTCTATATATTTTAAATCTTTGCTAAAATTTTGCAAATTTTCAAACATAAAAAAACTTTTTTCATCATAAACATGCAAATTTAAAAGAAAATGTATATATTTATCCTCTATGCCACTTTCTTTTAAATTTTCATAATTAAGATATTTATGTATAAAAGCAGCAATTTTTGTATCTTTTAAACCTAAAATTTGATACTTTGGACTAAAACCCTCAAAAGAAGTTAAAATTTTAGGATTGTTAAATTGCCAAGTGTGATTAAAACGCGAGAGTTTAGCATTAAAAATAAGCTCTTTTCCTACCTTACAAATCCCAAAATGCCAAGCTCTAGGATGAAAAAATACAAAAGAAATATTTTCTTGCCATTCTTCACAAAAACCTAAACCAAAAAGTTGATTTTTTCTTGAACTAACGCTTTTTATAGTGATTTTTTGGGTGCACATTTCATTTTCTTTAGGATTTTTACTTGGATTTAAATTTTCAATTTTTTTAGGTAAAAGAAGCGCTAAATCAATAGCACTTCTAATTTTTAATTTTTTAAAAAATTCAAAATCACTTTCTTTAATTTTCATTTTGTATGCTTGCAAAACTTATATTTAAAAGCTCTTGATGTTTTTTAATATAAGCATTTATGGTTTCAAGTTTAACCTTTTCCATAAGTTTTAACTCTTCTTTATAATATCCCAAATTTAAACCTTGATAAAATTCGTTAAAAGACATAGATAAACGCTTGCTTAAGCTTTCATAACGCAAAGGAGTTGATCCTATGAGAAAATTTTTAGCTTGATCAAGTTCATTTTGAGTCATGCCATTTTTTATAAAATCTTCAAAAAGCTCTTTTACGATTTTTTTAGCTTCTTTAGCGCTTTCATTTTTAGTTTGTAAATATCCAAAAACTCTAGAAAAAGACATATTCATATCAAGCATAGCATAAGCTGAGTATGCAAGACCTCTTTTAACGCGAATTTCTTCCATAATCCTTGAACCAAATCCTCCTTGCCCTAGAACAAATAAAGCAATTTTTGCAAGATATAAATCCTTATCTTTAAAATCAGCAAAAAAAGGCGTAGCAAAATAAATATAAGCTTGTTCGCTTTCTGGGCGTAGCAAAATTTCATCTTTGATGTTTTTGCTTAACTCATATTTTTTTGGAGTATTTTTCTTACCTATTTGAAGTTTTGATAAGAGTTTTAAAAGATCTTCCTTAACTTGTTTTTCTTCTAAATCTCCTCCTAAAATCACAACCAAATCACTAAGATGGATAAAATTTTTATAAAAATTTTGCAAATCTTTTAAAGACAAAGTTTCTATACTTTTTTCATCTCCATCATTTGGACTTTGAAATTCTTTACATTTAAAAATTTGAGCATTGAGTAAATTTTTTGCTAAATAATCAAAATCACTATTTTTACTCGCAAGCTCACCCAAGGCATTGATTTTTAATTTTTGCAAAATTTTTTCTTCCATTCTTGGTTTTAAAAGCAATTTTTCTAAACTCTTTAAAGCAAAATCAAAATTTTCTTTCAAGCAAGAAAGATTGATTTCCAAGCTTTCAAAACCACTACTTGCCTCTAAATTTATCGCTCTAAATTCTAAATCCTTAAAAAATTTATCATCCACGCCTTCATTTAAAATACGTGAAAACATCTTAGCTAAGCCTGCTATTTCATCATAACTTCTAGCGCAATTTCTAAAAACAAGCTTTAAAACAACAATAGGAAAATCAGAATTTTTTTCAAAAATAAAAGGGATTTTAACACCCCTACTCTCTAAATACTGCATCAAAATCTCTCCAAAATTTCATAAGCGGTATTGCGTTTAGCTGGATTTTCGCCTAAACTTCTAATCAGTCTTATCATCTCATCTTGATTCATTCTATAACTTGCTCCTGCAGCACTTACTACATTTTCTTCCATCATAGTTGAACCTAAATCATTAGCCCCAAATTTTAAAGCAAGCTGGCCTATAAGTGAGCCTTGAGTTACCCAAGAACTTTGTAAATTTTTAAAATTATCTAAATAAAGTCTTGCTAAAGCTAAAAGTCTTAAATACTTGTTAGAACTTTGCTTCATAATCTCTGGATGTTTTTGGATTAAAGCAGTATTATCACTTTGAAAACTCCATAAAATAAAAGCTCTAAAGCCATCTGTTTCATCTTGTAATTTTCTTAAATGCTCAAAATGATCGATGATTTCTTCATCATTTTCAACCGTTCCAAACATCATGGTAGCTGTACTTTTCATACCGATTTTATGAGCTTGGTAATGTACTTCTAACCAAGTAGCTGTATCACATTTATTGGGTGCAATGATATCACGCACCCTATCACTTAGCACCTCAGCACCTGCTCCTGGTATAGAAAATAAACCTTTAGCTTGTAGTCTTTGAAGTACTTCAGCAATTGAAATTTTAGATGCTTTTGCAATATAAGCGATCTCAACTGCTGAAAAACCATGCACAGTAATATTTGGATAATGCTCTTTTATCCAAGAAACTAATTCTTCATACCATTCTATTTTTAATTTTGGGTGCACCCCACCTTGAAAAAGGATTTGTGTACCCCCGATAGCCTCAAGCTCCTCTATCTTCTTGCCTATCTCTTCAAAGCTTAAAATATAAGCATCATCTTCTTTATGATGGCGATAAAAAGCACAAAAAGAACAATCAATACAACAAACATTGGTATAATTAATATTTCTATCTACAACAAAAGTGGTAATTTTTTCAGGATGAAGTTCTAATTTTCTTTCATAAGCCATTTCTCCAAGTTCCGTTAAACTCGCATGGTGTAATAAATCTAAAGCTTCTTTTTTATCCAGTCTTTTCAAAATTTTTCCTTGTTTTTTACATAATTAAAATAATTATAGCATTTAAAATATAAATTATGCTATAGTTTCGCTTATGAATTACATCGATCTATTAAAAAATAACAAAAATATCAGAATATTAGCTTCGGTTCAGTTTATAGTATATTTTGGAGCATGGTTTTCTCAAACGGGAGTTTTTACCCTTTTAGTCGAGCTTAATGCTCCTACTTGGGCAACAGCTACAAGTGCTATGCTTGCTTTTTTACCTGGAGTTTTGCTTGCCCCTATTAATGGGGTTATAGTAGAGAAAAATAAACCTAAAAAACTTTTACTCAGTATGATTAGCATAGAATTAATTTCCATTTTTTGTCTTATTTTTGTCACAAGCCTTAGTATGCTTTGGCTTTTGTTTATTTTAATTTTCATAAGACTTTGTGTTGCTTCGATTTATTTTCAAGCTGAAATGAGTTTATTGGCCAAAATTTTAACCCCTCAAGAACTTAAACTCGCTAATGAAATGCACAGTGTCATTTGGGCGATTTCTTATACAGCAGGTATGGCAAGTGCGGGAATTTTTATTTATTTTCTAGGAGTTAAAACTGCTTTTTTATTTGACTGTATGCTTATACTCATAGGCATTTCTTTTTTAGTAAGATTAAGCATTCCTGATTTTCATCAAAAAACACAAAGTCGCTTTTTTACCATGATAAAAGAAGGATTTTTCTATGTTTTAAACAATAAGATAATTTTTCACCTTATCTTGCTTCACGCTTTTATAGGTTTAACTGCTTATGAAACCTTAGTTACTCTTTTAGCACAACATCAATATAAAGAAGTTTTATCTGCTGCTTTAGTAATAGGGTTTTTAAATGCGGTACGTGCTTGTTCTTTGGCTATAGGACCTATGGTTTTAAGCAAATTTATTAATGATAAAAATTTATTTTACATGTATCTTGGTCAAGGTTTTGGTATTATACTTTGGGCTTTAACTCAATTTAATTTTTATATTTCTTTTTTAGGTTTAATTGGTGCAGGTTTTTTTACCTCAGCACTTTGGGCTTATACCTACACTATGATACAAAAAAATGCCGACAAAGAATATCATGGTAGGGTGATCGCTTATACAGATATGATTTATCTTAGTTTTAGTGCTATTATTTCAATGCTTATGGGCTTTTTATTTGAAATAGGCTTGAGTTTAGAACTGATTACAGGTTTGTTGGGTACGATTTTTATCTTTGCGGCATTTTATTGGAAGTGGTTTTATAAAAAATATTTGTGAAAATTCACAAATATTTTAAATTTTAAATAAATCTTGAAGATTTTTCATTGCTTCTTCACTGCTGATAGCATTATTTAGCTGCGATGAGCTTAATTCATTGAGCTCTATTTCATAACCACTTAACATAGAAGCAAGGCGAATATTAATACCATTTTTTCCTATAGCTTTGCTTTTTTGTTCGCTATTTAAACTTACAATAGCTTTTTTATCTTCAATTTTTACAGAATTTACAATAGCAGGAGCCAAGGCACGAGAAATTAAAATTTCACTCTCATTTGTAAATTCTATACAATCAATATTTTCATTATGAAGCTCTTTGCTTACTGCATTAATTCTTACCCCTTTAACACCTACTGTAGCACCTACAGGATCGATATTTGCTCCATTAGCCTGAAGAATGATTTTTGCTCTTTCACCTGGAATTCTAGCACATCCTATAATATTAACATAACCATCTTTGATTTCTGGAACCTCAGCTTCAAGTAAACATTCTAAAAATTTAGGACTCGTACGACTAAGCTCGATTTTAATACCCTTATCTGTATAAACACGGCGTATCACAGCTTTTACCACATCCCCTATTTTAAACTTTTCCCCTTTAATGCGATTTTTTCTCGGTAAAAAAGCTCTTAATTCATCTATTTCAATAAAAGTATTTTCTTCATTATCCATTCTAACAACTGTACCAAAAACCATTTGCCCTACTTTGTTTTTATATTTTTCAAAAATAGTTTGTTCTAATAATTTTTGTATATGATATTCAAGCTCTTTATGCAAGGTATTTACCGCGGTTCTTCCTAAATTTTCCAAAGAACATTCATAGGTTAATTCATCTCCTATTTCAACATCCAAAGCTTCTGATTTTGCCTTACTTAACGCGATAAAACTCTCACTTTTATTTTGCAACCTCTCGTCATTATCTGCTACTATGGTAATTTTTTGATAAAGATTTAAATTTTTAGGATCCACAAAAAACTCATATTCTTGTCCATAAATTCTTTTTGCAGTATTGATTAAAGCGGTAGCTACCTTTTCTCTTACATTCTCTAAGTTTAAATTTTTTTCATTAGCAATAGATTCGATAATATCTGCTATCTTTTCCATATTTTATAAAACCTTTTTTGTGGGAAATTTAAAAATGTAGATAAAAATTATATCCTTAATAAGTTTAATTAAAAGTAAAATTTGCTAAAATTATAGATTAAAATGAAAATTCTTAAGGATTTAGCTATGGAATTAAAATTGGCAAGAACTTTGATTAATGAAAAACCTAAAAATATTAGCCTAGAAAAAATCGAAGAGGCTATAGAAAAAGAAGGGCAAAAGTTTTTTTATTTTGATAAAGATAATACACACAAACAACTTATTGCCCTTGTAAATCATTTTGAAAAAAAAGGAGTAAGCATTTATCATAGAACCGTAAAATACGGACTTGATGATAATGATTTTATGTATGAGGTACATATTCTTTGAGTGCTAAAAAACTTTTTATCCAAACTTTAGGTTGTGCAATGAATGTCAGAGATTCTGAGCATATGATCGCAGAATTAACACAAAAAGAAAATTACGCACTAACAGAAGATATCAAAGAAGCAGATCTTATTCTTATCAATACCTGTTCAGTGCGTGAAAAACCTGTGCATAAACTTTTCTCAGAAGTGGGTGGCTTTGAAAAAGTTAAAAAAGAAGGTGCTAAAATAGGAGTTTGTGGATGTACTGCATCACATTTGGGAAATGAAATTTTCAAACGTGCTCCTTATGTGGATTTTGTTCTAGGGGCAAGAAATATTTCCAGAATCACTCAAGCTATAAAAACTCCAAAATTTATGGGCGTGGACATAGACTATGATGAAAGTGAATTTGCTTTTGCAGATTTTAGAAATAGTATTTATAAATCCTATATTAATATCTCCATAGGTTGCGACAAACACTGCACTTACTGTATAGTGCCACACACAAGAGGAGATGAAATTTCCATACCTTTTAACATTATCTACAAAGAAGCTCAAAAAGCTGTTGAAAAAGGCGCTAAAGAGATTTTCTTACTAGGACAAAATGTTAATAACTACGGCAAAAGATTTAGAAACGAACATAAAAAAATGGACTTTTCAGATCTTTTAGAAAAACTTAGCACCATAGAAGGTTTAGAACGCATTCGCTTTACAAGTCCACATCCTTTGCATATGGATGATAAATTTTTAGAAGTTTTTGCCAATAATCCAAAAGTTTGCAAATCCATGCACATGCCTTTACAAAGCGGCTCAAGTGAAATTTTAAAAGCTATGAAGCGTGGCTATACTAAAGAATGGTATTTAAATAGAGCTTTAAAACTTAGAGAGCTTTGTCCAAATGTTAGCATTTCTACAGACATTATTGTAGCTTTTCCAGGGGAAAGTGAAAAAGATTTTGAAGAAACTATGGATGTTTTGGAAAAAGTGCGTTTTGAACAAATTTTTTCTTTTAAATACTCCAAACGCCCTTTAACAAAAGCCGCAACCATGCCTAATCAAATCGATGAAGAAACAGCTTCAAGAAGACTTAGCACCTTACAAAATCGTCATAGTGAAATTTTAGATGAAATTGTAAAAAAACAAGAAAATAAAACTTTTAAAGTTTTATTTGAAGAATTAAGAGCAGGCAATAGCATTGCTGGAAGAACAGATAATAATTTTTTAGTTCAAGTTGAAGGTAGCGAAGAACTTTTAGGGCAATTTAAAGAAGTAAAAATCACTAATGCAAAGCGTATGGTTTTATATGGGGAAATCGTTTAAAATCCATTGCTTAACATATATAATTTTCATCTTGCAATGGCTTATTTTTTTAAGCTGTAAAAAGCACTATAAAGGTGAAAAAGTTGACCGTAAAGCTAGTGTGATACTTTTTTGGCATGGAAAATTAGCACTCATGCCTTTTGCGTTTAGACATTATAGACAAAAAAATAAAAAAGCCTATGTCATGATCTCCCACCATAAAGATGGAGAACAAATTGCAAAAATCATCAAGCTTTTCGGTCTTGATACTGTAAGAGGAAGCACTTCAAGGGGTGCTAGCAGTGCACTTAGAGCTGCATTTAAAGTTTTAGAACAAAATGACGATATAGTTATCACGCCTGATGGTCCACGTGGGCCTTATCATAGTATTTCAGATGGTTCTATCATTTTGGCTCAAAAAAAAGAACTAAAGATAAGAATTTTAAACTATGAAGCAAATCGTTTTTGGGAATTTAAAAGTTGGGATAAGATGATCTTGCCAAAACCTTTTAGTAAGATTACTTATAGTCTAAGTGAACCTTTGGATATTTTATCTTTAGATAAAGAAAAAGCTAAAGAATTTCTAATGGAACAATTTGATAAAATTAGCTTAGCTGATCAATTTAAGGAATGAAATGTTATTTTTACTTAAAAAAATATTTCCACAACTTTTTATTAGTATTATTTTAGAAGATAAAAAAAATATTGTAAAAGCTTCTATTTACAGAGGAAATAAACTAATCAGTAGCAATGAAAAAACTTTTGATAAAAGTGAAAATTTATTAGAATACATAAAAAATTTAAGCAAGCATTTCTTATTTTACCACACTGCTTTATTTTTAGACGCCAAAGAACAAGGATTAATACCTAGTACAAATATTCAAGATTGTGAGCACTTTAATATAGGAAAAATCAGCTTACAGCATATTTTATTTAATAATGCCCTTGTTTATACGGCTACCGAACATGTGGAATATTATAGCGAGCTTTTTGAAGAATATAGAGGTTTAGATTTTTTATATTCCCCTTTTGCCCTTCTTTACTACAATATACAAAAAGAAAAACAGCCTGATGATCAAATTTTACTTTATGGATTTAAACAAGGACATCTTTTGGCAATTATTGTTGCTAAAGGCAATACTATTTTATACGGTGATTTTAAAATATTTGAGCAAGAATTAGGTTTAGAGCTTGAACTTCCATCAGAAGATAATCAAGAAATTGAAAACAACAACGATACCTTAGATAACTTCAATGAAGCCTTAAATAATAAATTTGATCTACTTGATCAAGAAAATAATCTTGAAACTTTGGATAATAATGATAATTTTAATCTTGATGAATTAAATCAATTTAGCAATGATATGGAACTTTGCCGTTATATTATTACGAGCATTGAAAAATTTTACAATGATGATAAATATGCTGGGGTATTTATCAATGGTATTTTATTATATAGCGAATCAGATATTAACATAAGTGCTATTGATTTTTTAGAAAGTGAAACTTTTTTAGAGATAAAAACGAAACAAATCAACACCTTAGATCTTATGATAGAGTTGATGCGAAAGGAGCTTAAATGACTTATAGCTTCATACAACCAAGAAAAAAACCTATTTTCACACTCTTTGATAAAATTTGGCTAGGACTTTTTGGTTTTAGTATATTATTTATCTTGCTAGTATATTTTACATATACAATAAAAATTGCATTAATCAATAGCTCTATCGATGATGAAAAACAACAAGTTATAGTACTTCAAAATCAAACTAAGCAAAATGAAATGCTTTATGAAATTTTATTTGATCAAAGCCAAATAGCGAAAAATTTTAACACTCAAAATCAAATTGTTAAAGAAAGCTTAAGAAATCTATTTGATATTATTGTAAAAACTGATAATATTACTCTTGAAAGTGTTGAACAAGACGAATATTCCTTAAAACTTATCGGAGTCACTCCTACAAGAGAAATGTTTACTCTACTTTTAGAAACCCCTTTAAAAAGCATCTTTGATCAAAGCTATACAACCTATTATCGCTTAGATAATGGGTGGTATCGTTTTGTTAGTATTAGTAAACAAATTCCAGGAGTTGTAGATGAAAGATAAAAGTCTAGAAGAAATTGATTTATTAAAGCTTATCATTTGCGCGTTAAGTTTTATAAGCGTTTGCACAGCCTTGATCTTATTTTTACTTTTACCGACATTAAAAAATTACAAACAAGCAAATCTTAGAGAAAACTCACAACTTGCTATCTTAAAAGCCGCTAAATCAAAATTTGACTTTAGTGAAGATAAAATATCAACTCTAAGAAGCGAAAACAACAAAAGTTTAGAGCAATTTGAGCAAAATTTTAATATAGGAAATTTTGATATTTTTTTACAAAAATATTTTCAAAACGTAAAAATTCAAGAAACTAAGCCCGAAAAACAAGAAAAATATCTAAAAAACCGCTTAGCCATTAAAGCGACAATGAACAATCCTAGAAGACTTTATGATTTTATTGATGCTCTAAAAAACTATAACAACTTAATCAAGCTTGATTATCCACTTAATCTTAAAGCAGGAGAGCAAGGTATCTCTATAGATCTTACTCTCAAAGTTTATTCAAGCTAAACTCACATCTTCGCCTTTTAAAATTTGATTCATAGTATTCATTGCACACATTTTTCCACACATGGAACATGAGTTTAAATCATCAGGGCGACGCTCATTAAACATTTTTTTAGCCTTTTCTCCATCAATAGCAAGTTTAAACATTTTCTCCCAATCTATCTCTTGTCTAGCCTTACTCATCTCATCATCTCTTGATCTTTCTTTTGGAAGTTTAGCTATATCTCCTGCATGAGCTGCAATTTTAGTCGCAACTATACCCTCTCTAACATCTTCTAAATTTGGAAGTCTTAAGTGTTCAGCAGGTGTTACATAGCACAGCATATCAGCACCGCTAGCTGCAGCCACAGCTCCTCCAATAGCACCACTAATATGATCATACCCTGCGCCAATATCTGTTACCAAAGGTCCTAAGACATAAAAAGGCGCTCCTTTGCATAAACGCTTTTCTAATTGCATATTTGCCTCTATTTCATTAATAGCCATATGCCCTGGACCTTCTATCATTACTTGAACCCCGACATCCCAAGCCCTTTGGGTAAGAAGCGATAATTCTATAAGCTCTGAAATTTGCGCCCCATCACTTGCATCGTGAGTAGAGCCAGGACGCAAAGCATCGCCCAAAGATAAAGTTACATCGTATTTTAAACAAATGTCAAGCAAATCATCATAATACTCAAAAAAAGGATTTTCGGCATCTTTCATCATCATCCAAGCATAAAGCACAGAGCCTCCTCTTGAAACTATATTTGTAAGTCTTTTACTTTGTTTAAAAATATGCGCTGCGCGAGAATTAATACCTGCATGAATTGTCATAAAATCAACCCCACTTTTAGCATGATGATATACAACATCTAAAAAGTCTTTAGCGCCAATTTGTTTTAAATCTTTTTCTAAAAATCCTACTGCATCATATACAGGAACTGTTCCTATCATAGCTTTTGAAACATTAACAAGCTCGTCTCTAAAACGACTTGTTTTGCCATAATTGCTTAAGTCCATAATCGCTTCTATATCAAATTTATGAGCGAGCTCTACTTTTTTCATTTCCTCGCTATAATCAACGCAATCATTTGAAACTCCTAAATTTACATTAACCTTAGTACGCAGTCCAAAACCTATACCATTTGGATCAAGACTTTTATGATTAATATTTGCAGGGATAATAATTTTACCGCAAGCAATATTTTCAAGCAAAAAATCTTTACTTAAATTTTCTTTTTGTGCAACAATCTGCATTTCTTTAGTAAAAACACCTTGTTTGGCATAATTCATTTGAGTTTTCATAAATTTATCCTTTAAAAAATTTGGATAAATGAAGGGTGAGTATAAATTTTTAAAGTATTGAAATTTATAAATCTTCCCGACGCTGGCATTATCCAGATCCGGTTCGGTCTAAGCTTTTAGCTTACTCTCAGCCTGTTACACAAGCTCCCGTCATTTATGTTTTAATTATACACTTTAAATATTTATTTTTGCTTTATGCGTGCAGTCTTTGTAAAATTTATAAGTTCTTCTGTAGTTTTTATATGATAAGGAAGTTTTCCAAGGCAATATTTAAAAATTTCAGCAGCTGCTAAAGCATCATCTAAGGCCCTATGATGCGTATTTTCCACGCCCAGAAATTCTTTCAAAACCTCTAGTTTATATTTTGGACTTTCTATACAACATTGTGCAAATTCTATAGTGCAAATACGACGATTAAGCAAAATGCCAAAACCACACTCATTTAAAGCCTTAGAAATAAAACTATAATCAAAACGCACATTATGCGCTACAAAAATACTGTCTTTTAAAAAAAGTCTAAAATCACTTAAAACCTTTGCTAAACTTGGAGCATTTTCCACCATCTCATAAGTAATACCCGTAAGTTCAGTTATATTTTCTGGAATTTCTTTTACTTTAACAAAACTTTGAAAGCGTCCAATTTCTTTAGAATTTTGAATTTTTACTGCTCCAATTTCTAAAATTTCCCCCTTACTTACGCCGCCAGTACTTTCTATATCTACTATGCAAAAAATTTCATCTTTAATTTTTGTTGTGCGTGTTTTAAGGGTAAAAATATTATCTTTATTCAAAGTTAAACCCAAACCCAAAAGCTCAAAAGTTTCCAAATCTAAATCAAAATTTTTTAATTCTTCAACTTTGGCAAACTCTTGCATCACCCAATCATAAGGCTTGCTTTGCTTATTTAATATAGAAATAATCTGATCAATTTGCTGTAAACTCAAAATTCAAGCTTTAAAGATGAAATTGCAGTTTTATAATCATTAGAAGAAAAAATATAACTTCCAGCCACCAAAATATCAGCTCCGGATTCTTCTAAATCGCTAGCATTTAAACCATTAACACCACCATCAACCTCTATAAAAACTTTAGCATTTTTTTTATCAATCATTTGGCGCAATTCTTTGATTTTTTCATGTACCAAAGGTAAAAATTTTTGTCCACCAAATCCAGGATTAACACTCATTAAAAGTACCATATCTACAAATTCTAGCATGTGTTTAATAGAATCAATAGGAGTGTGCGGATTTAAAACAATAGCAGGATGGATTCCTTGACTTCTTATATATTCACAAAGTCTTATAGGATGAACTTCGCTTTCCATATGAAAAGAAATGAATTTTGGTTTCAAAGGGATAAAAAGATCTATAAATTTACTTACATCTTTAACCATCAAATGCACATCTAATGGCAACTTACTAATAGTTGAAATTTTTTCGATCACGCAAGGTCCAAAAGTCAAATTTGGAACAAAGTGTCCATCCATTACATCAATATGTAAAAGATCTGCACCTGCAGCTTCAATAGCTTTAACTTCTTCTTCTAATTTCAAAAAATTTGCAGACAATAAACTTGGAGCTACATACATGATCAAAACCTTAAAGTATATATAAATGTGATAAATAATATTTTATCGACTTATATATTAAAAAAACTATAAATTATGGAATATTTTAAGCTTAATTTTGATAAAATCTCCATTTAAAAATTTTCATAAGGACAAGAAAATGGCAAGAGTATGTCAAATCACAGGCAAGGGTCCAATGGTGGGTAATAATGTCAGCCATGCTAACAATAAAACAAAAAGACGCTTTTTACCTAATCTCAGAACAGTTCGTGTAACTTTAGAAGATGGCACCACGAGAAAAATGAGAATTGCAGCTTCTACTCTAAGAACTCTAAAAAAACAAAATTCTAAATAATTTTGAGGATTTATTCCTCAATTTTAAAATTTCCAATTTAAAAATAAACTTTAATAAATCACTTATATAACACACATTTAAAAATTATTATTGATTTTATTATTTTTTAAGCCAAAAATATCTTTTAATAGTGTAAAATACCTTGTTAAATGAATTTTAAATTTCACTAATACAAGGAGAGTTTATGCTACATGAATATAGAGAATTAATGTCAGAGCTAAAAGGTAAAGATGCTCATTTTGATAAACTATTTGATCGTCATAATGAACTTGATGACATGATTAAAGATGCAGAAGAAGGTAGAACTTCTCTTAGCAGCATGGAAATTTCAACCTTAAAAAAAGAAAAGCTTCATGTAAAAGATGAACTTAGCCAATATCTAGCAAATTATAAAAAATAAGGCAAAACAATGTTTGGAAGTAAAATAAACCATTCTGATCTTCAAAAACTTGAAGAAGAAAATAAAAATCTTGCACATAAAATTGAAAAATTTCAATCGGAAAATTTAGAATTAAAAAATAAAATTACATCATTAGAACAAGCGGCTTTAGAGTCTAAACTTAAAACAGATCTTTTAAATGTTTTATTAACTGGGGTTTTAAAAAATATTACTATTGTTCAAGGCGATATGTTAGAAAATGTAAATAAGGCAGAAGTTATCTCTAGCTATTCTAAAACTTCTCTTGCTGAAATGGATAAACTTAACCATATTGCTAATTCTATCAATGCTTCCTTAGGGGATATTACAAAATCAGCCAATAAAACAAGAGATGTTGCAGGAACATTGCATAGAAGTGTAGATGAAATTACTAATGTAATTAATCTAATTAAAGATGTTTCCGATCAAACCAATCTTTTAGCTCTTAACGCTGCTATAGAAGCTGCACGCGCAGGTGAACATGGGCGTGGTTTTGCTGTTGTTGCCGATGAAGTAAGAAAACTAGCTGAAAAAACACAAAAAGCAACCACAGAAGTTGAAATGAATATCAACCTTCTAAAGCAAAATGCAAATGAAATGTATACTCAAAGTGAGCAAGTTGAAAAAATTTCTATAGATTCTAATGCTCATATTATGAGTTTTTCCGAAAAATTTACTCACTTAGTAAATGAAGCGCATTCTACTAATTCAAATGCAGTTGGTATCGCTTCAGAAGCTTTCGTATCTTTAGCAAAACTAGATCATATAGCTTTTAAATTAAATGGTTATAAAGAAATTTTTTCCAAATCAGGAAAGCAATTAGCCGATCATACATCTTGTCGCTTAGGAAAATGGCTTGCTAGCACAGGAAAAGAAAGATTTGGGCAAAATAAAAGCTTCTTAAAAATTAACGAGCCACATGAAAAAGTTCATGAAAATATGAATAATGCTATAACAATAGCAAATACAGAAGATATTAGCAAAGATATTACTCAACACAGTATAATTAATAAATGCGAAGTTGCTGAAAATGCATCGCTTGATCTTTTCAATGTATTTAAAGAAATGCTTGATGAGTCAGATCATTAAAATCCTAGGTTGAACCTTTTTAAGGTTTAACCTAAATAATCTTTAATATTTTCCCCACTTCTCCTTTAAAAACCACATATAAGCAAAATCAAGCAAAGGCGTTCTTATCATATTTTTACATTTTTTTTCAAAATCCTGCACCTTAACATAAACAGCTTCAATCTCTTCATCATCAACTCCACCTCCAGAAGAAATTTTATCTTTTTCATCAACTTCTGCGAAATAAAAGCTTTGCTTGCTTACACCTGAACCAAACCCTGTATAAAAATCTCCTATTTTTTCTAAATTTTTAGGAGCATATCCTAGTTCTTCTATACATTCTTCTTTTGCTATTTCCTCTAAAGATAATTTTTTATCTACAAGCCCAGAACAAAGCTCTATAGTATAGCCCATATTATCATCTTTTACATAATCTTTATCATGCATTTGATGATACCAAAGTGGTATACGAAATTGGCGTACAAAAATAAAACTTTCTAATTCTTTATGATACAAAAGCACTGAAACACTATCTTTAGATTCTATAAAATCCCAAGTACAAAATTTACCATTACTTTCATAAGCAAATCTCTTAGGCTTAATATAATTTGATTTTTCAAAAGAAAGTTCTTTTAAATTTTTAAACGCCATAATAAAACCTTTTATTTATTTTTCACATTGTACTTTATTTTTGCTTTTTTGAAAATATAAAGGTAATTAAAGCCTTAAAAAATTAAAAATCATATTTATAACTCAACCAAAAACTCCTTCCTTCTGTATAGTCTTGATAACGATTTGCATATCCAGCAGGATTAACCCCATCCCATTTAGTAACTTGCGGATCGAAGAAATTTTTATCAAAAAGATTTTGCACTGCAAAACTTAAGCTAGATTGCTTATTGATTTTATAATTTATCCCTAAATCCACTATATAAAAAGGCTTATATTTTTGCCATGGCAAACTACCATTACCGCCACCTTTTGCTTTAGCTATAGTATCAAGTCTTGCTCGTGTTTTTATATAGGAACTAAATTTACCTCGCTCATAGTTTAATTTTAACATTGCTATATGTCTTGGTAAATTTTCTATTCTATCACCGCCAAACCAATTTTTTTGACCATCTTTGTAGCGATTATCCATAAAAGTATAACTTGAATTTAGACTAAAACCATTGTAAGTTTTAGTATTAAATGCAAATTCTATACCTTTAGTCTGTGTTTTTCCAAGATTAATAGGACGAGTACAAACAGTATTATTATCGCAATTAATACCATTTAATGAGCCTGTTAAATCTTCACTACTGATTTGATTTGTAAAATCAGTAATAAATCCTGTAATAGAATAATGTGCAAAATCAAATACCCTAAAATCAACGCCCAATTCATAATTTATACTTTCTTCTGGTTTTAAGTCAGGGTTTCCAAAATAAGCATTACCATTGGCATAATTATAATATCCATTTGTCAACTCCTTAGCAGCAGGAGTTTTATAGCCTTTTGAAACACCTCCTTTAAAGGCTATATTATCATTTAAGTGATAAACCAAATAAACCCTAGGCGTAAATTCAGAATCAAACAAATCGCTATAAATATAACGTAAACCTGTAGTAAAAATCAAATCATCTGTTATAAAATACTCATTTTCCCCATAAAACGCAACCGTGGTTTGATCAAGATTTTTACCTCTTATTTGACTACCTGCGCTTGCTTGATCATTTTTTAACATCTCATAATCAATCCTTGCACCAAAGGTATTTACTAAATTACCGTATTGACCTAAATTCCAAGGTAAAACAACCTTACCTTCTCCTACCCAAATTTGGCTATGCAGCTCCTTATCCTTAGTACTACCATATTGTAAATATGAGTTAGTTGAACCAAAATCATAGTTACCATCATGATTTAAAACAATATTATCCTTAAAAAGTTGTCTTTCACTTTTAATAGCCCTACTACTTGTAGAATTCACTGAAATTTCATTAATATATCGCTCTATATCAAAATATATATTATTTTTATCATCTACTGTCCAATTAAACCTAGAACCAAAACCTAAGCTAGTAAAAGCACCTGGACTATGACTAGCAATTTGGTAATTATCAGGTCTTTGTTGACTATTATTCCAAACCGGTGTAGGCCATTTTAAATCAGAAGCTGCCTTATCATAATACTTCAACCTTGCAGAAATTGATAATGTATCTTCAATCAAAGGAGTTGCTATATAAGCATTAAATCCCCCAGCATTACCATAGTGATTAGAGTGCTGTTGTAAAAGAGTGTTAAATTCTATATTTGCCTCAGTCTTATCAGGATTTTTCTTAGTGATAATATTTATCACACCGCCTACAGCATCACTGCCATAAAGTGTAGAAGCTGGACCACGTATAACCTCAATACGCTCTATCATAGATAAAGGTGGAAGATAACCTGACTCACTGCCGCTAAAGCCATTATCATAAAATCCATTTGCAACACTTTGACGTTTTCCATCAATTAAAACTAAAGTATAAGAACTACCAAAACCTCGTATGCTAAAATCATAAGTGCCTGTTTTATTCATAGTCACATCTACACCTGGAATATCTCCTATAGCCTCCCCTATATCCTTAATTGGCTTTTTTTCAAGCTCTTCTTTTGTAATGATAGAAATACTAGCAGGCGCATCAACCAAATCTTGTTCAAAACCACTAGCACTAACCACAACATCATTAAGTTGATATTTTTCTTCTGCTTTTAACAAAGCTCCAGATAAAATTAAAAAACACAGTAAACTTTTTTTAAATTTCATATTTTTGATTTGAGTCAAATTAATTCCTTTAAAAATAATTATTTTGATATTTAAAATCATTTTTGAAGTATAAAAAAAGAATACTTTTAATTAACTTAATTTTGATAACAATTATAAATAATAAAATTATTTAAAAAAGCGAAGTAAAAGCCTAAGCCTCTTGATAGGCTCCAAGCTTTAAAATTTTCTGCATACGATTTGCAGAAAGTTCTCGTACATCAATATTTTCAAGTTCATTTAGAGATTTTTTTACATAATCAGCAATAGCTACTGCTGCAGCTTCTTTATTGCGATGTGCACCATTTGTAGGCTCATCTATAACATCATCAATTAAACCTTGAGATTTTAAATCATCGGCCGTTACCTTCATAGCCTTGGTTGCAGCTTCACTTTTTGCAGGATCATTCCAAAGTATTGCAGCACAACCTTCAGGAGAAATTACTGAAAAAACAGAATTTTTCATCATTGCAAGTCTATCTGCAACCCCTATAGCTAACGCCCCGCCACTACCACCTTCTCCGATAACTATAGCAATGGTTGGTATTTTCAAATCGCTTAATTCATATAAATTTCTAGCGATAGCTTCACTTTGCCCTCTTTCTTCAGCACCTATTCCAGGATAAGCACCTGGAGTATCTATCAAAAATAAAATAGGAATTTGAAATTTCTCTGCAAGTCTTGCTACTCTTAAGGCTTTACGATATCCTTCAGGATGTGGCATTCCAAAATTTCTAGCGATTTTATCTTTTGTTCCACGTCCTTTTTGCTCACCAATTACAATTATTTTTTTCTCTCCTAAATAACCCATAAAACAAACAATAGCAGGATCATCTCTAAAGGCACGATCACCATGTATTTCATGAGTGCCATTTAAAATAAGTTCAATATAGTCAAGAGCATAAGGGCGATCTGGATGACGCGCTAATTGCAAACGTTGAAAATCACTTAAATTCTTATAAGTTTTAGAAATTTCTTTTTCAAGATTTTTCTTTAAAATCGATACAGCTTCAGTATCTCCTTTAATCTGAGCATTGATAATATCCTCGTCAATTTGCTGAATATTTTTTTCAAAATCTAAATAAGAAGCCATATTAATCTACTTTTTTAAATACAACACAGCCATTTGTGCCACCAAAACCAAAAGAATTACTCATCACCACTTTTAAATCTACTTTTCTTGATATATTTGGAACATAATCAAGATCACATTCATCATCTTTTACAAGCTGATTGATTGTAGGTGGAACTACCCCATCTCTTAAAGCCATAACACTAACAACTGCTTCAATTGCACCTGCAGCACCCAAGCAATGACCTGTTTGTCCTTTGGTGGAACTTATAAGCGGGATATTATTACCAAAAAGCTCTTTAATTGCTGCTGTTTCATTTTTGTCATTTACAGGGGTTGAAGTTCCATGTGCATTGATATAATCTACCTTTGGATTCCCTGCCATATTTAAAGCTTTTTTCATAGCTCTTAAAGGCCCATCTAAAGTTGGTGAAGTAATATGATGCGCATCTGCACTTTCTCCAAATCCAATTAATTCAGCATAAATTGTAGCACCGCGTTTTTTAGCCTCTTCATATTCCTCAAAAACTAAAGCTCCAGCACCTTCTCCCATGACAAAACCATCTCTTTCTTTGTCAAATGGTCTTGAAGCATGCTGTGGATCTTCATTTCTAGTTGATAAAGCTTTCATTGAAGCAAAACCACCTATACCCACAGGACAAATCGCAGCTTCTGCACCTATGACTAACATCTTTTTAGCATTTCCCAAAGCTATACTTTTATAAGCTTCTCCTATAGCATGAGTTCCTGCTGCACAAGCTGTAACACAAGAAATATTTGGCCCTTTAAGTCCATGCTCTATAGAAATCAAACCTCCTAACATATTTACAAGTGCTGAAGGTATAAAAAAAGGGGAAATTTTACGCGGACCTCGCTCGGAACAAATAATGGAATTTTTTTCTATGTTAGGCAAACCTCCGATACCAGCAGCCGAAACAATGCCAAATTCTTCTTTGTCTAATTCTTCACTAAATCCAGCATCCTGCATTGCTTCTCTTGCTGCTTTAATTCCAAGTTGTATGAAACGGTCAATTTTTTTTACTTCTTTGCCATCAACAACCTCTAATGGATCAAAATTTTTAACTTCAGCTGCAATTTGAACAGGAAAGTCTGTGGCATCAAAAAGAGTAATTTTATTTACTCCGCTTTCTCCATTGCAAATTGCTTTAAATGAACTTTCTTTATCTAAACCAAGGGCATTGATCATACCAATACCTGTAACTACAACTCTTTTCAAGAATAAGCTCCTTGCAAGAAAAAAATTATTTTTTTAGATTGTCAATATAATTTACAACATCTTCAATTTTAATTAATTTTTCAGCATCACTATCTGGAATTTCTACTTCAAATTTTTCTTCTAAAGCCATAATAAGCTCTACAACATCTAAAGAATCAGCACCTAAATCTTCAATAATTTTTGATTCCATTTTAACTGCATCTGCATCAATACTTAATTGCTCTACTACTACTGCTTTTACATCATCAAATGTTGCCATTTGTTCTCCTTCAAAAAATTAAAATAAAGCGTATTTTACTATAAAAAGCTTAAAATATTTATAGTTTTTCATTATACTTGAAAATAAAATATTAAAACATAAAGGAAAAATGATGCTTTTCTCTAATTTAATCAAAGAAAATCAAAAAATTTGGAATGCTTATCTACATCATGATTTTGTTAAAAAATTGGAAGATAAAAGCCTAAAGCAAGAAAATTTTCTTTTTTATCTCAAGCAAGATTATATTTATTTGCTTAATTACGCAAAATGTTATGCAAGATTAGCACTTAACTCAAATACCGCAAAAGAACTTCGTTTTGCTATGAAATTTCAAAATTATATAGTTGAAGGAGAAATGGAGCTTCATCGTGCAATTTTATCTCTTGGCATTAATGCAGATGAACTCGATGCAAAAGATGAAAGTTTAGTCAATATAGCCTATTCGCGTTATATGTTAAGCGTAGGTGAAAATGGAGATTTTTTAGATATGTTAGTTGCTCTTAGTGCTTGCGCTATAGGCTATGCAAAAATAGGTGCTGAAATTATAAATCGTTTAAAAAATGAAAATTTAAAAGATCATCCTTACAAGGAATGGATTTTGACCTATGGAAGTGAAAATTTTCAAAATGAAGCTAAAGAATTTGAAGATTTTGTTAATTCTTATACTTCAAGTGTTAGTGCACAAAAATTCCAAAAACTCAGCGAAATTTTTCATACTGTAACACGCTTAGAAGTGGCTTTTTGGGAGCATTCTTTAAGAATGGAATTAAATCTTTAAACATGGGCTTTTTGCCCATGTTTTTATGCAATTTTACTTGCATCAATAATATTATAATCCAAACCAACCATTTCTTTAGAAAGTCCTAATGCAAGTCCTACTAATTGTGATAAATGAATAATAGGCAATCTTGCTTTAGAATTAGTATAATCTTGAAATCTTTCTTGATAGATATCAAGCTGCATTTGACAAAGTGGACAAGGTGTTACAACACAATCAGCTTGATTTTCACTTGCATTATTGACAATTTGACTAGACATTTTTTTCACAGATTTTTCTGCAGGATAAGAAGCATGAAAACCACAACAATCAAGGCGTTTTTCAAAAGGAACTATTTTAGCCCCTAAAACTTCTACTACACTTTCAAAACTTTTTGGATTGGTTGAACTTTCTTTTTTACCGAAAGTATCTTCAGGTCTTAAACTATGGCAACCATAAAATAAAGCTACTTTTAAATTTGAAAGCGGCTTTTTCACCTTGCTTTTTAAATTATCCAAATCCTCATAAAGCTCCCACAAAAGACTTGTAATAGGCGTTGAACCTTGATATTTCATTCCACCTTGTGCTAAAAAAGTATTGATGCGTTCTTTTGCACCCTTATCAAGAGTATTTTTTGCTTTAGTTAAAGTTAGCATACAAGTACTACAAGTTGTAAGCATTGGCATTTTCATCTCTTCCGCTAAAGCAATATTTCTTGCATTAGCTACCAAAGTCGCAATAGGATCAACACACTGCGCTTGAGAAGCCCCACAACAACTCCACCCCTTAATTTCATTCAACTTCCAACCCAAAATAGGTGCAATAGCTTCAAGTGAAATTTTAGATTCTTTTGCAGCTTGAGATAAAACACAACCTGGAAAAAAAGCGTATTCTTTTTGCATATTTTACTCCTTAACAGCAGCTTCTTGTGCCGCCTTTATCATTTTAACCAAATCTTTATGCCCTTCTATTTCATCCTCGCCAAAAACATGCATAGGATTCATTTTTCCTGCACGCATAAGTTTAAAAGCTATATCTGTTTTACCCATAGAACCTATAACACCCTCAGAACGCAAAGCAAGATAAATTTCATTCAAGCGTCCTGAACCTTCAACTAAATCTTTATAAAAAGCTTCAGCATGATCAGGCCCTAAGCCTTCATTTAAACCTTTTTTAATCGCCATCACTCTTAAATTTGCTATATCACTTACTGAACTTATACCCTTTGGACAACGATCAGCGCACTCTTGACAATGAACACAAAGCCAAAGTCCATTCATTACGCTGGGTTTTACATGCAACATAGGATCCTTACCTCGAGAGTCCGCCGCTGCACGCCAAGCATGAGTAAAAACAAAAGGTTGCATATAATCGCTACTATCTGCTTCTAATTTATTACACTCTGAAGCACAGCTACCACATAAAATACAATCCCATTGCTTGCTAATACGATCAAATTCTTCTTGACTTTGTTTACAGCCCTTTTCCGCTGAAAATTCATTTTTTGCCACCATAGCAGGACGAATTTTTCTTAAATTTTCCATAGAAGGCTCCCAATCCACAATTAAATCAGAAATTACTCTAAAATTTCCAAGCGGAGAAATGCGTATACTTGAAGGATTATCATATTCTTTTAACAAATCTTGCATTTTAGTATCACAAGCAAGATAAGAATGCCCATTCACACGAACTGCACAAGCCCCACAAATTGCAGATTGACAAGAGGCGGTAAAATTTAAAGTAATATCTTTTGTTTTTTTGATAAAAAGCAAAAGAGAGAGCAGAGTTTTTCCTTGTATATCCTTATCATCAATATCATAACTTTGTTCATATTTTTCCTTGCCATTAAAACGATCTATGATAATTTTCATTGTACTCTCCTTCCATCAAGTGAAAACTCAGTTACCACGACATCTTTATAACTAAGTTTTAATTCATCATTTTCTAAATTTACAATGCTATGTTTTAAGAAATTTTTATCATCTCGCTTTGGATAATCTTCTCTAGTATGAGCCCCACGACTTTCAAGTCTATTTCTAGCTGCTAAACAAGCACAGCGAGAAAGTAAAATCAAATTACCAAGCTCTACATAATCTGTAAAAGCAGTATTCATCACTTCATTAGGATTTGGAATACGAATTTTTTCATATCTTGCTTGTATATCTTCTAAATTTTTTGCTAGAAGATCGAGTTTTTCTTGAGTTCTAAAAATCCCCATATTATCCCAATTTTGACTTCCTAGCTCTTCTCGCAATTCATACATTTCTTGACCATTTCCGCCATTATTTGTAATTTCTTTAAATCTAGCCTGCCATTTTTGAGCAAGTTCATGAGTTTTTGCCCCTTTTCCAAAACTTGCATCTTTGGCATAATTTGTCGCACCAATGCCTGCTAAATGCCCCGTTACAACTGCATCGGCTAAAGAATTTCCCCCTAGTCTATTAGCTCCATGTATAGAAATACAAGAAGCTTCTCCACCTACATAAATTCCAGCAATTTTAGTACTCATATCTTCAAATTTAGCCACTTCAATTCCACCCATAGAATAATGCGCCGTTGGACGGATAGGTACAGGAGTATCTACTAAATCAATATTTTCAAAAAGCATTGCAGTGTGACGAATTTTTGGTAAATCTTTTAAAATTTTTTCTTTTCCTAAGTGGCGTACATCGCACAAAACATAAGCTCCAAGTCCCTCGCCATAACCTCTACCTTCACGAATTTCTGTTTCTATAGCACGCGCAACCACATCTCGCGGTGCAAGCTCCATTTTTTCATGGTAATTTTTCATAAAACGCTCACCACGATTATTTAAAAGATATCCCCCTTCACCGCGCGCCGCTTCTGTAATAAGAGTTCCACCATTTGCAACTCCTGTTGGGTGAAATTGTATCATCTCAGGATCTTCAAAACCAAGTCCTGCTCTAAGAGCAGCTGCCACGCCATCTCCTGTGGCAATAAAAGGAGTTGAAGTTCTATTATAAAATATCCTTGTATATCCCCCTGTAGCAATCACCAAAGCTTTGCATAACACAGGATAAATTCCACCGCTTTGTATATCTCTTAAAACGACACCCTCGCATTTTCCATCCACAACACCTATATCCAAAAGCTCATGATCCATTAAAAATTTCACACCACTACTAATAGCATCATCTAAACAAGAATGCATTAAAATATGACCTGTTTTATCTGCAGAATAGTTACAGCGTTTCTTAGAAGCTCCTCCCATTAAACGCTGAGCTACTCCACCTTGCTCATTTCTTGAAAACAAGGTTCCTATAAAATCCATATTAAAAATAGCCTTTCCAGCTAATTCGCAAAATTTTAAAGCCGCATCTTGATCTACCAAATAAGCTCCGCCTTTAATAGTATCATAAGCATGTAATTTATAGGAATCTCCATTAGAAAAATCAGTAACTCCATTAATTCCACCCTCTGCCATACAAGTTGCGTTACGCGATGGCATCATCTTTGTAGCTACTACAACGCTTAATTTTGGATTTTCTTTTCTCACTGCGGCTGCAGCACGCAAACCTGCTCCACCTGATCCAATTACCAAAACATCGCAAGAAGGTAAATTTGTATCTTTATCCATCTTAGATGAATCATCTAAAGCATAAACTCCACTTGAACTTGCAGCTAAAGCTCCTACACTAATACAGGCTGTTTTTATAAAATCTCTTCTAGAAAATTCACCCATATCATTCTCCTTATTTAAAAAAATTAATAATAATTTTTAATGTAAGTCAATCTTACATAACCGCATGCCAAAAATCCAAAAACAAACTCTCCTTTCAATATAAAATGGATTAAAAACAAATTTATAATTTAGTAAATATAAAAAAGCATAAGATAAGTAATCAAAGAAGATAAATGAATATAATAAAATAAATATTAAAAAATTTTTGCAATATATCATAATCTATTCCTTGCAAATTAAACGGAATGATTATACCTTAAAAAAATAACAAAAAGTTAATATTAATTAAGATAATATTTATCTTAATTAATATATAGTTAATAAAATTATCAAATCATTAAGCCTTAAAAAGCTTAAATTCTCCATTCATAAATTGCATTCTAGCGCTTAGATGATCAAGATAAAAAACTTCAAATTTTGGATTTTGTGGAGTTTCATAAAGATTTACAAGATAAGGGTATTTTTCGAACATCATTTTTTTAACTTCTAAATTTGGTTCAAAAACCGCATTAGCTCTAAGTCTTAAAAAAGTCCCATCTTTTGCACAAGAACAAAATTCAATACCATTATAATTTTTTATATGTTTAAAAAGTCCTTTTGTATTTGCTGTGCAAAAATAAATTTTATCTCTCACAAGCAATGGACTTTGTATAGGACGCACTCTAGGATTTCCACAAGTTCCTAAAGTGGCTAAAAATGCTGGTGCATTATCATCTAAAAATTGTGCTATTTCTTTTAAATCCATCATTTTTCCTTACATATATAAACCACCATTGATCTTAAGCACATCGCCTGTCACATAAGAGGCATAATCACTAAGTAAAAACGCTACACAATTAGCTACTTCTTCAGGTTCTGCAAAGCGTTTTAAAGGGATATTGTCTTGATAGGTTTGTTTGATTTCATCACTTAAAACTTCAGTCATATCGCTTTTTATGAAACCTGGAGTTACACAGTTAAAGCGTAAATTTCTACTTGCTCCTTCTTTAGCAAAAGATTTAGTCATAGCTATCATTCCACCTTTACTAGCAGAATAATTTACTTGTCCAGCATTGCCCATTTCTCCGACAATAGAAGCGATATTTACAACAGCACCAAAACGTTTTTTACTCATGGTTTTTAAAGCTTCTCTACAACCTAAAAAAGCTGAGCTTAAATTTGTATCTACAACGCTACTAAAGTCCTCTAATTTCATTCTTAAAGCAAGTTTATCATTTGTAACGCCTGCATTATTTACAAGATAACTTAATTCTCCATCACTCTCAACTATAGTTTTTACACCGTTTTCAAACTCATCTTCTTTACTTGCATCAAATTTAATCACAGCAGCAACGCCACCACTTGCAATAATTTCATCTTTTAAAGCATCTGCAAGTTCAGGTTTTGAACGATAATTAATCCAAATTTTAAGTCCAAAACCCGCCAAAGTTTTTGCGATAGAAGCACCTATTCCCTTACTTGCTCCAGTAATTAAAACATTTTTTCCACTAAATTTCATTATCTATCCTTAATAAGTTTAATTTTAAAAATTGCAATCTTAACAAATTTCTTATAAAAAAGGCAAACAAACTAAAATAAAGCCTCATTCATTTCTTTTGGAATTTCTAAGTCTAAAATTTTAAGCACGCTTGCAGCGATATTGCTAAGCCCCATATTATCTTTAATCTTTGAAACTCCCCTTGCTTGCACAAAAACAAAAACATCAAAAGTGGTGTGATTGGTAAGCAAATTTCCTTTTTCATCTTGCATAGCCTCGCAATTTCCATGATCACTTGTAATGATAAAAGCATAATCATGCTTTTTTGCACATTCTACAATCTCGCCCAAACAAGTATCCACCGCTTCGACAGCCTTTATAGCAGCATTAAAATCACCTGTATGTCCAACCATATCTCCATTTGCAAAATTTACCACTATAAAATCCTCACCCTTTTCTATGCCTTTTTTCACTGCATCACACACTTCAAAAGCACTCATTTGGGGTTTTTCATTATAAGTTTTTACCTTGGGGCTTGGGATTAAAACCCTTGTTTCATTTTCTAAAAGCTCTTCTTTTCCGCCATTAAAAAAGAAAGTTACATGGGCGTATTTTTCGGTTTCTGCGGTATGAAGCTGACTAAGCCCTGCTTTAGAAATCACTTGCGCTAAAGTATTTTCAATTTTTTCTTTTTCAAAAAGCACAGGGAGTTTAAATTTATCATCATAAACACTCATAGTAAGTAAATTTTCAAAGATTTTTTCGCGTTCAAACTCTTTAAAATCCTTAGAATTTAACACTTCAACGAGTTGTTTCATTCTATCATTCCTAAAATTGATAAAGATAATGCCATCTTCTTCTCTCATACCCTTGTAATTCTCATTTTGTGCTGCTTTGATAAACTCATCAGTAATATTTTCATCGTAAGATTTTTGTAGGTATTCTAATAAATTTGGCACCTTATAAGCCTTACCTAATAAGCACTCATAATACTCTTTTACCCTATCCCAACGCTTATCTCTATCCATAGCATAAAAACGCCCACAAAGCGTAGCAAAATGCACGCCTAAGTTTTCACAAAATCCTTTTAAATCTTTTATGAAATTTAAGCCACTTTTTGGATTTACATCACGCCCATCAGTGATTGCGTGAGCAAAAACTTCATTGCCATTTTTCGCACAAATTTCAAGCATGGCTTTAAAATGTGTATCCATAGAATGCACCCCGCCATCACTATAAAGCCCTATAATATGCACTCTTTTACATTTTGCTAAAAGTTTTTGTAAATTCTCATTTTTTTCAAGTTCTTTGTTTTCAATGGCTTTATTAATACGCACTAAATTTTGATAAATAATACGCCCACTGCCTATACACATATGCCCTACTTCACTATTTCCCATCTGCCCTTCTGGCAAACCTACAGCTAAACCACTCGTTTTTAGTAAAGAATTTGGGACTTCCTTAAAAAGCTTTTCATAACTTGGTTTTTTAGCTGCTTCAAAAGCATTAAACTTACTATTCTTATTATACCCTATTCCATCTGTAATAATTAAAACGCATTTTTGCTTCATTTTTCTCTCTTTTATAAGAATTTTTTTGGTTAGATTTTACTAAAATTAAACTTTTAAAAACCAAAAAGAAGGCTAGGTTTTGTATTATCTTTCAGATTTAAGTCATTATGCTTTTTTTACTTATATTAGTGTGCGTGCAGGATTTGCATTTTTTATCGCTTTATGTTTGTCTTTATTTTTAATGCCTAAATTTATTACTTGGGCAAAAGCTAAAAATGCTAGTCAACCTATTTACGAATACGCCCCAGAAACTCATAAAACCAAATGCCATACTCCAACCATGGGTGGGCTTATTTTCATCAGTTCTGCAGTAATCGCAAGTTTATTTTGTATCAAATTTGATAATATTTTTGCTATAAGTGCTTTACTTTGTTTGATACTTTTTTGTTTGATAGGTCTCATAGATGATTTAGGCAAAGTTCTAAAAAAAGATAATCATTCAGGACTTAGTCCAAGAATGAAGCTTTTAGCACAAATCATCGCTGGACTTATTTGCATCTTACCTTTATATTTTAGTTCAGAGCTTAGCACGGAACTTTTTATACCTTTTTACAAACACCCTCTTTTTGATATGGAAATTTTTGCCATTGCTTTTTGGATTTTGGTTTTAATTTCTAGCTCTAATGCTGTAAATTTAACCGATGGACTTGATGGCTTAGCTACAGTTCCAAGTATTTTTTCTTTATCTACTTTAGGGATATTCTTATATTTGAGCGGAAATTTAAATTATAGTGAATATTTACTTTTGCCAAAAATTCAAGGACTTGGTGAAGTGGTGATTATTTGTGCTGCATCAATCGGTGCTTTAATGGGATTTTTATGGTACAACTGCTACCCTGCACAGGTTTTTATGGGGGATAGCGGAAGTTTAGCTTTAGGTGGATTTATAGGATTTTTAGCTATCATTAGCAAAAATGAAATTTTACTTTTACTCATAGGTTTTGTTTTTGTTCTCGAAACTGTTTCTGTAATTTTACAAGTTGGAAGTTTTAAAATTTTTAATAAAAGAGTTTTTAAAATGGCACCTATTCATCATCATTTTGAAAAAGTTGGCTGGGTAGAAAATAAAATTATAGTACGTTTTTGGATGATAGCCCTACTTTCAAATTTACTCGCACTTGCATCAATAAAGCTAAGATAATGAAAATTTCACTTTTTGGATACGGAAAAACCACACGTGCTATTGCTGAAAATTTGGTAGATAAATTTGGACCTTTTGATATTTATGATGATCATTTTATAGAAACAAAAAAAGATACACTAGGAAATTTACTTTTAAATCCTAATGATTTTGATGATAATTTAAGCGATATTGAAATTCCTAGTCCAGGTTTTCCACCAAAGCACAAACTCATTCAAAAAGCAAAAAATTTACAAAGTGAATATGACTTTTTTTATGATATCATGCCAAAATCCGTTTGGATAAGCGGAACCAATGGCAAAACCACTACCACTCAAATGGCTACACATTTATTATCACACATTGGTGCTGTTATGGGTGGAAATGTTGGAACTCCTTTAGCAGAGCTTGATCCTTATGCAAAACTTTGGATACTTGAAACTTCATCTTTCACCCTACACTACACTCATAAAGCTAAACCTGAAATTTATGCACTTTTACCTATAAGTCCTGATCATCTTTCTTGGCATGGAAGTTTTGATAATTATGTTCAAGATAAGCTAAGCATTTTAAAAAGAATGAATGAATGTGATGTAGCAATACTGCCTAAAATTTATGCGAATACTCCAACAAAAGCTCATAAAATAAGCTATGAAGATGAAAAAGATCTAGCTGTTAAATTTGGCATTGATACGGAAAAAATTTCCTTTAAAAGTCCTTTTTTACTCGATGCTATCATGGCTTTAGCTATAGAAAAAATTCTACTTGATACTTTAAGCTATGAGCTTTTAAATAGCTTTGTAATGGAAAAAAATAAACTCGAAGAGCTTAAAGACAGTCAAAATAGGCTTTGGGTAAATGACACTAAAGCTACAAATGAAAGTGCGGTAATGGCTGCACTTAATCGCTATAAAGATAAAAAAATCCATCTTATCATAGGGGGAGATGATAAGGGTGTAGATCTTAGTAATTTATTTGATTTTATGAAAAATTTTAACATAGAACTCTATGCTATAGGTATTAGTACTGAAAAAATGCTTGATTATGCAAAAAAAGCGAATTTGAAAGCCTATAAATGTGAAGTTTTATCTAAAGCTGTAAATGAAATTTCAAATCACTTAAGAGTCAATGAAGTGGCTCTTTTAAGTCCCGCTTGTGCAAGTTTAGATCAGTTCAACTCTTACGCAGAGCGTGGAAAAGTCTTTAAAGAATGTGTGAATAAAATTTAATTTATTTTACTTTTCATACAAATATTACCTTCCAAACCCCTA